>NZ_CP028960.1:613571-920357 GCF_003071365.1 Methyloceanibacter sp. wino2
ACCTCCAATCTCGCCGCCTCGTCCGGCGTGAAGGGCTGTGTCTTGCGCACCTCGATCACCGCGCCGTCCAATTGGCGCGCCGCGCAGGACCTGGACTCGTGGCTCAAGGCGCGCGGCATCATCGCCATCACCGGCGTGGATACGCGGGCGCTGACGGCACTCATTCGCGAGAACGGCATGCAGAATGCGGTGATCGCGCATTCCCCGGACGGTGTTTTCGATATCGACGCGCTGAAGCGCGAGGCCGCTGCGTGGTCCGGCATGGTCGGCCTCGATCTCGCCAAGGACGTCACCTGCGGGCAAAGCTACACCTGGGACGAGACGTCCTGGCGCTGGGGCGAGGGCTACGGCCGTCAGGAGTCGCCGCGCTTCCATGTGGTCGCCATCGACTTCGGATTGAAGCGCAACATCCTGCGCGAGCTGGCGACTGTGGGCTGCAAGATCACCGTGGTCCCGGCCGACACCAGCGCCGAGTCCATTCTGGCACGCAAGCCCGACGGCGTTTTCGTCTCGAACGGTCCGGGCGATCCGGCGGCGACCGGCGAATACGCGGTGCCTGAGCTGGAGAAGATCATCGACAGCGGGGTCCCGACCTTCGGCATCTGCCTCGGCCATCAGATGCTGGGCCGGGCGCTCGGAGCCGAGACGGCCAAGATGCACCAGGGCCATCACGGCGCCAATCACCCCGTCAAGGATTTCGAGACCCACAAGGTCGAGATCACCTCGATGAACCACGGCTTCGCCGTGACACGGGAAAGCCTGCCCGAGACGGTCACCGAGACTCACACGTCTTTGTTCGACGGCTCGAACGCCGGGCTGAAGGTCAAGGACAAGCCCGTCTTCTCGGTGCAATACCATCCGGAGGCCTCGCCCGGCCCCCAAGACAGTCATTACCTCTTCACGCGCTTCGTCGAGCTGATGGCCGCGCGGAAGACCTCATAGCCCGGCCGGAACGATGCCCAAACGCGAAGACATCAAATCCATTCTGATCATCGGCGCCGGACCGATCGTGATTGGCCAAGCGTGCGAGTTCGACTATTCGGGCACGCAAGCCTGCAAGGCGCTGAAAGACGAGGGCTACCGGATCATCCTGGTCAATTCGAATCCGGCCACGATCATGACGGACCCGGATCTCGCCGACGCCACCTATATCGAGCCGATCACGCCCGAGTTCGTCGCACGGATCATCGAACGCGAACGGCCCGATGCCCTGCTGCCCACGATGGGCGGCCAGACGGCCCTCAACACGGCGCTCAGCCTTGAGAGCGCCGGCGTGTTGGAGAAGTACGGTGTGGAGATGATCGGCGCGAAGGCCGACGTCATCGACAAGGCGGAAGACCGTGAACTCTTCCGCAAGGCCATGGACAAGATCGGGCTCGAGTCGCCCAAGTCGCGCCTCGCCGATGCGGGCTCTCTGAAACGCGCAGACCGTGAGACGTACAAGGCGGAGGTGGAGCGCATCGAGGCCGAGCACTCGGACCCCGACGCGCGCGCCGAAGCGATGCTCGAATTCGAAGCGGACTGGGGCCGGCACGAGACCGAGCGGCGGCGCCGCTATGTCGAAAAAGGCCTGATCGAAGCGCTTGAGGCCATGCAGGACGTCGGCCTGCCGGCCATCATCCGTCCCTCGTTCACGCTCGGCGGCACCGGTGGCGGCATTGCCTACAACCGCGAAGAGTTTCTCGAGATCGTCGAGCGCGGCCTCGACGCCTCCCCCACCTGCGAAGTGCTGATCGAAGAGTCGGTGCTGGGTTGGAAGGAATATGAGATGGAGGTCGTCCGCGACAAGGACGACAACTGCATCATCATTTGCTCCATCGAGAACATCGATCCGATGGGTGTGCATACAGGCGACTCGATCACCGTGGCGCCGGCGCTCACGCTCACCGACAAGGAATACCAGATCATGCGCGACGCCTCGATCGCGGTGTTGCGCGAGATCGGCGTCGAGACCGGCGGGTCGAACGTTCAGTTCGCCGTGAACCCCGACGACGGACGGCTCATCGTCATCGAGATGAACCCGCGTGTGTCGCGTTCCTCGGCGCTGGCGTCGAAGGCGACCGGCTTCCCCATTGCCAAGATCGCCGCCAAGCTCGCCGTCGGCTACACGCTGGACGAACTTGAGAACGACATTACGGGCGGCGCAACACCCGCCTCGTTCGAACCCACGATCGATTACGTGGTCACGAAGATTCCGCGTTTCGCCTTCGAGAAGTTTCAGGGTTCCGCTCCGACACTTACCACGGCCATGAAGTCGGTCGGCGAGGCCATGGCCATCGGCCGGACCTTCCCGGAGTCCTTGCAGAAGGCACTGCGGTCACTGGAGACGGGCCTGACGGGGTTGGACGAGTTCCATTTCGAGGGTCTTGGCCAGGGGGACGACAAGAACGTGATCCGCGAAGCGCTCGGATCGCCGACGCCCGACCGCCTGCTGAAGGTGGCGCAAGCCCTGCGGCTCGGGGTCGATCACGAGCAGATCTATGACAGCTGCCGCATCGACCCGTGGTTCATCCGGCAGCTTCAGGACATCATCGACACGGAGACCCGCGTCCGCGAACACGGACTGCCGCAAACGCCGGGCGCGTTCCGTGCGTTGAAAGCCATGGGCTTCTCGGATGACCGCCTGGCCACGCTTGCCGGGCTGACACCCGCCGACGTCCGCAGCGCGCGGCATGCACTGCACGTACACCCTGTCTACAAACGCATCGACACCTGCGCGGCGGAGTTTGCCTCGCCCACGGCCTATATGTACTCGACCTACGAGACGCGGTTCACCGGCGGCGAGTCCTGCGAAGCGCGGCCGAGCGCCGCGGACAAGATCATCATTCTCGGCGGCGGCCCGAACCGGATCGGCCAAGGCATCGAGTTCGACTATTGCTGTTGCCACGCGGCCTTCGCGCTGTCGGCGGCCGGGTTCGAGACCATCATGGTCAATTGCAATCCCGAAACCGTCTCGACCGACTACGACACGTCTGACCGCCTTTATTTCGAGCCGCTCACGGAAGAAGACGTGCTCGAGATCGTGCAGAAGGAACAGACGAACGGCGCCGTGAAGGGCGTGATCGTCCAGTTCGGCGGCCAGACGCCACTGAAGTTGGCGGCGGCCTTGGAAGAGGCGCAAGTTCCCATTCTCGGCACGTCACCCGACGCCATCGATCTCGCCGAGGACCGCGACCGCTTCAAGGCGCTGATCGAACAGCTCGGTCTGCGCCAGCCCAACAACGGCATTGCCCGCTCGGCCGAGGAGGCGGTCGCCATCGCCAAGCGGATCGGATTCCCCGTGGTGATCCGGCCGTCTTACGTGCTCGGCGGCCGCGCCATGGAAATCGTCCATGACGAAGCGCAACTCGAGCGCTACATCGCCGAGGCCGTGGTCGTGTCCGGTAAGAGCCCCGTCCTGCTCGACTCGTATTTGCGCGATGCCATCGAAGTGGACGTGGACGCGCTGGCCGACGGCCGCGACGTCTTTATCTGCGGGGTAATGGAGCACATCGAGGAAGCGGGCGTGCATTCAGGAGACAGCGCTTGTTCGCTTCCGCCCCATTCCTTGAAACCGGCAATCATTGCGGAACTCGAACGGCAAGCGAGGGAGTTGGCGCGGGCGCTGAACGTGGTCGGGCTGATGAACATTCAATTCGCGATCCAGAACGACGACATCTACATCCTGGAGGTCAACCCGCGAGCCTCGCGCACGGTGCCGTTCGTCGCCAAGGTCATCGGCAAGCCGATCGCCGGCATCGCCTCCGAGGTCATGGCCGGCAAACCGCTCGACGATTTCGGCCTGACACCGGCGAAGCTCGACCATATCGCCGTGAAGGAAGCCGTCTTCCCCTTCGCCCGGTTCCCGGGCGTCGATCCCGTGCTGGGACCGGAGATGCGCTCGACCGGCGAGGTGATGGGCCTCGACCGCGACTACGCCGTCGCCTTCGCCAAGAGCCAGCTCGGCGGTGGCGCCAAGCTGCCCCTGTCGGGAACCGTCTTCGTTTCCGTGAAGGATCTCGACAAGGACAAGCTGCTCGCGCCGGTGCGGACTATGATCGAGATGGGGTTCCGCATCGTCGCAACGCGGGGAACCCAGCGCCATCTTGCCGCACATGGGATCGCCTGCGAGCGGGTCAACAAAGTCCTCGAGGGGCGCCCGCACATCGTCGACGCCATCACAAACGGCGATATCGACATCGTCTTCAACACGACCGAGGGCGCCAAGGCTCTGGCGGACTCCATGTCGATACGCCGGTCGGCCTTGCTGAACCACATTCCTTACTATACAACGCTCGCCGGCGCGCTCGCCGCTACCGAGGCCATTCGGGCCTTGCGGGCAGGCAGCCTGACCGTCGCCCCTCTACAAAGCTACGTTGGCTGAGGCTCCGCGGAGCCCACCGGCTAGCTTTAGAAAACGGTCTAAATCAACAGATTCTTGACTTCGGTGGGTCAATTCCTTGACAGTATTGTCAAAGGGGGCCCGCCCTTAAGGAGTTTGAACTGACATGGAAAAGGTGCCGATGACCGCAGAGGGATACACATCCCTCGAGGCCGAGATCAAGAATCTCAAGACCGCCGAACGGCCGCGGATCATCAAATTGATCGCCGAAGCCCGCTCGCACGGAGACCTGTCCGAGAACGCCGAATACCATGCCGCCAAGGAGCTGCAGGGTATTACGGAGGCGCGCATCGCCGATCTCGAGGACAAGCTCAGCCGCGCGGACATCATTGACGTGTCCAAGCTCAAAGGCGACCAGGTCATGTTCGGTGCAACGGTCACGCTGATCGACGAAGATACCGAAGACAAGGTCAAGTACCGGATCGTCGGCGAAGTCGAGGGCAACGTGAAGGAAGGCAAGATCTCCATCACCTCCCCGATCGCCCGCGCCCTGCTCGGCAAGCGCAAGAACGACGTGGTCGAAGTCTCGACGCCCGGCGGCGGCAAGTCCTACGAGATCGTCAAGGTCGAGTTCAAATAAGCTTGCCCCCGGGGGCAGCGCCTTTCTTCCGATACACTCTATTGGACCAAGCGACGCCGCCACTGTTGCGGCGTCTCACCCGTCCAGCGCCGGAAGGCTCGGGTGAAGTGGGCCGGATCCGAGTAGCCCAGCTCGTAGGCGATATCCGTGATCGGAACCTCGGTTTCCTCTAGGAGGCCGCGCGCCTGATCGCGCACGGTTCGCTGGGCCAGCCCTTCGAAATTCATTCCCTGTTCCGACAAGCGGCGCTGCAGGGTTCGGCGCGAGAGACCGAGCCGCCGGGCAACGCTGTCGATACCGGCCTCTCCTTGATCAAGCTGCAACAGCAGGATGTGACGGACCACCTCGGTGAACTCGGTCTCGGCGGGCACGGGCGGATAGTCGGGCTCGCGATCTTGGGGCGGGCGCGGGTTGGTCAGCGCCAGAAGCCTCGCCGGAAAGACGACCCCGGCCCGGTCGCCGCTGATCACATCGCAAGAGACGACCTTTTCGATCTCCCGGCGTCCGTCGAAGCGGCCCGCGACTTCCACCCGGTCGGGCGTCCATCTCGGCCCCGCAAAGTATCGGAGAAAAGCGAGCATGTAGCCTATGGCCAGCATCTCGTTCTTCTGCTGGCCGAGCCCCAAATTCTCCGTGACGCAATAGGTCCACTTGGCCCAGCGCCCTTCCACCGCCAGCGCGATGGTGGTCGCTCCTTGCAAGAGGCTGGCGAGAGAGCGGCTGCTTTCGAGAATGGCCTCGCCCAAGGTGGGCAGAGTAATCAGGTGCGCGCCATAGGCTCCGAGGCCCGGGATCCCGGCTTCGGTCGAGAGGCGGACGGCCAGGCTGTGATCGCCGATAGTGCGGGCGGCTGTCTCCAGGAGATGAAACTGATCGCGCAATAGGATCAGTCGCTGAGGCTGCTCCAACAGCGTGAGCGGGAGCTCCGCCTTCCGGAAGACCTTGGTAATCGAGCCGCCGGACGCCGCCACGATATCGGCGATCGGCCCGACAGTGCTCGCTTTGGTGAGCGCGTAGCTCCGCATGGCTCCATTTCCTGAGGCGCTGTCCGTTTGGCACCAAATGGCAAGTGCAGTCCTCTCCGGACCCTACCGTCCTTCCGCATCGCTGCCGATGGGAAGTTTGGCCAAAAGGCTTGTCCAAAAACTTGTCGAATAGATTTGGCCCTCCGGCGGCGGACAACAACGACAGTCCAATAAGGAGGAAGCCATGACAGGCAAGGGATTTGACGACAGCAACATCAACTGGCGCACGATCGATGGCATCGACCACATCGCCTATCACATCTGCGAGGTGGACGTTGAGAACGGCACTGTCGATCTGCTGTTCAAGTTCGACGCCAACTCCAAGATCGCCATGCACAACCACATGGTCCCCTACCGGACTCTGGTACTGCAGGGCGAGTTGCGGATCTATCGCCCCAACGGCGAGATCAAGGAGATCCGGCCCGTCGGCAGCTACGTGTCCGCCGGCCCGGGTGAGACGCATACGGAAGGCGGCGGCGATGAGGACGTCATCGTGTTCTTCTCCAACCGCAACGTGAAGGACGTGGTCTACGAGATCCTGGATGAGAACGGCGGCGTGGCGACCACGTTCGGCATTCCCGAGTTCTCGGCGCTTCTGGAGCAGCAGCGCGCGGCGGGAGAGAAGTGCAACGAGCCGTATCCGGTCTAGGGACTTTTTCGGAAAGCGACCGGACGTTTTTCGGTCGCTTTCCTCCGCTAGACGGAGCCCATGCTCACCCGCCGCCAGTTCGCTCAGGGCGCTACGGCCATATCGCTGCTCGCCCTCGCCCGAGGCGCCGAAGCCGCTACCCAAGCGCTTGCCGCCGAAGCCGATCTCGCCAGTCAATTCGCTAAAATCGAAAAGAAAATTGGCGGTCGGCTGGGCGTGGCCGTCTCCGGCGACGGCTTGAAGGCGGCGTATCATGGCGGCGAACGCTTTCCCATGTGCAGCACGTTCAAGCTGCTTGTGGTGGCGGCCGTGCTGCACCGGGTCGACGAGGGCGACGAGATGCTCTCGCGCGAAATCCCGGTCCCGCCCGATGCGATCCTAGACTACGCCCCCGTCGCCAAAGAATATGCCGGCGGCACCATGACCATCTCGGAGCTGTGCGAAGCCGCGATGGTGTGGAGCGACAACACTGCCGCCAACCTCATCCTCGAAAGGCTCGGGGGCCCGGAAGCGGCAACGGCCTATGTGCGCTCGCTGGGCGATACCGTCACGCGGATCGACCGCATGGAGCCAGACGCGAATGTATTTGGCCCCGGCGAGCTGCGCGATACCACAACGCCCGAGGCGATGCTGGGCGATCTGCAAAAGCTGTTTCTGGGCGATGCGTTGTCCCCGCTGTCGCGAGACCGGCTCACTGAATGGTTCGTCGCCAATCAGACGGGGAAGGATCGGCTTCGGGCCGGCCTGCCGCCGACATGGCGGGTCGGAGACCGCACCGGAACCGGGCCCCACGGCACGAGCAACGACGTGGCCATGGCGTGGGGGGAAGACGGCCGGCCCATTCTGATCGCCGCCTTTCTGACCGGCTCGAAGGCGGATGCGGCCGCGCGAGACAATGCGCTGGCCGATGTGGGCCGCGCCATCGGGGCGGCGGCGGCGGGCTGACCCTTAAGCGTTTGCGAGTTTGGTGCGCAGCCCCGCGGCGGCCCCCTTCAGGCCCGGATAGTCGCTGATGACCACGTTGATCGGGATCGTCTCCACGAAGGGTTTCATGCGGCCCTTGCGCTCGAATTCCTCACGGAAATCCGCTTGCTCCAACCGAGCCAGCATCTTGGGGGCGATGCCGCCCCCGATATACACCCCGCCACGGGCACCGAAGGCGAGCGCCATGTCGCCGGCAAACCGCGCCAGCCACTTGACGAAATAGTCCAAGGCCTGGACGGCCATGTCGTCCTCGCCGGCGATGGCAAGCTGTTCGACTTCCGCCGGCGTATGCTCCGCGTCGCTGAAACCGTAAGACTCGGCGACCGCCCGGTAGATATCGGCAAGGCCCGGACCCGACAGCGCGCGCTCCACGGAGAGACGCTCAAGTCCTTTGCGCATGCGCTCCAGAATCGCGAGTTCGCGCTCGTTCTCCGCGGGGAAGGTTTGATGCCCGCCCTCGCCCGGCACCGGCACCCAGCCGGTCGGCGACCAAACGAGGCTTGCCACGCCCAAGCCCGTTCCCGGGCCGAGGACCACTTTGGGCGCCTTCTCCACGGCAGTCCCGCCGTGCAGCGTGTAGAGCTCATCCGCGGTCAGAACGGGAAGCGCATAGGCCTGAGCCTCGAAATCGTTGAACACGTAGGCCGCGTCGAGCCCGGCTTCCTGGGCGAGCGTGCTTCGCTTGAACGTCCAAGTCGCGTTGGTGAACGAGACGGTGTCTTCCAGCAGCGGCGCCGCCACGGCCAAGCCGGCATGGGCGACCTTCTGCGGCGCATCCTGAAGATACGCGCGCATGGCGGCCGCGAGGGTCGCATGCTCGGCCGTGGGAAAGGTGCGGATGTCCGAGAGATCGAGCGAGGTAAGATCGGCGATCGCGAAGCGCGCATTGGTGCCGCCGATATCGGCGACAAGTGCGTACGCTGGAAGTTTTGTCGTCATGGCGTCGGACCCTCGGCATCGAACCCGTGGCCCCACCCCAGACATCCGGAGCAGCGACCGCGAAAATTGCGGCCCCCGTGTTAGCCGATTTGGCGCCGTCCGGCGACTATTTCTCAATCGGCTTTGCCTTTTCCTCGGCTCCGGAACGCTCGACGGCGCCGATCACGCGAGCGTGACCGGGGCCTGTCTTCCTGAGGCCCCAATACTGCCCTTAGTCTAGTCGGTCGCGATTCGGGGGACGGCGTAACACGGGCTGAGCAAACTGGGACCAGCCCATCGTCCAACCGCGCCACGTTCAACAATGCCTGCTCGGGAGACTCTAATGAAATTGAAGTTGGCTCAGCTCGTTGCCGTTTGCGCTTTGGTTTTGACACCCGCCGTTCTGTCCGCCCACGAAGAAGCGACAGGCGTCGTCAAGGAGCGCATGGACCTCATGGATAAGCAGAAGGACGCCATGAAGGTCCTCGGCGACATGGCGAAGGGTAAGACTTCGTTCGATGCGGCGAAGGCAAGCGCTGCCGCAAAGGAGATCGAGGCCACCTCCGCCGAGATTCCGCAGCTCTTCCCCGAAGGCTCCGGCGGTCATCCCAGCGAGGCGAAACCCGAGGTCTGGACCCAGTGGGACAAGTTCACAACGGATACCGAGAAGCTGGCGACAGCAGCAGCGGCACTGGAAGAGGCGGTGTCCAGTGAATCCCCGGAGTGGAAAGCCAAGTTCAAGGACGTCATCGACGCCTGCAAGACCTGTCACAAAACCTTCCGGGCGGAGAAGAAGGACTAGGCTGGACCACTTCAAAGGTTGCTGTGACGGCGTGCTGCCTCCACTATCGGAATTGGCTGCCAAACTAGTACCGGGACGGCGCGCGGGCACGGCATGATCGACAAGCTTGAATTCCTCATCGCGCTCTCGCGGGAGCGCCACTTCGGTCACGCCGCAGAAAGCTGCGGCGTGAGCCAGCCGACGTTCTCGGCCGGAATCAAGCAGCTCGAGGACACGCTTGGGGTGCTTCTCGTCGAGCGCGGCTCGCGCTTCCGCGGGTTCACGCCGGAAGGCGAGCGCGTGCTGGACTGGGCGCGGCGGATCGTTTCGGACACGCGCGCCATGCGCCAGGAAATTGATGCGCTAAAACATGGTCTTGCCGGGCATTTGCGGATCGGCGCCATCCCGACGGCGCTGCCCATCGTGGCCATGTTGACGACCCCCTATCAGTCGAACCATCCGGACGTGCGCTTCACCATCCACTCCAGGACCTCCATCGAGGTCTTGAGCATGCTGGAGAATCTGGAGATCGACGCCGGGCTGACCTATCTCGACAATGAACCGCTCGGCCGGGTGCAATCCGTGCCGCTCTACACCGAGTACTACCGCCTGCTCGCCTCCAGCGAGGGCCCGCTGGCGGATCGGGAAAGCGTCACATGGCAGGAGGTCGGCCAGATGCCGCTCTGCCTGCTGACACCCGACATGCAGAATCGCCGGATCATCGATGCGCAGCTGGCGGAGGTCGGCGCGGAAGTGGAGCCGAGGCTGGAATCGGACTCCGTCATCGTTCTCATCGCGCATGTGCGGACAGGCAAATGGACCAGCGTCATGCCGTCACGACTGGCAGAAGTGTTGGGTGTCACCAAGAACGTGCGCGCCATCCCGATCGTCGATCCCGTGGTGACGCACTCGATCGGGCTCGTCGTACCCCACCGTAACCCGCTGACGCCGTTGATCAGCGCGCTCGTGGCGGAGGCCAAGCAACTTGCGCCGGTTTTGGAGGGCATAGCGGCGATGAAAGCGTCACCGGAGATCGCAGATGCCTAACGGTTGAAAAAAACGATCTAACAACCGGGAAATCCGAGGCAAATGCCTATCGGTTCGATCAGGAATCCCGATCCCCTAACGGCTTTGCTTTATTGATTTCATAATTCTAAATGTTCATTTTGAACACGGTTGAAGAAACGTTCCTGGGCAATGCAAAAGTACGAAAAATGGACGTCTGAGCGCGCAATCGAGATCATTGCGCAGCATCAGGATCAGAAGGGCGCGACGCTCCCTATCCTCCATGCTCTGCAGGAGGTTTTCGGTTGCGTTCCGCTAGAGGCGGAGCCCTTGATTGCCGAGGCCCTCAATATTACACGGGCTGAAGTGCATGGGTGCGTGACATTTTATCACGACTATCGGCGTGAACCGCCGGGACGCCGTGTCCTCAAGATCTGTCTCGCCGAATCCTGCCAAGCCGCCGGCGTGCGGTCGCTGGAGAAGCGCGCGAAAGAGAAGCTCGGGGTGGAGATGGGCGGCACCACGGCTGACGCCCGCGTGACCCTCGAGCCCGTTTACTGCCTCGGACTGTGTCATTCCTCCCCCGCCGCCATGCTGGACAAGGATGTGTACGCGGGGCTCGACGAGGAGCGGCTGGATGAGCTGCTCAAGGAGGCGCAGGCGTGACCCGCATTTATATTTCCCGCGATTCCGGAGCACTGGCCCTCGGGCCGAAGCCGTCGTCAAACGCTTCGAGAAAGAAGCCAAGGAACGTGGACTCGATCTTGAGATCGTGCGGAACGGATCGCGCGGCATGTACTGGCTGGAGCCCTTGGTCGAAGTGGAAACGGACCAAGGCCGCGTCGGCTACGGCCCGGTTCGGGCCTCCAAGGTGGACGACCTCATCGATGCCGGCATGCTCGAGGGCAAGCCCCACAAGAAATGCATCGGCGTCGTGGATGAGTATCCCTGGTTCAAGAACCAGACCCGCCTCACCTTCGCCCGGGTCGGCACCACCGATCCGCGGTCCTTGGAGGACTACAAGGCCCATGGCGGTTACGCCGGCCTGAAAAAGGCTCTCGAGGTCGGCCCCGACGGCATTATCGAGGAAGTCCTGGCCTCCGGCCTTCGCGGTCGCGGCGGCGCGGGCTTCCCCACCGGGATCAAGTGGCGCACGGTCGCCGACTGTCCGCCGCAGCAGAAATACATCGTCTGCAACGCGGACGAAGGTGATAGCGGCACGTTCGCCGACCGCATGATCATGGAAGGCGATCCTTTCGTGCTCATCGAGGGCATGACGATCGCCGGCGTCGCGGTTGGCGCGACCTACGGCTACATCTACCTGCGCTCCGAGTATCCGCATGCGAGCGTCGCCTTGCGCGCCGCCATCGACTCGGCGCGCGAAGCAGGCCTTCTCGGCGACAACGTGGCCGGGTCGGGCTTTGCGTTCGACATGGAAGTCCGCGACGGTGCGGGCGCTTACGTCTGCGGCGAGGAGACGTCCCTGCTCGACAGCCTGGAAGGCAAACGCGGCGAGGTACGCGCCAAGCCGCCGCTTCCGGCCCATATCGGCCTGTTCGGGCAGCCGACCATCATCAACAACGTCCTGTCGCTGGCGACCGTCCCGATCATCATGGACAAGGGCGGCAAGTATTATCATGACTTCGGCATGGGCCGTTCCCGCGGCACGATGCCGATCCAGCTGGCCGGTAACATCAAGCATGGCGGTCTCTACGAGACGGCTTTCGGCATTACGCTCGGCGAACTGGTCGACGACATCGGCGGCGGCACCTATTCCGGCCGTCCGGTTCGCGCGGTTCAGGTGGGCGGCCCGCTCGGCGCCTACTTCCCCCGCGAACTCTTCGACACGCCGTTCGACTACGAGGCCTTCGCGGCCCGCGATGGTCTCATCGGCCACGCCGGTGTCGTCGTGTTCGACGACACCGTCGACATGGCGCAACAGGCACATTTCGCCATGGAGTTCTGCGCGATCGAATCCTGCGGGAAGTGCACCCCGTGCCGGATCGGTTCTGCGCGTGGCATGGAGGTGATCGACAAGATCGTCGCCAACGAGAACCGGGCCGAGAACCTGGAGATCCTCGAAGATCTCTGCAACACGATGAAGTTGGGCTCCCTCTGCGCGCTCGGAGGTTTTGCGCCCTATCCCGTAATGAGCGCGCTAACCCATTTCCCTGAAGATTTCGGCGCCGAGAAGAAGCGCCTCGAGGCCGCTGAGTGAGGAAAATCCGATGCCTTTGAATCCGGAAACCGACTACGGAACACCAAAATCGAAGTCAGAGAAGCTCGTCACGCTGACCATCGACGGCGCCGAGGTAACGGTGCCGGAGGGAACGTCCATCATGCGGGCGGCGATGGAGATGGGGACTCAAATCCCCAAGCTCTGCGCCACGGACATGCTGGACTCCTACGGGTCTTGCCGGCTTTGCCTGATCGAGATCGAAGGCCGTAACGGAACACCCGCCTCGTGCACCACGCCTGTCGGCGAGGGCATGGTGGTCAAGACGCAGACCGACCGTCTGAAGCGGCTCCGCAAGGGCGTGATGGAGCTCTACATTTCGGAGCATCCGCTCGACTGCCTGACCTGCTCGGCCAATGGCGATTGCGAACTGCAGGACATGGCCGGCGCCGTGGGCCTGCGCGATGTGCGCTACGGCTATGACGGTCAGAAACATCCCAATCCGGGCATCGACGACTCAAACCCCTATTTCACCTACGAACCCTCCAAGTGCATCGTCTGCTCCCGCTGCGTCCGCGCCTGCGAGGAAGTGCAAGGCACATTCGCGCTGACGATCGCCAATCGCGGCTTCCAGTCGGTGGTCTCGCCCTCGATGCAGGAGAGCTTCCTCGAGTCCGAGTGCGTGTCCTGCGGCGCTTGCGTGCAGGCCTGCCCGACCGCGACGCTCAACGAGAAATCCGTGATCGAGATCGGTACGCCCGACACGGCCACCGTGACGACCTGTGCCTATTGCGGCGTGGGCTGCTCCTTCCGGGCCGAGATGCGCGGCGACGAACTCGTCCGCATGATCCCGCAGAAGGAAGGCAAGGCCAATCGCGGCCATTCCTGCGTGAAGGGACGCTTCGCCTACGGCTACGCGCACCACAAGGACCGCATCACCAAGCCGATGATCCGCGAGAAGATCACCGATCCGTGGCGTGAGGTTTCGTGGGAAGAAGCCATTCAATACACCGCGTCGGAGTTCAAACGCATCCAAGCCAAATACGGCAAGAGCTCGATCGGCGGCATCACCTCTTCCCGCTGCACCAACGAAGAGACCTTCCTGGTGCAGAAGCTGATCCGCGCCGGCTTCGGCAACAACAATGTCGATACCTGCGCCCGCGTTTGCCACTCGCCAACCGGCTATGGCTTGAAGACGACCTACGGCGAGAGCGCCGGCACGCAGGACTTCGATTCCGTCGAGAAATCCGACGTCATCCTGGTGATTGGCGCCAACCCGACGGACGGCCATCCGGTGTTCGCCTCGCGCATGAAGAAGCGCCTGCGCCAGGGCGCGAAGCTGATCGTTGTCGATCCGCGCAGAACCGACTTGGTGAAGTCGCCGAACGTCAAGGCCGACTACCATCTGCCTCTGCGGCCCGGCACGAACGTCGCCGTCGTGACGTCTCTCGGCCACGTCATCGTCACCGAAGGCCTCGTGAACGAGGACTTCGTCCGTGAGCGGTGCGAGTGGGACGAGTTCCAGGATTGGGCCCGGTTCGTCGCCGACCCGCGTCACGCGCCCGAAGAGGTCGAGAAGATTTCCGGCGTTCCCGCCGAGCTGATCCGCAAAGCGGCCCGGCTTTACGCGACGGGCGGCAACGCGGCCATCTATTACGGTCTCGGCGTCACCGAGCACAGCCAGGGCTCCACCACGGTCATGGCCATTGCCAACCTCGCCATGGCGACCGGCAATATCGGCCGTGAAGGCGTGGGCGTGAACCCGCTGCGCGGTCAGAACAACGTGCAGGGTTCCTGCGACATGGGATCCTTCCCGCACGAGCTGCCCGGCTATCGCCACGTCTCCGACACGGCGACCATGGAGCTGTTCGAGTCCCTTTGGGGCCGTCCGCTGCTCGATGAGCCGGGCTTGCGTATTCCCAACATGATCGACGCCGCGCTCGATGGCTCGTTCAAGGGCATCTACATCCAGGGCGAAGACATTCTTCAGTCCGACCCGAACACCCAGCACATGGCCGCCGGCCTCGCCGCGATGGAATGCGTGGTGGTGCAGGACCTGTTCCTGGTCGAGACCGCCAACTACGCCCATGTGTTCCTGCCCGGTTCGACCTTCCTCGAGAAGAACGGAACCTTCACCAACGCCGAGCGCCGCATCCAGCGTGTGCGCAAGGTGATGGCGCCGGTGAACGGTTATGAGGATTGGGAGATCACCCAGATGCTGTCCAACGCTCTGGGCTACCCGATGCATTACGATCATCCGTCGCAGATCATGGACGAGATCGCACGCCTCACGCCGACCTTCACGGGCGTCTCATACGAGAAGCTCGACGAACTCGGCTCCGTGCAGTGGCCGTGCAACGACGAGGCGCCGGAAGGCACCCCGGTCATGCATATCGAGAGCTTCACGCGCGGCAAGGGCAAGTTCGTCGTCACCGAATACGTGGCAACGGACGAGAAGACCGGCCCGCGCTTCCCGCTTCTGCTGACCACGGGACGCATCCTGTCCCAGTACAATGTGGGCGCGCAGACGCGGCGCACGGAGAACGTCGTCTGGCACGAAGAGGATCGCCTCGAGATTCATCCCTTCGATGCCGAGAACCGCGGCGTGCGCGACGGCGACTGGGTGAAGATCGCCAGCCGCACCGGCGAGACGACCTTGCGGGCGCTGATCACCGAACGTGTGGCGCCGGGCGTTGTCTACACCACGTTCCACCACCCGACGACGCAGGTGAACGTGGTGACGACCGAGTTCTCCGACTGGGCCACGAACTGCCCCGAGTACAAGGTGACGGCCGTTCAGGTCGCGCCGTCCAACGGGCCGTCCGAGTGGCAGGAGGAGTACGAGGAGCTGTCGAAGGCAGCGCGCCGTATCGCCGAACCTTTGGTGGCGGCGGAGTAGTCCTCCGCCCCCTCGCCTCGCATCACGGAGAGCCTTGCGTTTATGAAGCCCGAGAATCTCGTCTACATGGCGAACCAGATCGGAAAGTTCTTCCAGTACCAGAAGGAAGACGAAATCGTTCCGGGGATCGCCAGCCATATCAAGAAGTTTTGGGACCCGCGGATGCGCGAGGCGATCTTCGCCTATCTCGACCAAGGTGGAGACGGCCTCGATCCGTACGTGAAAGAGGCGATCCTTCATCTGAAAGAGGTGAAGAAGCCCGCCGAGACCAGCTTCCAGGGCACCTAGGCCTTTACGGCCGCGCGCTGTCGGCAGCAACGCTCACGCTCGCGCAAAAGAAACGGCCGCTCCCGATGATGGAGCGGCCGCCAAATTCACCTGCAATGTATTGCCTGTGACCTAGGCGTCAGGCTTGCCCGGCATCACGGCGACACCCCAGGGCAGACGTCCGACGGGCACGGACTTGACCGCCTTCAGCGAGTCGAGGTCGATGATCGTCATGTCGTTCGTCAGGCCGTTGGCCACGTAGTATTTCTTGCCGTCCGCGCTGGTCTCGCCGTGCCAGGGGCGCTGACCGACCAGGATGTAGTCCACGACTTCCTTCTTGGCCGTGTCGATGACGGCAACGCGGTTGGACGGACCGAGCGGCACCATGACGAGCGACTCGTCCTTGACGAAGTCCATGCCGACCGGCTGAAGCTGCTCGGGACGCACGCCCGGCACCTCGAAGCGAATCTTGTTGGTGATCTCCCAGGTGGACGGATCGATCACGGAAACCGTGCCGCCCACTTCCGAAGAGACCCACAGCTCCTTGCCGTCCTTGGTCCACTTCGCCTCGCGCGGCCGGGAGTCGACCAGCACGTTGGCGATCAGCTGATGCGTTTCGTTGTCGATGATATGCGCCATGCTCGTGCTTTCCGAGGTGGCGGCGGTGTACTTGTTGTCCGGGCTGACTGCCATGCCTTCGGGCTCCACGCCCACCGGCACCTCGGCCAAGACGTCGCCGGAGCCGAGATCCATGATCGTGACCATGCTGTCGTCTTCGTTGGCGATATAGATGATCTTGCCGTCGGGATCGATGTCCATCAATTCCGGATCAGGGCCGCTTTCGAGCTGTCGCGTGATCTTGAGCGTCTTGGTGTCGACAACGTCGATGATGTCGCCGTCACCGGCCGCGACGAACAGTTCCTTGTTGTCAGGGCTCAGGACGATGCCGCGCGGACGGCGCGACGTCTCGATCGTATCGATGGTCTCCATCGTGTCGCCGTCGATGACCGTGACGGTGTTGTCTTTCTCGTTGGAGACGAAGATCGTCTCGGCGTGAGCCAGCGGAGCGGCGGCGAGAACAAACGCCGTCGCACAAACAGTTGCAAGGCCGATGCGTGTCATTTGGTACCCTTTGCGGCAGCTCGTTAGAATTTGCACTTGGTTTCTGGTTTGTCGAAGCCGAGCGTGTCGGTGACGTATTTCGGATGCAGGAAGCCTTCCTGCGGCGACGTGGAGACCGGTACGCGGGTGCCGCCGCCCAGAATGATCGGCTGGCGCATCTGGTGATCCCAGGGGCGGAAACTCAGCGCTTGGCCCTTGAAGGCCTCGAGCCGGAACTCGTCCGACAGCATGTAATCCTTCACGCCCTTGGGATCGACCGTGCCGGACTTCTGCGCCGCGTCCGACAGAGCGCGGAGGCCCAGCCAGGCCGTATAATCCCGTTCGACCGGCGGGCGGTTTGCCAGACGCGGAATCGCGCGCTGAAAGCGCATGCCGCCCGACTCCGTGTAGGACTTGTCCCAGGCCGTCGCCTGAAGGCCCTGCGTACCCACTACCGGGCGGGGCATGGTGGTGCGGTACATCAGATAGTCGCCGAAATCGTCGTCGCTATTGATGGACCAAACGACGTCGTGCTCCGGCGCACGCTGCGTCTCCAGCGCCATTTGCTGCTGGATCTGCTGATGGCCCGAGTCCAGATTCCGGGCTCCAGGGGGAAGGTCGTAGAGGTGGTCTTCCACCACCTTGCCGCCGAAGCGCTTGGCCGCACGCTGGACCTGGGCGAGATAATCCTGATCCTCGGGCGTATCGCGGCGGATGACATACCATTTCGGCCACTTCTTCCAGATCAGGTACTGCGCCAGGGCGTCGGCGCGCATCGCGTAGTCCGGAATGATATGGAAGACGTTCTGGCGGCATTCCTCCTGGCGCAGCTTGGTCGCGCTGGAGCGGATGTTCATGATGAGCGCGTCTTTGGCCTCTGGCAGATCGGCCACGGCCAGCAGATCGTCGGGCTCCAGGTCGGCGATGAAGAAGCGGTGGCCGGCCGCCAGCGCTTCCTTGGCCTTCGCCACGATGTCCTCGTCTGCGGGGATGATGACTTCCTCGAGCTCGAAGCCATAGCCGACGAAATTACCGGCCTGGTTCGCCTCCTTGAGCATGAGGCGCGCGCCTTGGATGCCTTTGTCGGTGATCACCTTCTCCGCGTAGGAGAGCGGGAGCGGCTCTTCGTATTCCTTACCGAGATAGACGACATGCATCGTCTTCTTGGCGGCGTCCGGCTTTGCAGCCTTCGGCTTGCCGGCATCCGCGGCAGCGTCGTCGCTAGCCTTCGGCTGCGCGTCGCCGGTCTTGGCTGGCGTCTCGACGTCATCTGTGCCCGGGGCGTCTTGGGCACCAGCGGGCAAAGATCCAACAGCAAGAGCTGAAAAGAGGAGTGCCGCACTTACCAGTCCGAAAAAGCGGGTATGGGGCACACGGGGGGAAATTGAACGCAACGGCACCATCTCTCTTGAACGTTTCCGACCAACATTTTTTGCCGAGGGCTTTGCGCCCTTCTGTCTCAGACCTTCAGTCCCTTGGCAATGTGCGCTGCACAATACGGCTTATGCGCCAAGGCAAGAGGACGACGGTTCTGTACTAATGATATAGGCGCGCTCAGGAACCAATGCCAAGTGATGGTGCTTTTCATTACCAATGTTTTAGGACGCAAAAAGGCCGCCGTCCCGGGATGGGGCGGCGGCCTTTCACGACCAAATTGGTAGGCTGCGAAGCCTATTGACCGGGCGTCTGGGCCGGCTCGTTCACCTTCTTCATCGAGCTCGGGTTCTTCGAGCGGATGAACGCGATGACCTTCCACAGATCGTCGGATGTCTTGGCGATCGTGCCGAACGGCGGCATCGGGCCGGTCACGATTTCCTTACGGACACGCTTGTAGCCCTGCTCCTGCAGCTTGTCAGAGCCCTCGGCGATCAAGCGGAACACCGTGTCGTCGTCGGCGCCGTAGACCCAGGCATCGTTCGTCAGAGGCGGACACATGCCGCCGCCACCGCCGCCGCCATGGCAGCCGTTGCAGCTATAGGACAGATAGATCTTATGTCCCGCTTCCGCGACGCCATCGATTTCGTCGTTGTAGGGGTTGTGGAGACCGCCAACCGGGGTCTTCTCAATGAGTTCCAGCGGGGGCGTGGTGTCGCCCTTCTCGCAGCATTCCTCAGCACGAGCATCCAATGCAAACAGGCCAATCGCGCCGACAAAGGCGGCAGCTACTACTCCAGTAATAATCTTGCGCACGGTACGTCTTCCTTACCCTAGTTTCAGTTCTGGTTGAGCCTATCGAAATCAAAAAACGCCTATTTCGACCTTCCTCGAGCAATTGGCTGACATGCCTTCAATTGAGGGCATGCCGCGCCACACTACCGCCTTTGAAGGCGGTTGCGTCAGAAAAAAGTCGGAAAAAAGCCCACGGGCAAAGGACTCGCACGGCAGTTGAGCATGCCAAATCTTCCCCGGCGCGGGACGCGATCGCCCTGCGTTGCCGGTTCCGTGTTGCCCAGCCGCGCCGCTCATGAAGCGGCCCGTCTTACTCTTCGCCACGATCGAAATGGCGTTGTCCTCCTCAGCCCCGGAAGGGGTGCAATCTTTCGATTGGGAACAATAGGAATTTTTTCTTTGGATTCTTGGGCGCTTTGGCCGTTTTGCAACCGTCATAGTCGAAATGGCGCGAAGCGCAAGAGTATGTCACATGCGGCAAAGCGATGCGCCCTAAGCGGGCCCACCCGGCGACGCGCCCTCGCCCTCGGGCCTATTGGGTGATCTCGAAATCCATATCCTCGAAGGTGTAGCGCGGCACCTGGATCCAGATGCCGTCCTCATTGATGGGGACCTTGTGGATCTTCACGTCCGTCACATTCAGCCGGCCCGTCTTCTCGTCGACCCAGAAGTCCACGTCGAAATACTCGTCCTTGCTGCCGACGCGCCGGAAGTCTGTACAGGCAAAGTAGTGGCCGTCCTTCTTGAGATAGCGAACCGGCTGGTGCATTTCGACGAACTCCAGCGGGATGGTCTCCCCGGTCTTCTCGTCCTTCAGTTCAAGCGCGCCGTCGTCGTTCTTGTTCTCGGCGATGTAGTTGTGGATGGCACTCATCACGTGCCAAGCCCGCACCACTTCCATGTCGCCCGGATGCTCCTGCACCGGCAGCCACCACCAAGCGACCGGCAGACGGGTCACCATGATGTACCCATCGCCTTCGCGCTTCGGTCCCTTCTGAACGCGGATATCAATGAGATCGAGGCTGTCCCCGTCCCGTTGGGGCTTGAACCAGAAGTCGAGCGCGTATTGTTTCCGAGGATCTTCCTTGTCGTGGAAGATCGCATTCGCGAACCAGCCGTACCCTTTCATGCCGCGTACGACACGCATCTTCTCGTAGACGAGATTGAGGTCCTTGTTGAGCTTGGGATCGTGAAAGACGAACACACCGTCCTGCGACCGCTCTTTGATGACCGCTTCTGTTCGTGCCGTTACCGAGGCATCGTCGAAATCCGGATAGTCAGCCGCTTGCGCGAAACCGACCGCTCCAAACAAAAGGGCCGCGGCGATCGCCGCAGCCCCCCAGTTTTTCCGCAGAATTCCGGTCATCGTATCACTGCTTCACGGTGCTGCTGTCGTCGCTGTCTGCTTTCGTCGAAGCACTGGGCCGCGACAACGACAGAACCCGGATCGCCTGCGAGGCTTCCTTGTTGTCGTTGAGATTGGCGACATCGACGGCTGTCTGGCCTTCCGTATTCTTGACGTCCGGGTCGGCGCCGGCCGCCATCAGCAGGCCGATCATCGGGGCACTGTTGTTTGCAGCCGCGATCATCAGCGCCGTCATGCCATTCGCCGCCTGTGCGTCGATATTGGCACCCTCATCGACCAGCGCCTTGGCAATGTCGGTGGGGCGAACACTTCCCGGCAAGAAGATCGACCCTTCCGCAGGGCCTGTCTGCGCCGCGACAACCATCAGCGGGGTCAAGCCCTGCTTGCCCGAGGCGACACTGACATCGGCACCGCCGTTCATCAGCGCCTTCGCGGCCTCGTACTTCTTCTCCGCCAGCGCCAGGGCGAGCGGCCGGAAGTCTTCCTGACCCGGCACCTCAACATCGGCGCCGTGCTCGATCAGAGTCTTGATCGAGGGAACGTGGTCCCGCATCAGCGCCGCCGCCAAGGGCGTCATGCCATTGCCGTCAGCCTTGTTGGGATCGGCGCCCAACTCGACCAGAAGGTCGATCGTCTCGTCCCGCCGTTGGCGGGCTGCGGCCGTCAACGGGGTCCAGCCCTGCAAGTCCGGCTTGTTCACGTCGGCGCCCTTGGACACGAGGAATTTGATGCGGTCCTTGTCGCCGGACAGGAGCGCGTTGCTCAGTTCCTGATTGGGATCCGCCCCGTCTTCCAGCCAGCCTTCCAGCTTCTCCTGGGTCACGATCTGATCGGGCGAAGCGAGATCGGGACGCGCCTCGAACTTCTGATCGGCAAGCTTGATGTAGCTGCCGTGGGCCGGCAGATCACCGGGAACGTAGCACTTGCTGCACTGGACCAGCGGCACGCCGTATTCCTTCATCAGCGCGGTGAGTTCCTCAGCCTTGTCGTCCATGGCCCATTCGAGGAGGTATTTGAGGAAGACGTCCGTCGGACGCACGCCGATCGACATCTCGAATTCCATCGGCACCGTGTCGTCGTCGAGGTTGATGGGAACGATGTCGACGGGCTCGTTCTTCATGGTCTTCACCCAACCGGCGAACGGCCCGAATACGGCTGCAACGTCGAATTCTCCATCCAGCATTCTCTGGATCACGTACCAGGGCTGATTCTCGGGCACGAGGTCGCCGTCGTGGGTTTGGAGCTGCAGCTTCACGTTGTCGATGATGCCGCGCTTCGCCATCGCCTGGCGCACACCGGAGGTCTGGAAGACGCCGATGGTCAGATCCTTCAACTTGGGATCGTCCAGGCCCGACAGCTTCAAGCCCTTGTCGTTGCGGTAAACCAAGACATACGGCGTCTTGTAGACCGGCTCGGTCGTAAGCAGACGCTCATAGCCCGTGGGAATGTCGAACATGACGTCGCAGAGGCGTTCGTCGAAGGTCGACCGGGTCAGGCCGCGCTCGATAAAGGGCTGCCAGTGATACTTGATCGTGGCGCCAGTCGCGTCGGCGAGGATTTCGGCCATCTTGTTCTGAAAGCCCTCTCGCTGAATGCTGGAGAGCGGCATGTTCCCGGGGTCGGCACAGACATTCAGGGTCTTGAGCTTCTTGCTCTTATAGGCGGCCTTCGCGGCGGCACGGATCGCGATGTGCTCGGCGGGGGTCAGTTCTTCATAGGTCTTATTGAGATCGCGCCGGACAGGCTGCTTGTCGTCGGCGTGGGCCGACACAACAGAGATCGCAAGCGCAGCGACTGCAATTGTCGCGGAAAGTCTGGAAATTCGGAATGGCACGGGCGTTCGCCTCAACTGGTAAGGCGGGGCCGATCGGCGGGACTTGATCCCACCAGGCTTACCCGCCATGGGGGTCTATTTCTTCCCGGAATATATAAAAAGAGGCGCCCGATGCCACAAGGGCATCGGGCGCCAATTATTCTACACGTTTACGAGAGTTACTCGTAAATGCGGAAGACGTTCAGCGTACCGCCCTGCGGGATATGCTGCAGGCCAGCGGCCTTGGTCATGGCCGTAGCACCGATGGCGCCGAACTTATCGTTCAGGTCCAGACCAGCGGTGACCGGAAGACCGATCCAGCCGCCAATGCCGGAGTACACGCCAACGTACTGCTTGCCACCAACCTTGTAGGTGATCGGGTTACCGATGATACCCGAACCCAGCTTGCGGCTCCACAGGACCTTACCGGAGCTCCGGTCGACTGCGCGGAAGTCACCGCCCAGCGAGCCGTAGAACACCAGACCACCGTCGGTGACCATCGTACCACCCCAGTTCGGATACGGATCCGGGATTTCCCAGAGCGTCTTGCCCGAAAGGACGTCGTACTTCTTGATCTTGCCGGTCGTGCCCTGCTTTTCAGGATACATGTACACGTTCGCGAACACGTAAACCGTGCCCTGGTTCGTGTGCGTGCGCTCCTGAGGCTCGAGCTCCATGCACCAGTTGTTGGTGGGCATGTAGAAGACGTTCGGCTCCTTCGGATCAACAGCACCAGGCTGCTGGTCCTTACCACCCATCGCAGACGGGCAGGCAGAGACGTTACGGCCAACTTCGAGCGGCGAGTGGTCACGCACCTTGATCGGACGGCCGGTCTTCATGTCGACCTTCTCAGCCCAGTCCGTGGTCACGTACTTCGTGGCGCGCAGAAGCGTGCCGTCGGTACGATCCATGACGTAGGCAAAGCCATTACGATCGAAGTGGGTGAGAGCCTTCACCTTCTTACCGTCAATTTCCATGTCGGTAAGAATGTTCTCGTTGATGCCGTCATAGTCCCACTGGTCAAACGGAGTCATCTGATAGGCCCAGACAGCGTCGCCGTTTTCGATCTTACGAGCGAAGATCGTCATCGACCACTTGTTGTCGAACGCACCAGTGTTGCACTCCTCATGGGTCTTATCGGGGCAACGATAGGACGGGCTCCACAGGCCGGGGTTACCGGTCGAGTAGTAGACCAGCTTCAGCTCGGGATCGTAGGAATACCAACCCCAAGCAGCACCACCACCAATCTTGTAGTCCTCACCGGGGAAGGTCTTGATACCAAGATCCTCACCAGCCTGACCGAATTGGGGGTTGGCCTTGTTGGTTTCAGGCGTCAGGCACACGTCCTTGTCGGAACCCGTGCTGTGGCACACCCAAGCCTCGGAACCGTCTGCAAGATTGAAGGCGGCAACGCGGCCACGAGCGGCGAACTCATCGCCACCAAAGCCCATGAACACCTTGTTATCGGCGATCAACGGAGCCGGCGTGATGGTCTCACCCTTCTCGGGATAGGCGTACTTGACGACCCAAACTTCCTTACCGGTCTGGCCGTCCAGGGCAATCACGAAACCATCGAGAGTGCCATAAACGAACTTGCCATCGGCATAGGAGCCGCCACGGTTGACGGTGTCGCAGCAAGCGCGCGGCACAGCCGACTCGTCACGGTCGGTCTTCTTGACATACGACCAAACCTGCTTCGGGTTGTCGGCATCCGTCAAATCGAGAGCCTGAACAACGTTACAGTTGGCCATGGACGGGCAACCAGAAACCATGAACAGCATGGTCTTGCCACCAACATCCTTAATCACAAGCGGCTGACCCTCGTGACCACGAAGGGCGTTCGTGCCCTGGGCCCAAGACATCTGCAGCTTGTTGACGTTATCGGTCGTAATGTCTGAGAGCGTGCTGTGACGCGTCAGCTGAAAGTCACGACCAGGGGCAGGCCACTGGTCGGGATCAGCCATGCGCTTCAGCTGCTCTTCGTCGGTGTTCATAGCCGACGCCTGGCCAGCAAGACCCATCGTCACTGCGACGATGGTGCCAGTCAGGACACCATACTTCAGTTTCATATCTTTCTCCTCTCCCTAGCTACTCAGTTCACCGAAACGAACTCTGAGCAATTCTTTATGCCTTGGCGCCCCAACCCTAAGCGTTGCTTAAGGTCAATGAGCCCTCAGCAAATTCCGAAGCTGCCAACGTGTTTGTGGAAATTGGAGACTGCCAGAAAACGCAGAAGCAAAATCTCGCCTCGCGCCCGCTACTGGCTGCGGGTTCTCCGTTGAACACAAGACGCGGTGACACCTCACGAGGAAATTGCGCCCGACTCTTTGTAAGTCACGTTGCACCGTTCTTTCTGTGGAACTTCGTCACTCACTCATTGCCGAGCTACCCCCTCATAATTGCCAAATGTAATGCCATTGCAAGTGAAATGTGCCGATGGCAACGATTTCTGCCAAATCCAGTTTTCATTTGTTGCGCCGCACAAGATTCGACTGTGCGCACGCGGTAGAGCGCTTTCTCATCTGCATTTCACGTCTGAATTTCACGTCGGGCGAGACGTCGCCGATGACCAATGCGCCTCACCCGGCGGGAAGACTCGGCCTGGCGAAAATGCGCGGCGCGCCGTCATCGACCGCAAGCGCCGGCGTCACGCGTTCGTCTCCGCCAAGTGATTGCGACTCACGCGCATGCCATTCGGCCGTCAAAGCCGCCGTCGAACGAAAAGCGCCCGGTGCTGTGCTGCACCGGGCGCCAATCCTCTAAGTGTCCTAGCAGATACGAGTGTTAGTCGTAGATGCGGAAGACGTTCAGGGTGCCACCCTGCGGGACATGCTGCAGGCCAGCGGCCTTGGTCATGGCCGTCGCACCGATGGCGCCGAACTTATCGCTCAGGTCCAGACCAGCGGTGACCGGAAGACCGATCCAGCCGCCAATGCCGGAGTACACGCCGACGTACTGCTTGCCGCCGGTCTTGAACGTGATCGGGTTACCGATGATGCCCGAGCCCAACTTGCGGCTCCACAGGATCTTACCGGTCTCCCGGTCGACCGCGCGGAAATCACCGCCCAGCGAACCGTAGAACATCAGACCACCGTCGGTGTTCATGGTGCCGCTCCAGTTCGGATACGGATCCGGGATCTCCCAGAGCGTCTTACCCGTCAGGACGTCGTACTTCTTGATCTTGCCGGTCACGCCCTGCTTCTCAGGATACATGTACACGTTCGCGAACACGTAGACCGTGCCCTGGTTCGTGTGCGTGCGCTCCTGGGGCTCCAGCTCCATGCACCAGTTGTTGGTGGGCACATAGAACAGGTTCGGCTCCTTCGGATCGACCGAAGCGGGCTGCTGGTCCTTGCCACCCATCGCGGACGGGCAGGCAGAGACGTTGCGGCCAACCTCGAGCGGCGAATGATCGCGCACCTTGATCGGACGGCCCGTCTTGAGATCGATCTTCTCGGCCCAGTCCGTCGTCACGTATTTCGTGGCGCGCAGAACGGTACCGTCGGCAGCATCCCAGACATAGGCGAAGCCGTTGCGGTCGAAGTGGGAGAGAACCTTCCGCTTCTTACCGTCGACTTCCATCTCCGTGATGATGTTCTCGTTGATGCCGTCATAGTCCCACTGGTCAAACGGCGTGATCTGGTAGACCCAGACAGCCTCACCAGTCTCGATCTTCCGAGCGAACATGCTGAGGGTCCACTTGTTGTCGAAGCGACCCACCTGCCCGTCGAGTGAAGGATCGACTGCGTTGCACTCCTCGTGGGTCTTGTCGGGGCAGCGATATTGCGGGCTCCACAGACCTGGGTTGGCGGTCGAGTAGTAGACCAGCTTGGTGTCCGGATCGTAGGAGTACCAACCCCACGCCGTGCCGCCACCGATCTTCCAATCCTCACCGGGGAAGGTCTTGATACCAAGATCCTGTCCGGCCGTGCCGTAATGCGGGTTGGCCTTGTTGGTCTCGGGCGTCAGGCAGACGTCTTTGTCCGAACCCGTGGTGTGACACACCCAAGCCTCGGAACCGTCCGCCAGGTTGAAGGCGCCGACGCGGCCGCGAGCGGCGAACTCACTACCACCGAAACCGATGAACACTTTGTTGTCGGCGATCAACGGAGCCGGCGTGATGGTCTCACCCTTCTCGGGATAGGCCCATTTCACAACCCAGACTTCCTTGCCGGTCTGGCCGTCGAGCGCGATCAAGAAGCCGTCGAGCGTGCCGAACACGAACTTGCCGTCCGCATAGGAACCGCCGCGGTTGACGGTGTCGCAGCAAGCGCGCGGCACAGCCGACTCGTCGCGGTCGGTCTTTTTCACATACGACCAAACCTGCTTCGGATTGTCGGGATCCGAAAGATCCAGACCCTGAACCACGTTACAATTGGCCATGGACGGGCAACCCGAAATCATGAACAGCATGGTCTTGCCACCCACGTCCTTGATCACAAGCGGCTGACCTTCGTGACCGCGAAGGGCGTTCGTGCCCTGCATCCACGCCATCTGCAGCTTGTTCACATTATCCGTCGTAATGTCGGACAGGTTGCTGTGACGCGTCAGAGCAAAGTCAC
The DNA here is from genome assembly GCF_003071365.1 of Methyloceanibacter sp. wino2. Taxonomy (NCBI): domain Bacteria; kingdom Pseudomonadati; phylum Pseudomonadota; class Alphaproteobacteria; order Hyphomicrobiales; family Hyphomicrobiaceae; genus Methyloceanibacter; species Methyloceanibacter sp. wino2. The sequence goes on from NZ_CP028960.1 coordinate 640,248, forward strand.
GACCAGGGGCGGGCCACTGGTCGGGATCAGCCATACGCTTCAGCTGTTCCTCGTCGGTATTCATGGCCGACGCCTGACCAGCGAGCCCCATCGTCACTGCGACGACGGTGCCGGTCAGGACACCTAACTTGAGTTTCATATCTTTCTCCTCTCCCTAGCTACTCGGCCGCAAGAGACCAAGCATCCACTTGCCGGAGACCGACACGCGTTGGCTGGTTGTGTCCCAGCCGTGGTCGTTCGTTCTCCGACCTTGGTTCGGAATGCCAGTGATGCGAATCGGAGTGGGCTGCGCGGGATGACTGGCAATTGCCAATCGCAGCGATCTCACTTGTCATCGTGCGGCATTCGCGACTTCCAAGTTAGCGCAGAATGCCGAGACGACTTTCACCATAGTAGTTGGAAGATAGCATCCCGCAGGTTGCCACTTTGCACCCGCAGTCTTGCCAATCGAGTCATTCGAGAGACTTCGATATTCTATGCGTTGCGCCGAATCCTAGCACAGACCTTCCAGTATGCTTGCTGACTAGACTCGCGGCGGCCGCGTAACGGCCGGCGAACTTATGGCAATGCTACCGCTGCATTTTACTGTTGGCGGCTGGAAGATGCTGAATGGCGATTCGCATGAGTTCCGGCAACGTCCGCACACCAAGCTTTGCCTTCAACTGCGTGCAGGTGTTGGCCACGGTCTTGTAGCTCACGTGCAGATGCTCGGCGATGACTCCGTACGGCTTCCCTTCCGCCACGAGGGCAAGGGTCTGCAGTTCGCGAACCGTCATGCGGCGTAGCGGATTGGTCGTACCGCGCGCTTCCATGAAGGCAACCTCCGACGCGAGGTCGTGGCTGAGATAGGGCCTGTTCTCCCGGACGCGCTGAAACGCCGTTTGAACTTCCTCGGGCGGCGTATCCTTGAGGACGTAACCCGTGGCCCCGACCTCGAGCGCACGCGACACGATCACCGGATCGGAATGCATCGTGAAAACCAGGATGGGTGTGTTCGGATCGTGCAGCCGCAGGCGACGGATAAACGACAGGCCGCCGAGCGACCCGCTATGCATGGCAAGGTCGACAATGATCACGTCGGGCTTCTGCATTCTGTAGGCACGGAAACCGTCGGCCAAACTCTGTGCCTGATGCACTTCTTTTACGCCGACATCCTCCAGTAACTGCCGGGTTCCCTGCAAAACGATCGGATGATCGTCGATGACGAGGACTCTAGTCATGATAGCTCCCTGACCGATTCTCGCGCCCGAACGGGCGCCGTAGATTCATTTTTTTTCTGCTTGATTGGAATTTCGACGCGAACGGTGGTGCCCTTGGATGGGACACCCTCGATCACGCAGGTACCGCCGACCGATCTGACGCGCTCCGTCATGGTCGTAAGTCCGAAACCTTTGGCTTTGTCTGGCTCCATGCCTTTGCCGTCGTCCGCGATCGTCAGACGGACCGCTTCGTAATCGCCGGCGCCGTTCGCGAGCTGCATCTGGTCCAGATCCACATCGATGTTTCCTGCATGCCCGTGGCGGATCGCATTGGTGATCGCCTCCTGAACGCAGCGATAAATCGCAAGATCGACAGACTCCCCGTAGGATTTCGCGACCGATCCGACGGCCGTATGAATCTGCGTATCGGGGTGTTGGCTTTGAAGACCAGCGGTGAGCTCGACGATCAGGTCCGCCAGCTTGACCTGGCCGAGCGGGCCCGGCCGCAGCTTCTTGAGAAGCCCCCGGTTCATGACCTTCAACCGTTCCGCAATCGAGAGGATCTCACCGGCGCGGCTGGAAATCCTCGTCGCCCGTTCCCCGTCCAAATGCCCTGCCGTGGTTTGGATCGACGACGCGTTCGCGGCAATGCCGAACAGACAGGCGCCCGCCTCGTCGTGGAGTTCGTTGGCGATTTCGCGGCGCTCGGCTTCCTGAACGTTGATTAGCTGCTGGTAGAGGCTCTCGTTCTCCTTGCGTGCCACGTCCAGCGCGCTTGCCAGCATGTTGAACCGATCCGTGATGACGGCCACTTCCTTGACCTTCGCACTCGGCAACCTGGCCCAATACTCACCACCCTCCAGCTGGTGCATGCCTCGAGATAGGCTCGCAAGCGGATTGAGCACCCGCCCGAGCACAATGTAGAGCACCACCAAGACAATGGCGTTGATGGCGCCCCAGATCAGCGCAAGCGAGAGAAAGTCCTGCCAGGCCTCCGAGATTTCGTCGGACGGCTCTCCGAGAATGATCACAGGATGCGAACCGTCCGGGAGAAGGCGCACCTTCCTTTGGGCGATCTCGGGATGGACCAGGGAAACGAACCAGCCGGGAGCATGGGATCCCTTGACCCCGGCGGCGGCGCCCTTGGGCGAAATGATGGCCAGCTGGCCGGAGTCGCTCAAGAACATGATGCGGACGTGCCGCAGATGTCTCAGCAGGGGCGGCAGTTCCTCGTCGAGGTCATCCAGCTTGCCTTGCCGGGAGAGATCCCTGAGCGTCACGTCGACGAAGCGTTCGGCGACTTCGAGCGACGACTCCATCTCGGCCTTGGTCGCCGTGCGCGTGTTGAGAATCGCAACGACGCCGGCCAACAAGGCGGCAAAGAGATTGATCGCCGCCACGACCACAATAAGTTGGGTGCGAACTGGCTGATCATACCAGAGCTTTTGCAGCACTTTCAGTATGTCTCCACAGTGCAGCGGACCAAGACAAGCAATGAACCCTCGCGGCTTGTCATCGGCCTTACCTATGCAAGTACCCGGGTGCGCCTATCATCAGCCTCAAGCGCGCTACGTAACGCATTGGAATCGCACGGGTAGGCCCTACGCAGTCCACGCCCGAAGTGGCCAAATAGCAATGCCACTCGTGGTAATAGCATTGCAAGATGTTCCCGACCAAGACTGGGAAAACCGGGACATAGCCGGAGGTCGTCTACATACCCCTCCAATTGGGCGATTTTGCCGGGGCAGGCCTCCCCGCGATCGCTATAGACCCTGACCATCGCCTTTTTGCCGCCGCTTCGATTTGCGACACGGAACCTCCGTGCCGTTCGGCCGTTTTCCCCGCACCTGCCCGCGACATTTTCGACAGGGCATGCCGAGGCATTTGTCCTTTCACGCCATACCGCTGGAAAGGTCGAGAGCCGCTCCCATATGGGGGTGGCGATGTTGAATTTGGCCCGTTCGGGGGCCTACCTTAAGGAGACCAAGCTCATGACATTCACCAAGATTGCAGGCACCACGACGGCTTTCATGCTGCTTCTCGGGGTTGCCGCCGCGCAGGCCGGCGACGTCAAGGACGGCGCGGAGGCCATGACCGACGGCGCAGCCAAAGGCACTGTCGGCGCCGCCAAAGGGGCCGGTGAAGGCGCGGTCGATGCGGGCAAGAGCGCCGTCGAAGGTGTCGGCGGCATGGCCAAGGGCGCTGCCGAAATGACCAAGAATCCGGTCAAGGGCGCTGGCGACGTCGGTAAGAGCGCCGTGGGCGGCACGGTCGGCGTCGCGAAGGGCGTCGGCGAAGGCGCCGTCAAAGCCGGCAAGAACGTTGTCGGCGGCGCCGCGGGCGTTGTGGGCGGCGCAGCCAAGATGACCAAGGGCGCGGTCGAAGGCGTTGTCGGCGGCGGCAACTAGACCGTCGATTATCTTTGCAATGCACAATCGGGGTGTGTGATGGGGTCCATCGCACACCCCGGTCGATTCGACCTATCGGGATTGCCGTCACACACGGCGGCAAGGGACTACGAAACTTCAAGACTACAGAACTTCAAGACTTCGGGACTTCAAGACAGGGAGACGAAACCAATGACGATCACCCAAAAGGCTTGCGTCGCGCTTGCGCTGACGATTGGCCTCGGCCTCGGAACGGCGCACGCCGAAGAGAGCTGGCTGGACACCATCAAGGGTGCCCTCGGACTCTCCGAAGACGCTGCCGATAAGGCAGCGGATAGCGCCGAAGGCGCCGCCGACACGGCCGGCAAGGCCACGGAGAACGCCGTGGAAGGTGCAACCGGCGCCGCGGAGAATGCCGCTTCAGGCGCGGCCAGCATGACTGAAAGCGCCGTCGAGGGTGCGGCCGACATGGCCAAGGACGCCGGTCGCGGCGCGGTCGACATGGGCAAGGAAATGTCCAAAGACGCCATGGGCATGGGCGAAGCCGCCGGCGGCATGATGGATAGCGCCGTCGAAGGCGCTGCCGGCATGGCGAAGGAAGGCTCCGATGCCGCGGTCGATATGGGCAAGGAAGTGACCAAGGACGCGATGGGCATGGGCGAGAGCGCTCAATAGGCTTCCATCGCCGTTCGCTCTCAGAACGATATGGGGCGCGACGCCGGAAGGCCCGCGCCCCTTTTTGCGCGTCAGTTTCTACGCGTCCGTCATGTGCCTTCCGCGCCTACGCCGGACAGGCTGGAGCGCGGCACGTCTAATGGCTCATCAAGACGGCAACGTCGGTGTTGCGCAGCACGTGATCGGTCGCACCGCCGAACACCCATTCCTGCCAGCGCCAGCGGCCATATCCGCCCATGACGAGCAGAACGCCTGAACCCGCCTCCTCGAGGATGGCATCGCCGACGTCCCGTGCGCCCAGAGGGGCCGACGTCAACTCGACCGGCAGGCATGCCGCTTTCAGATAGTTGGCCATCGCCGTGGCCGTCTCGTCTTCGGGTTCGCCATCGGGAACAAGACTGATCAGCCGGACCCGCCGCGCTCCTTCGAGAAACGGCGCGGCCGCGGCAACGGCGCGGGCGGATTCGACCGAATCCTTCCAAGCAATGACGACCGTCTCGCCGATATGGTCGCTCGCTTCGTCCGGCACGAACAGCGCCGGGCGCCCCGATGAGAACAGCGCGGCATCCCGGGCTTCCCCGAACATCTCGTCGTCGGCCGCCGAGACGGTCGGCAACACGCTGAAGTCCGCGGTCTTCGCCCGCTGTGCAATCGCCGGCCCCACGAGGCCTTCGACGGTAAGCAATTGCGATTCGACGTCGTCCCACTTGGCCGCAGCCTTTTCGAACCAGGCCACCGCCTGCTTTTCCTCGTACTCGACCTGCTTCCGGGACACGTCCAGATAGGCTTCGAAGTAGACGGGGCTGAGCTCCGTCGCATAGGGCAAGCGTTGGGACGGCGGCGGACAGGGATGCAAGACCTCAAGCTCGGCCTCGAAACGCCGCGCAAGCCCGAAAGCCACGTCGGAACAGGTGGCCGTCGTTCCTTTCGAATTGATGGGAAGTAGCACTCGTGTGGGCTTCATGACGGACCTCGAAATACTCCGTTCGGCTAGTTGTACACGCTGTCCGCCGCACCGTATCGGCGCTTTGACTCAACGCAAACAAGACGCTCGCCTTTTCTCCACATTTGGGAGCAAAATAGTGGGTATCGTTTGCAGAATTGAGACGCAGTATGGAGGCGCTTTATGGAATTTCCCTTGGATATCAGCTTCCGCAACATGGATCCTCTGAGGCAGTCGAAACGCGAATCCGCGAAAAGGCCGCCAAGCTCGGCCGGCTCTACAATCGTATCATAGGCTGCACGGTCGTCGTCGAAGCCCCTCACCGACATCACCACAAGGGAAAGCTCTACAGCGTTCACATCGACATCAGCGTCCCCGGCAAGGACCTTGTCGTGGACCGGGCGAAACCGCTCGACCATGCCCACGAGGATGTCTATCTCGCGGTTCGCGATGCGTTCAACGCCGCGGAACGCCAGCTCGAAGACCATGCGCGCCGGATGCGCGGTGATGTGAAGAATCACCCGGCCGCCCGCGACAGCGCCGTTCCGCCTGCGGAGTAGTCCGCCTAGGCCTTCCAGAAGGGCTTGACGTCGGCGAAGCGCGCATAGGCGTGCTTCGCCGTTTTCATGAGAGCCTTCTCTTCGCCGGGATCCACTTTCGGCATGGGCATCGTCCCGGACTCATGCCCGGCGCCGCCGATGTTGAAGATCGTCTGCCGGTTGGCGATATCGTTGAGCGTCCCGAGCGAGTCTTGCAGCAGCTCCAGCGCCGCGAGGGATTTCCGGCACCTCTTGGCTTGTCTCTTGCCCGGAAACGTCGCGCTGAAAAATTCGCTTCCGTACCGCATCCGCTTGGCATGGATGCGCACCCTGTGGCGCTCGGCCACGCTCAGCTTCGGCAGGCCCTTCCCCTTCTTCACCACGCTTCGGCGCAGCCGCGATAGCTTCGCCGACGCGTAGTCCGCGACGGGCTTTCCCGCGAGCGGGTTATCGCTGTGAGTCCAATCGCCAAACTCGATCCACGCCCCGAGATCCAGAAGCGCCATGCGGAAGCGCGCCGAACCGGTTGCTTCGACGGCCGCTCTTTGGGCCTGCGCCCGCGCTTCCCGCACACGATCCTCGACGGCCTTCCATCCCGGATCGTCGGGATACTCCGCGCGATGCGGTGCCACGATGTCGGAGCTGAACACGTCGAGATCGCGAGCGGTCCCGAGGTGGCTGGCGATCCATTTGAGTTCGGCGGCAATTCGGGGACGCTGCGGGCTGTCGACGACGTCTCCGAACAGCAGCACGGCTGCCCGCATGCGCCGGAGCCCGACACGCATCTGGTGCAACGCTTCGGCTTTGCCCTCACGGGTCCCGTGCAAGTTCGCGAGCACTTGTCGCAAGCAATTGCGCGCGGCGATGCGGAATGCGTTCGCACAGGTCTCATCGGGCGGGATGTCGACAGGGAGTGCCTTTTCGAATTCGGGCTCGCCGCCGTCGAGCAGATCGAAACCGCGTTCCGCCTTGGTCTTGACACTGAGAGTCAACGGCACGGTTTCGGCGAGGCGCTTCGCCAGTCCAAACAAGACGGCCGCGGTCCCGGACTTCAGTTCGAGTTCAAGCTCGCAAACACGCGCCCTCTCCTCACCGGCGACGATATCGCCCTGATCGACCGCCACCTCGATCAGACTCCCGCCGTCGTCGATCAGAAATGTCCGGCGCAAAAACCTCGTCTCGAAACGCGGGCCGAGGCCTTCGCGCACCGCGTCGCTGAGCAGCGGCTCGAGAGCGGTTCCCGCGGCCGCGGACAGGTCGTAGCTTTTGGTCGGCAGATCGCATTCCCACTCGCTCCGTTCCAAGAACTCGCTCTCGGCGCGCGCGGTCTTGATGGTCTGGACATAGCCCGTGCCGGTACTGCGCACCCGCAAGAAGACGCCGGCTTTTCTCAGAAGATCGTCCGGCGTGTCGTAATAGACGGAAAGAAGCTCGCGCTCTTTCGTTTCAAGAACGCGCGGCCCAGGCGCCGCGCCATCTCCTGCCGCCAGGAGGGGGTGCGCCAACACGGCCGAGGCGTGCTCGGGGTCAAAGACGAGCTTGAGCTCGATTTCCTTTGCGTCACTCGCCGGGGTCTCTCCGGACACAATCCCCTCCCAATACGACCGGTAGCGGCACGCCGATGCCGTTTGTGGCGATTATTCTAGCCTTGCGTAACAGGAAGGTACATGTGGCGGCAGCGCGGATCGACCGCCATAAGGCCGTTGGTGCTGCGGCGGATAGCGTCAGGCGGACCGCACCTGCGAGAACTCCAACAGACCGGGCCTCGCAAAGAGCCGTGTTGGAGACGTACGCACGACGCGCCCTTCGCCGACCGGCACGACCGTGTCGTCGGAGCCGATGAACACGACCCGGTTCCGGCCCGCGCTCTTGGCGGCATACAGGGCCGCATCCGCGCGGCGGAAGAGGCTCGAGAGCCCGGAGTCGACTTGCCGGTCGGCGGTCACGCCGATACTCACCGTGGCGCCAACCGGAAGGCCACTCACGAACCCGCCGGACTCGGCGAAACGCGTCCGCAGACGCTCGGCCACTTCGACCGCTTCCTCGGCACCGACGCCAGGCAATATGGCCGCGAACTCCTCGCCGCCGAGGCGGCCGATGACGTGGTTCTCCTCAAGGCTCAGCTGCGCGACCTTGGCAAAGAGGCGCAGTACCTCGTCACCGAGCGTATGCCCGAAGGTGTCGTTCGTATCCTTGAAGTAGTCGAGATCGGCGATGATGAGCGAGACCGGCGTGCCCCCGCCGTGCAGGCGCCGCTCCACGACCGACTCCGCAATCTCGAACAGGGCCCGCCGGTTCGGCAACCCGGTGAGACTATCCGTCAGCGCATTGCGCCGCTGCTCCTCCTCGTCGCGTTCCTTCGCCATGGACAAGACCATGAAGGCCAGCGCAACGCGCAGCAGCAGGGTCGCGAGCACGACAAAGGGCAGCCATTTGCTGGTCATGGCCGCGGCGACGGACTCGAGCGGCACCGTGACGGCGACCGGGATCCAGGAGACATACAAAGTACTGGCGAGCACCAAGAGCGCGATGGCGGGCCAAGACTGGGATGCATCGGGCATCCGTCTCAACTCATAGGCCGACGCGAAACCATAAGCGGCCAAGATCGAGCAAACGACCACGAAGCGGTCGTCCATCGACGTCGCAAGCCCCAACAACACGGAAAGCAGCAGGACTGCCGGACCGAGCAGGATCAGGAACGGCGCCGACGGGCGCCCGGCAAAGCGCCGCACGGCATGCCATTTCATGCCCCACGCCAGGGTCGCCAGGGTCGCCCCGAGCACCATGCCACCCGTGAAGCCCGACGTGATGGACCAGAGCATGGCCATACCGCCCAGGCTGAAAACCAACACCGCGAGGCCCCACGAGCCCACGAAGCGCGGCGCAGCCTCAAGCGACCAGCCGTCGCGGCCCCAAGTGAGCAGCAACATGCCAGCTAGCACTGCGGCCACAGTAATGTCTGCGGCCGACATTGTTACCAAGTCGAGATGCATACCAGTTTGTATTGTAAGGCCCGAAATACCCTAGACTACTCCCAGGCCAATAATACCATCGCGCGGCAGCGACGCACGCCCGTTTTTTCACAATACTGAAACAGACCCTACTGCCCGGGCACGCATTTGACCGTTTCCCCGGCCGGCCCGCACGGCACCATGCTGTATGCGCTAGCTCTTGACGGCCTGGAACAGGGTGGCGTTCGGACAGAACGGTTGCGGATCGCCTGCGGTGTGGGCGGCGAGCCAATTCGTGCACGCGTCCTTACATTCGCAGGCATGACAATTCGCACGCGCGCGGATGTAGGATTGGCCGCCGTCGAGATCGACGACATCGAATTGCTCCACGCCGACTGTCTCCATCATGTCCTCCATGAGGACCTGACGGTGGAAGCCGGCTAGTTCAGGCTTTGGATCGGTCATGACGTTCCCCCGGGCTGCGCGGATCGATCTCGCGCTGTCCGGGTACTGGACGACAGAGGGAAGGCCGCCACCTTGAGTTGGATCAAGCGATCCGGACGCCCCTAGGCTTCCGCGTTGCGCTCAATTCCGGCGCGGATCAGCTCGCCCGCCTCGCCAACCTCGGCCCAGCGCACGACCTTGACCCATTTGCCCGGTTCCAGATCCTTGTAGTGCTCGAAGAAATGGCCGATCTGCTCGACGAGAATCTCGGGCAGGTCGCGATAGCTCGACACCCGCTTGTAGTACGGATGGAGTTCGTCGATCGGCACGGCGATGATCTTTTCGTCGATCCCGGCCTCGTCCTCCATGAGAAGAGCCCCGACAGGACGTGCACGAATGACCGCGCCCGGCGCCACGGGCGTCGGCGTGATCACGATGCAGTCGACGGGATCTCCGTCTTCGGAGAGCGTGTGCGGGATGAAGCCGTAGTTCGCCGGATAGAACATCGCCGTGTGCAGGAAGCGGTCGACGAAAAGCGCGCCCGACTTCTTGTCGACTTCGTACTTCACCGGCGATCCGCCTTGCGGGATCTCGATGATCACATTGACTTCGTGGGGCGGATTATCGCCGACCGGAATGTGAGGGATATCCATAGAAACGCTCTCTCCTAAGCTCTGTGAACGGCCGGCCGGTCTAGCGCCGCCGTCCTAGTCAAACCTGACGCTCCCCGCGTCGCATCCGGCCTGGATGTACCGAGGGGCTTTGCGCGGCAACAGGGCCCGGTAACGACCTTGTCCATCCAAGTCGTTGAAACTACGGGCATAGAATGCCCCGCCGGGTCCGCGCCCGGCGCCGTGCCGCTTGTGAAGTCCCGCTGCTGATAGCACGTCCAGAGAGGGTTTCCAGGGCTATATCCATGCAATTGATAACAAGTCGCACTGTCGTCGAGCCCCCTCCCCGATCCCGCCACGACCCGTCGCCGTAGGGCGCTAAAGCCCGGCCAACATCGTCACAAAACCGGCTGCCGTTTACGCGAGAGTTCGGCAATTCCGCCCCACGCTCTACCCCGGACCATACCGGCCGGTCTAGAAGCCTAAAGTAGGACGCCGTCTGATGCGGTCCTTGGCGCGCCGGAACGCCTCGGACCGCGCGCCCCGGCGGGGCTGTTCACCGCCCGCGCGCTTCGGTAAGAAAAGGGTCGGACGCCCAAACAAAACAAATCGGAGGAATCATGCGCTCGGGTTTTATTGCTTTCGGCATCGCTGCCGTCGCGCTCACGCTTTGCGGGACCGCCGCCCAAGCCGAGGAGATCCGCTGCCAGGCCATCCGCGACTCCGCCATGTGCGCGTCCCAGCCCGAATGCTGGTACGACGCGGCCAACAACAAAGGTTGCCTCCCCGGTCCTGCCCCGGCATCGGACCCCTGCTCCAATCATCTCGGCGAGTCGACCTGCAATACGAGCAGTTTCGGCTGCACGTGGAACGCCGGCGACGAGACGTGCGTTTCCAAGGGTCCTTGAGGGTCCGTCCTTCAGATACAAGGAGCGCTTCATGATCGAGCTACTCAAAGGCTTCCCGAGCAACGTCGTGGCCATTGCCTGCCACGGCAATGTCTCGCGGCAGGACTACGATGACGTGCTGATTCCAGCGGTGGAGAAGGCGCTCCAATCCCACGACAAGGTCCGCATGCTGTACGAGGTCGCGCCCGACTTTACCGGCTACGATGCCGGTGCGGCTTGGGAGGACTTCAAGACCGGCATGGAGCACTTCACCAAGTGGGACCGTATTGCCGTTATCACCGACATCGAGTGGATCGCGGGCGCGGTGAAGATCTTCGCCGTCTTCCTGCCGAGTTCGGTCCGCGTCTACCCGCTCGCCGAGGCGGCTCAGGCCCGGCTCTGGATCACGCAAGCGTCCTAGCGCTACTCGTGCCGGAGCGCATCGATCGGATCGAGCTGCGCAGCGCGGCGGGCCGGAAAATAGCCGAACACCACGCCGATCAGAGCCGAGAAGGCGAAGGCGATTAGCACGATCCCGGGATCGAAGACGAACGGGATGGCCATGCCGGCGGAGGCCGCGCCCGCAAGCCCCAGCCCCAATAGGACGCCGACCACGCCGCCGAACAGGGAAAGCACGACAGCCTCCACCAGGAACTGCATCAGCACCTGACTCTCCTGCGCGCCGATCGCCAGCCGGATGCCGATCTCGCGCGTTCGCTCGGTCACGGAGACGAGCATGATATTCATGATGCCGATGCCGCCGACCAGCAGGCTGACGCCGGCCACGGCGCCAAGCAGCATGGTCAAGACGCCGGTGGTCGCCGCTTGCGTGTCGGCGATCTGTTTCATATCCGCGACGCCGAAATCGTCCTCCTTGCCGGCGGAGATGCCGCGCCGTTCCCTGAGCAGCCGTTCGATGTCCGCCTGAACTTTCGATGTATCGGTGCCGTCTTCCGCCGACACGGTGATCCGGTTGATGTCGGTATTGCCGGCGATGCGCCGTTGATAGGCGCGAAGCGGGATCAGAACCACATCGTCGCGATCGTTGCCGAAACCGGATTCGCCCTTGGACTCCAGGATACCGATCACCTCGCAGGAGACATTGCTCAAGCGGATGCGTTTGCCGATTGCGTCTTCGCCGCCAAACAGCTCGTCCTGCACCGTTTTGCCGAGAATGCAGACGGCCTGGCCGCTGCGCGTCTCGCTATCGAGAAAATTCCGGCCCTCCGCGAGATTCCAATCTTGCGCGACCACATAGCTTGCGTCGGTCCCGATCGTGCCGGTGCTCCGGCTCTCATTGCCATAGACGACGGTCACGGACTGCTGCGCCAACGGCGCGACCGCACGGACGCCGCGCAATTGCTCGCGCATCTCGATAATATCGCGCGCATTGAACGGCTTCGCGGTCGCGCTCGACCGTCCCGGCCCCCATTGCCCGGGACGGACGAACAGGACGTTCGTGCCGAGCTTGGCCATCTCTTCCTTGACCTTGGCCGTCGTGCCGTTGCCGATCGTGACCATGGCGATGACGGCGCTGACGCCGATGACGATACCCAGCAGCGTCAGGAACGAGCGCAGCGCGTTGCGCCGGATCGCCTGAACCGCAAGCTTCAAGGTCTCGTAGAACATCAGGCGGCCTTTAGGACGGCGCTGTCGCGGGCGATACGGCCATCGAGAAACTCGACAACGCGGCTGGCATAGCGCGCCATCTCCGGCTCATGCGTGACCATGAGCACCGTGATCCCACGGGACCGGTTGAGGTCTACCAGCAAGGTCATGATCTCATCGCTCGTCTTGGTATCGAGATTGCCGGTCGGTTCGTCGGCAAGCAGCACCGCGGGGTTCGTCACGATCGCCCGGGCGATGGCGACGCGCTGCTGCTGACCGCCTGACAATTCCGCCGGCGTGTGTCCGGCCCGTCCCGCAAGGCCGACACGCTCGAGGGCGTCCATCGCAAGCGGACGGCGTTCGGCCTGCCGCATGCCGCGATAGATCAGCGGCAGTTCGACATTCTCGACGGCGGAGGTCCGAGCCAGCAGATTGAAGCCCTGAAACACGAAGCCGAGATAGTTACGGCGCAGAAGCGCGCGCTGGGTGCGATCGAGACCGCCCACCTCCACGCCGTTGAACAGGTAGCTGCCGGACGTCGGCTGATCCAGGCAGCCGATAATGTTCATGGTCGTGGATTTGCCCGACCCGGACGGCCCCATGACCGCCGCGAATTCGCCGCTGGGTATCGTCAGGTCGACGCCGTCGAGCGCCCGCACCTCGGCCTCGCCGTGTCCGTAGATCTTCGAGACGTTGCGCAGGTCGATGACGGTCGGCGCAGCGCTGCTGCGGGCCTTGTCCGTGCTCACTTGGCCGTCTCCGTGTCGACGATCAGACCCTCGTCCACGCTGAGGTCGCCTTTCACGATCTCAGTGCGCTTGCCGTCGGTTGCGCCGATGGTGACGGAACGGGCTTCAGGCGCGCCATCGCTGAGCGTCCAGACGGTTCGTTCCGGCCCCGCCGGCTGGCCTGTTGAACTCGGCCGGCGCAGCCGCGGGGGCCCCGGCATCAGCTTCTGCAGGAAGCTGCGCTGGTCGCGCGGTTCGGTGCTGGGCGGCGTGAACCGCAAGGCCGCATTGGGCACGGTCAACGCATCGTTGACTTCGGCGACGATGATTTCTGCCGTCGCGGTCATGCCCGGCCGCAACAGCAGTTCGGAATTGTCCGTGGTCAGCACGGCCTTGTAGGTCACGACGCCCTGAACCACTTCCGACCCGTAACGGAGCTCCCGAATTTCGGCATCGAAGTGCCGGCTGGGATAGGCGTCGACGGTGAATCTGGCTTTCTGGCCTTCGTGAACTTTACCGACATCCGCCTCGTCGACATCCACCTGGACCTCCATCTTTTTGAGGTCCTCGGCGATGGTGAACAGAATGGGCGCCTGCAGCGAGGAAGCCACGGTCTGGCCGGGTTCGACATTGCGGCTCAAGACGACACCGGTGATGGGTGAAAGGATCTGTGCCTTTTCCAGGTCGGTCTCGGCCTGGGCGAGATCGGCGCTCGCAGCAGCCACGTCGGCCTTGGCGCTTTCCTCCGACGCCAGGGCGCGCTTGAGATTGGCTTCGGCCACTTCCAGATCGAGGATAGAGCCCGCATGGGTCTTGGCCAGCTTGCCCTTGCGTTCGAACTCCAGCCGCGTCTCCGCCACACTGGCTTGCGCTTCGCTGACCTTGGCCTTGGCCGCTTGCAGCCTGGCGCTGGAACTGTCGACAGCGGATTTGAGCTTTTGCGTGTCGAGTTCGGCGAGGACCTGCCCCTCGGTCACGGCGCTGTTGTAGTCCACGAGGACGGTGCGGACGATGCCGGACAGCTCGCTCGAGATCTCGACGTCATTGGTCGGCTGAACCGTGCCCGTGGCCGTGACGGTCACGGTCAGATCGCCGCGTGTCACGGGCTCCGAGACGTAGTTGACACCGTTGGTCGACCCGCCGCCCCCGAAGAGCGTGTAGGCGAGCAGTGCGGCGGCCGCGACAAGGCCGAGAATGATGACAGGACGAAACCGGCGAAGGCGCGATGCCGGTTTGCCAAGCCCTAAGACGGACTCGAGCTCGGCCTTTGTGTCCTCCGGCTTGATCTTCTCAGGGGGCACGACTTCGTTCATGGACTTCCTTCGGGTCACGGCCTTATGCGAGTGCACCGTGCGCCCGCGTTGACGAGTGTCAAATTAGCGTCTTGCAGCGCGCGTTGCCGGAAAATTTTGTAACGAAACCAAGCAACTCGCACCCCAGCAACGTTTCGAAACAAATTTCCGGCGCGGGAAACGTTCCGAAACGGTCGAGCACGACCCCGGCAAAGATCGGCGCCTAGTGTCAAGCTCGCACCTTGAAGGGGTCACCCAACCTGCGGGATTGCCGATGCAGATCGAGTTCACAATTGCGGCCCTCCGCCTCTTCGCCGCGGCGCTGACGATCGGCGTCCTTTGGCCGATCCTTTCGCCCGCGTGGCAGCGGACGCGCCGAGCCTGGGCGGACGGCGCTTCGAAGCAAATGAGCGAGAGAACGAGAAAGACGAGATGAACGATACGTTGAAGAAGTACATCACCGCGATCTCCGCGGCCCTGTTCCTTGTCGTGGCAGGCTCGGGCCTCGCCATGTTTTTCGGCATCGGCGAGGACCTCGTGAAAGAGATGCACGAATGGCTCGCGGTGATCTTTGTTGTCGCCATCGGTCTTCATATCGTCCGGAATTGGGGTGGCATGAAGACGTATTTCCGGCGCGGTACGATCATCGCCCCGGTCGCCGTCGCCGCGGTCGTTGCTGCGGCCTTTGTCGTGCCCGCGGCGCTCTCCGGGCGCGAGAATCCGATGCCGGTTCTGTTCCAGTCTCTGGAGAAGGCTAAACTCGACGATCTCGCGCGCGTCCTGGAACTGCCCGCAGACAGCATTGCCGACATCCTTGAACAACAAGGCTTCGTCGTTCTGTCGACCGATCTCAGCGTATCGGAGATCGCGGCCGACTCAGGGCGCCCGCCAATGGCTGCGCTCATGACCATCGTCGAAGCCAAACGCGAGTAGCACGCATCAACGCGCATCAACTAGACGCGCGCCTGCCTTATGCGGCGGCAGGCGCAGGCGTCTTGCGCTGATCGATCACGGGCTTGGCCGCGGGATCGAAGATGCGGTAGGCGAGCAGCTTCACCCGGTCATTGAAAAGGAACCAGACGAGCGCATAGCCCCAGACCATCGCGGCGAGTTCCCAGCTGATGGCGGGCATTAGAAGTCCCGAGACTGCGATGATCGTCGCCAAGGCCTGGGTGCCGAACACGGCAATCAAAAGGATCTTTGCCGGTGCGATCGACCAGAACGGCCCGCGCGTGCGCGTGACGAAGATGTTCAGGTGCCCCGCCACCGAGAGCTTCAGATACATCAGCGTCTGTACCACTTCGCGGTCGAGCTTCAAGACGTCTTCGCCGATATAGAACATGCCGAAGGACGCGGCGACGCCGGCCAGCCCCAACAGCGTCGAGACCCCGAGCACGCGCCGCATGTTCCAGGCTTCGGGCTTCGGCGACGGTTTCACGTTGTCGTAGGCGATCGAGAGAATCGCGCCGTCGTTCAGCAGCGCCAGCAGCACGATCATGATCGCGGTGACGGGGTAGAAGTTGAAGACAATGATCGAGAGCGTCATGAACAGCAGCACGCGGATCGTCTCCGCGATGCGGTAGATCGCATAGCTGTTCATGCGTTGAAAAATCTTGCGCGCTTCCTGGACCGCGTCGACGATGACCGTCAGGCCCGGCGTCAGCAGCACGATGGCCGCCGCGGCACGGGCCGCATCGGTGGCGCCCGAAACCGCGATGCCGCAGTCCGCTTTCTTCAGCGAAGGCGCGTCGTTCACACCATCGCCGGTCATGCCGACGATATGGCCGTGCTTCTGCAGCACATCGATGATGTGGAATTTGTGCTCGGGGAACACCTGCGCGAAGCCGTCGGCCGTTTCGATGTCGTGGTCGAGCTTTGACGTTTCGTGGGCCTTGGTGTCGCCGAACTGGCTCGCATCGAGAATGTCCGTTCCAAGGCCGAGCTGGCTCGCGATCTCCTTGGCGATGGCAAGCTGATCGCCCGTGATCATCTTCACGTCGATGCCGAGTGCCTCGGCTTGCGCAATCATGTCCTTCGAGGACGGGCGCGGCGGATCGTAGAGCGGCAGTACGCCGAGGAACTCCCAGTCGCCACCATCGGAGGCTTTCGCCACGCCAAGCGCCCGATAGCCGCGCTTCGCCAACGCATCTGTCGTCTTGTCGACATCCTCTTTGACGGCGTCCGCGTTCTTCGACAGCGCGAGGATCACCTGGACGGCGCCCTTCGTGACCTTGAACGTCTTGCCGCTCTTGTCGGTGACCGTCGCTTCGGTGCGTTTGTGAACCGGGTCGAAGGGCTGATAGTGGCCGACAGTGTAGTCCTTGAGTTCGGCCGTATCTTTCACGCCCGCGATGACCGCCATGTCGATCGTGTCCTGGTCCTCGGCGCGGGAGGCAAGCGCCCCGTCGAGAACGAGATCGTCCTGGCTCTCACCGCCGACAGAGACGGGATCGCCGAGGGTCAGCTTGTTCTGGGTTAGCGTGCCCGTCTTGTCCGAACACAGAACGTCGACGCCGGCGAGTTCCTCGATGGCCGCGAGCCTGCTGACGATGGCTTGGCGCGCCGCAAGCCGGCGGGCGCCGACGGCCATGGTCACGGACAGCACGGCGGGCATGGCCACGGGGATAGCGGCGACCGTCAGCACGAGGGCGAACTGCAGCGTCTCCATGACGTCGTCGCCCCGGAACAGCGCGACGGCGAAGATCAGCGTCACCAGTGCGATGGCGATGATGATCAGGTAATCGCCGATCTTCATCACAGCCTTCTGGAAATGGCTGGTGGTATGGGCTTCCTGCACGAGCGCGGCGGTCTTGCCGAAGAACGTGTCCCCGCCCGTGGCATAGACGATCGCGTCGGCCTCGCCCTGACGCAGGATCGCGCCCGAATATAGAACGTCGCCGCTGCCCTTCGACACGGGCAGCGACTCGCCGGTCAGCGCGGCCTGGTCGACCTCGACGGCATCAGGGCCGAGCGAGCGGGAGTCGGCCGGGACGATGTCACCGAGACGCAAACGGACGATATCGCCCGGCACGAGAAGGCGCGCGGGCACGTCCGACCAGGCACCGCCGCGCTTGACGCGCGCATGGGGCGCGAGCTTGGCCTTGAGCGCGGCGATGGCGTTGCCGGCCTGATACTCCTCCCAGAAGCCGACGATGGCGTTGGCGAGGAGCAGCACCGTAATAATGACGAAGTCGGACCAGTGATGGACGATACCGGAAAGAATGGCCGCGGCCTCGATCATCCACGGGATCGGTCCCCAGAAATAGGACAGGAACTTCAGGAACGGGTTTGTCGTCTTTTCGGCGATCTCGTTGGCGCCGTACTGCGCGAGCCGCTTATCGGCTTCGGCCTTGCTCAGCCCTGTCCCGGGCGAGGTGCCGAGCTTCTGCTCGAGCTTGCCGATATCGAGATTGGACAAGTCGGATTGGTTAACAGTGGCGGACCCATTACCGGACCCGGATTGCGTCTTCGCGTGGGAACTCGCCGGTGAATCGGCTGTCGCATCCGCCATAGGTCGCCCTCCTCGTCCAAGCCCGCCTGGTCGACTGAAGAGCCTGCATGATGCGCGATCCGCTTACCATGCTCCAGGCTTCCTAAGACATTGTGCAAAATTATCGCGTACAAGACTCATGCGTCAGTTCTAAGACTTGATCGAAACGCCAGAGACGGACACTGTGCGTACTGGCTCCGGTCTCCTCGGAGCCGCCATCGGCTTATCAGGCTGGCACACGCGGTGAACGGAGACTTTCACCGGCCTGTCATTCGCGTTTGTGACTTTGACGGAAGCCTTCGCGCACCTGAAGGCTTGAGCATGAGAAGCGTAGGAGGTTCGGGCACCGTGGCGCAGACTCAAGACAAGATCGACGAGCTGGCGATCAACACGATCCGAACGCTGTCGATCGACGCCATCCAGAAGGCCAATTCCGGACACCCGGGCACGGTCATGGACGCGGCGCCCGTCGCCTATACGCTTTGGCAGCAGTTTCTCCGCTACGATCCCAAGGCCCCTCATTGGATCAACCGCGACCGCTTCGTTCTGTCGGCCGGCCACGCCTCGATGCTGCTCTACAGCCTGATCCATCTTGCGGGGATCGAAGCGGCGGACATCGGCTACCAAAGCCACGATGGCGCGGCCGTTACGCTCGACGACATCGAGAGCTTCCGCGAGGAAGGCAGCCGCTGCCCAGGTCACCCGGAATATGGCTGGACGACGGGCGTGGAATCGACCACGGGGCCGCTAGGCCAGGGCGTCGCCACCAGCGTCGGTATGGCCATCGCCGGCAAATGGCTGGCCGCAACCTACAACAAACCCGATTTCGAACTCTTCGATTACAATGTCTATGCGCTGTGTGGCGAAGGCTGCCTGATGGAAGGCGTCGGCAGCGAAGCCGCCTCCCTCGCCGGACATCTGAAGCTGTCCAATCTGTGCTGGATCTTCGACAACAACAACGTGACCATCGACGGCCACGCCAACATCACGTTCACGGAGGATGTGGCCAAGCGCTTCGATGCCTATGGCTGGAATGTCGTGCGCGTATCCGACGCGAATGATCTCGGCGAACTGGCCGGCGCCTTGAACGTCTTTCTGGCGACGGACGACAAACCGACGATCATCATCATCCACAGTCACATCGGCTATGGCTCTCCCGGCAAGCACGACACGCCCGCCGCGCACGGCGAACCGTTGGGTCCCGACGAGGTGCGCCGGACCAAGGAGTTCTTCGGCTTCGATCCGGACAAGTTCTTCGTGGTGCCGGACGGCGTGCGCGAACACTTCACATCTCATATGGGAAGCCGCGGCGCGGACCTGCGCGCCAAATGGGAAGCGCTCTTCGCCGACTACGCCCGCTCCCATCCCGATCAAGCCAAGCAGATCGAACTGATCCGCGACCGGGAACTGCCCGAAGGCTGGGACGCGGACATTCCGAGCTTCGATGCGGACCCCACCGGGATCGCGACGCGCCAGGCTTCCGGCAAGGTCCTGAACGCCATCGCCGCAAAGGTCCCTTGGGTTTTGGGTGGCGCCGCGGACGTGGCCGGCAGCACGAAGGTCATTCTCGACTACCCGGACGCCGGCGACTTCCAGGCCTATGGCGAACTCGGCGACTATGCCGGCCACAACATGCGCTACGGCATCCGCGAGCATGGCATGTGCGCCGTGGTCAACGGCATGGTGCTGTCGGGCTTGCGGGCCTACGATTCCTGCTACCTGATCTTCACGGACTATGCGCGCGGGTCGATCCGTCTTTCCTCGCTGATGGATATTCCCGTGCTCCACATCTGGACGCACGATTCCATCAGCCTCGGCCAAGACGGGCCGACGCATCAACCGGTCGAGCAGTTGGCATCGTTGCGCGCCATGCCGGGGCTCGTCGTGATCCGGCCGGCGGATGCCAACGAGACCGCCGAAGCCTATCGCCTGATGATGCCGCATAAGAGCCGGCCCGTGGCGCTGGTTCTGACGCGACAAGCCGTTCCGACGTTCGACCGCTCCACGATGGCGCCCGCGTCGGGGCTCGCCAAGGGCGCCTATGTGCTGGTGGACGCGGACGGCGGCAAGCCGGATGTGATCCTGATCGGAACCGGCAGCGAAGTCGCGCTTTGCGTGGCGGCACGTGAACTCCTGTCCAAGGACGGCATCAAGGCGCGCGTCGTGTCGATGCCCTGCCGCGAAATGTTCGAGGACCAAAGCGACGCCTACAAGCGTTCGGTTCTGCCGCCAGAGATCACCGCGCGCGTCACGGTCGAGGAGGCCTCCCCGCTCGGCTGGGACCGGTACGCCGGGCCTAAGGGCATCGTGCTCGGCATGAACACGTTCGGCCTGTCGGCGCCGCTCAAGGTCGTCTCGGAGCATTTTGGCTTCACGCCTGAAAAAGTCGCCGAGGCCGCGAAGAAAACATTGGGACGATAGAACTGCCGCGCTCCGCGATCCCGGAGCGCATGTCTTGAGATTACGAATCGAGGAGAGACGCAATGCAACTCGGCATGATCGGCCTCGGCCGGATGGGCGCCAACATGGTCATTCGCGCCATGAAGGCGGGACACGACTGCCACGTCTTCGATACCCACGCCGAGGCTGTCGACGGCCTCATCGCGAAGGGCGCCAAGGGCAGTACCGATTTGAAGACGTTCGTGGACGGGCTCGATAAGCCCCGTGCGGTCTGGATGATGGTGCCCGCGGGCGCCGTGGACGCGGTCATCGCCGAACTCACGCCGCTGCTCGACGCCGGCGACATCATGATCGACGGCGGCAACTCCTACTATCACGACGACATCCGCCGCGCGGGCGAATTGAAAGACAAGGGCATTCACTATGTGGATGTCGGTGTCAGCGGCGGCGTCTGGGGCCTCGATCGCGGCTATTGCATGATGATCGGCGGCGAAGACGACGTGGTCGCCCGCCTCGACCCCATCTTCAAGACGCTGGCGCCGGGTGTGGACGAAGCCCCGCGCACCCCGGGCGCGACCGGCGAAGCGTCACCTGCCGAGAACGGCTATCTGCATTGCGGGCCGAACGGCGCGGGACATTACGTCAAGATGGTCCACAACGGTATCGAGTACGGGATCATGGCCGCCTATGCGGAAGGGCTGAACATTCTGCACCACGGCAATATCGGCAAGACGAAGCAAACCACGGATGCCGAGACGACGCCGCTGCGGAACCCGGAATATTATCAGTACGACATCAACCTGCCCGAAGTCGCCGAAGTCTGGCGGCGCGGCAGCGTGATCGGATCGTGGCTGCTCGACCTCACCGCAAGCGCGCTGCGTAAGAGCCCGGACCTTGCCAATTTCGAGGGCCGCGTCTCGGACTCCGGCGAAGGCCGCTGGACCCTCCTTGCCGCGATCGACGAGGGCGTGCCGGCGCCCGTCATCTCATCGGCGCTGTTCTCGCGCTTCGCCTCGCGCGGCAATGCGGAGTTTGCCGACAAGCTCATGTCCGCCATGCGTTTCGAATTCGGCGGCCATCTCGAGAAGAAGGACTAGATAGACAGCGCCATGGCCATCCCGAACAATACGCATTCCGACGCCTTCGTCTTCTTCGGCGCCAGCGGCGATCTCGCATTCAAGCAGATCTTTCCCGCGCTTCTCGGCCTTGTCCGCGACGAGGGATTGGACATTCCCATTATCGGGGTGGCCCGGACGCAATGGTCTCTCGATGAGTTCAAGAAGCGCGCCGAGGAAAGCGTCAAGACCCATGGCGGCGACATCAAGAGCGATGCCTTCAAGAAGCTCTTGAGCCTGCTTCATTACGTTTCGGGCGACTATGCCGATCCGAAGGTCTTCGCGCAGCTGCGTAAGGAGTTGGGCGACGCCAAATGTCCCCTGCACTACCTGGCTATTCCGCCGTTTCTCTTTTCCGAGGTCGCCGGCCAGCTCGCGCAATCGGGCTGCGCGGAAAATGCGCGGCTCGTGGTCGAGAAGCCGTTCGGGCGTGACCGGGAATCGGCGGACGAACTCAGCCAGATCCTCGACAAGTATTTCTCCGAGAAGAACATCTTCCGCATCGACCACTATCTCGGCAAGGAGCCGGTGCAGAACATTCTGTACACCCGCTTCGCCAATTCGATCTTCGAGCCGCTCTGGAACCGCAACTATGTGCGCAGCATCCAGATCACCATGGCCGAGAATTTCGGCGTGCAGGATCGCGGCTCATTCTATGACAGCGCCGGCGCCATCCGCGACGTGCTGCAGAACCACATGCTGCAGATCCTCGCCTCGCTCACCATGGACCCACCAACGGGCCAGGAGCACGAGGCGCTGCGCGACCGCAAGGCGAGCCTCTTGAAATCCGTACGTCCGCTTGACGCTAACCATCTCGTGCGCGGCCAGTACAAGGGCTATCAGAGCGTCCCCGGTGTGAAGCCGGGATCGACGGTGGAGACCTACGCCGCCGCCAAGCTCTATATCGACAGCTGGCGCTGGGAAGGCGTGCCGATCTTCATCCGCACCGGCAAGTGCCTGCCCGTCAGCGTGGCCGAGGCCGTCGTCGAGTTCAAACGGCCGCCGCGCGAGACGTTCGGCGAGATCAAGGCCATCGGCTGCGGCCATATGCGGTTCCGGATTCAGCCCGACGTCGCCATTGCACTCGGCACGCGCGTGAAGGTTCCAGGCGACCGCATGATCGGCGACGACGTCGAACTGGTGCTGACGCGGCAGCCAGGCGTGGACCGGCCGCCCTATCAGCGGCTTCTGGGCGACGCCATGGAGGGCATCGCGGACCTCTTTACCCGCGAAGACATCGTGGATGCGGAGTGGCGCATCGTCGGAAACATTCTCGACAACGTCACGCCGGTCTACAGCTACGACCAGGGCACATGGGGACCGACCGAAGCCGAGCAACTGTTCGGCATGGATGGACGCTGGCTCAACCCAAGCCCGAAATAGCCGAACGCGAAAACGTCAAACGCTATGACCGAAACCCACAAGGCCGTCTTTCTGTTCGACGTGGACGACACGCTGCTGGACAACGACCGCATGAAGTCGGACTTGGGCGACTACGTTGCGGCGACTTTTGGCGATGCCGCGAGAGACGAGCTTTGGGCGATCTACGAAGAGCAGCGAGACAAGCATGGCTACGCCGATTTTCTCGGCACGCTGGAGCGCTTCCGTCTCGCGCATTTGGACGACATGCGCATTGGCCAATTGGCGAACTGGGTCATTGACTACCCCTTCGCCGAGCGGCTGTTCCCGGACGCGTTGGCCGCCGTTCGCCATGTCAGCCAATGGGGCCTGCCCGTGATCCTCACCGACGGCGACGGCGTCTACCAGCCGCACAAATTGGAGCGGGCCGGGTTGATCACGGCGTTCGACGGGCGTGTTCTGAACTACGTGCACAAGGAAAACGAGCTGGACGCCGTGAAGCGGGCCTTCCCGGCCGAGCACTACGTCCTGATCGACGACAAGCTCAGCGTCCTCGACGCGGTCAAGCGCGCCTGGGGCGACAAGGTCACCACCGTTTTCCCGCGCCAAGGCCACTACGCCAACGATCCTGAAAAATTGAAAGACTTGCCGCCGGCGGATATCGAAATCGCCCGCATCGCCGAATTGATGACGCACGATTTCAGTACGCTCTGACGGCACAATGAGGAGATAGACCCGTGAAGCCCACGAAAGCCTTGCACGATCTCGGACAAAGCCTGTGGATCGACGACATCACCCGCGACATGCTCGATAGCGGCACGCTCAAGAAATACATCGACGAGTATTCCGTGACGGGCCTCACGTCGAACCCGACGATTTTCGACAACGCCATCTCGAAGAGCGACAGCTACGACGACGAGGTCAAGCGCCTGTTCAAGGCGGGCTACTCGGGCGAAGCGCTGTTCTTCGAGCTTGCCCTGCAAGACTTGTCGCGCGCGGCGGACATGTTCCTGCCAGTGCACGAACGGACTGCGAGCGTCGACGGCTTTGTCTCTCTCGAAGTCTCGCCGCTCCTCGCTTACGACACGGAGGCGACCGTAGGCGAAGCGAAGCGGCTGTTCGAGCGGGCACACAAGTCGAACCTGTTCATCAAGATCCCCGGCACGAAAGAAGGCCTACCCGCGATCGAGGAAGCGATCTACTCGGGCGTGTCCGTCAACGTGACCCTGCTGTTCTCGTCGCAACACTGCATCGATGCCGCCGATGCCTACATGAAGGGCCTGGAGCGGCGCGTTGCCGAAGGGCTCTCGCCGGACGTGCGCTCGGTCGCCTCGGTGTTCGTCAGCCGCTGGGACAAAGCGATCATCGACAAGGTGCCGGCGGACCTGAAGGACAAGCTCGGCATCGCGGTCTCGACGCAAGCCTATCGCGACTACCGGAACCTTCTGGACAGCGACCGCTGGCAGCGGCTCGAATCCATGGGCGCGCGGCCGCAGCGGCTGCTCTTTGCGTCCACCAGCACCAAGGACCCGTCCGCGCCCGATACGCTCTATGTGGAGGCGCTGGCCGCGCCGAACACGGTCAACACCATGCCGGACAAGACGCTTCTGGCCTTTGCCGACCACGGCAAGCTCAGTGGCGTGTTGCCCCCGAACGGCGGCGATTGCGAAGAGACGCTCGCCGCCTTCGAGAAATCGGGCATCTCCGTTTCAGACCTTGCGGCACAGCTGCAGAAGGAAGGCGCGGCGTCCTTCGTGAAGTCGTGGGAGGACCTGCTGCAGTCCATCGAAACCAAGAGCAAGGCCCTCGGCTAGGGAGTTTTCGACATGTCCAACGTCACCGATACGCCTGCCTGGCAGAAGCTTGCCGTGCACCACGACAAGATCAAGGACGTGCATTTGCGCGATCTGTTCGCCGAGGACGCCGGCCGCGCGAAAAAGTTCACGGTCGAGGGCGCGGGACTGACGCTCGATTACTCGAAGCAGCGCATCACCGAGGAAACGGTGGGGCTGCTCGCCGAGCTCGCCAAGGAGCGTAAGGTTGCCGAGCGGCGCGACGCCATGTTCCGCGGCGAGAAAATCAACGTCTCCGAGGACCGCGCCGTGCTGCACGTGGCCTTGCGCGCGCCCAGCGGCGAGGTGATCGAGACGGACGGACACGACGTGGTGCCGGACGTGCACGGCGTTCTGGATCGCATGGGCGCCTTCGCCGACAAGATCCGGAGCGGTGAGTGGGTCGGCCATACGGGCAAGCGCATCAAGAACGTCGTGAATATCGGCATCGGCGGGTCCTATCTCGGCCCCGAGATGGCGTATCTCGCGCTACGCCCCTACTCGGACCGCGACATGACGTTTCGCTTCGTTTCGAACGTGGATGGGGCCTGCTTCGACGAAGCCACACATGATCTGAACGCCGAGGAGACGCTGTTCATCGTCTCCTCCAAGACCTTCACGACCCTCGAGACCATGACGAATGCCGCGACGGCGCGCGCCTGGGCGGTGAAAAGGCTCGGTTCGGAGGACGCCGTCGCCAAGCACTTCGTGGCGAACTCCACCAACACCGAGGGCGTGGAGAAGTTCGGCATCGACACCGCCAACATGTTCGAGTTTTGGGACTGGGTCGGCGGCCGCTATTCGATGGACTCGGCGATCGGTCTTTCCACCATGATCGCGATCGGGCCGGACGGCTTCCGCGACATGCTGGCGGGCTTCCACGAGATGGATGAGCATTTCCGCACCGCGCCGGTCGAGAAGAACCTGCCGATGCTGATGGGTCTGCTGACGGTCTGGTACAACAATTTCTTCGGCGCCCAGACGCTCGCCGTGCTCCCCTATTCGGAGCACATGAAGCGCTTCCCGGCCTATCTGCAGCAGCTGCAGATGGAGAGCAACGGCAAACACGTGGACATGGCCGGCAAGCATGTGGACCTGCAGACGGGTCCCATCATCTGGGCGAGCCGGGCACGGACGGGCAGCACTCGTTCTACCAGCTCATCCACCAGGGGACGAAGCTGATCCCCTGCGACTTCATCGGCTTCCTGACGCCGCTCAGCGCCCTCGCCCACCACCACGACCTCTTGATGGCGAACCTATTCGCGCAGGCCGAAGCGCTGGCGTTCGGCAAGACGGCCGCCGAACTGACGGCGGAAGGCTCCCCGGCGGCGCAGACGCCGTTCCGCGTGACCGAAGGCAACCGGCCGACGAACATGATCCTCGCGGACAAGCTCGATCCGAAAACGCTGGGACGGCTCGTGGCGCTGTACGAGCACAGCGTGTTCACCCAAGGCGCGGTGTGGAACATCGACTCGTTCGATCAGTGGGGCGTGGAGCTCGGCAAGGTGCTGGCCAACCGCATCATCCCCGAACTCGAAGCGAAGGACGCGCCGAAGCTCAGCCACGATTCATCGACCAACGCGCTGATCGAGCGCTACCGGGCACACAAGTTTTCGTAAGGGCGTTAGGCTGCGGCGCGGGCCGACATAGCCGCGTCCCGCAGCGCCTCGATGTTGGCCTCATAGTCGCCGCCGTCGAACACACCGGAGCCGGACACAAAGACGTCCGCGCCGGCTTCGGCCGCGAGCGGCGCCGTCTGGAGGTGAACGCCGCCGTCCACTTCGAGGTGGATGGGGCGGTCCCCGATCATCCGTCTGATCGCACGGATCTTGTGCAGCTGTTCGGGAATGAACGACTGACCGCCAAAGCCCGGATTGACGGTCATCACCAGGACCCGATGCAGCTTATCGAGCACGTATTCAAGGGCGCTTTCCGGGGTGGATGGCGTAAGCGCCACCCCGGCCTTCATCCGAGACTGCGGATCAGCTGAACAGACCGGTCCAGGTGCGGCCCGGCCTCCGCGTGCACCGTCACCATGTCCGCTCCGGCCTCGGCGAAATCGGCAAGATACGGATCGCACGGCGCGATCATCAAATGAACGTCGAAAGGTTTCTTCGTATAGGGGCGGATGGCCTTCACCACATTCGGCCCCATGGTGATGTTCGGCACGAAGTGCCCGTCCATGACGTCGATGTGAATCCAATCGGCCCCGGCCTGGTCGACTGCGCGAACCTCTTCACCGAGCTTGGCGAAGTCGGCGGACAAGATCGACGCGGCGATGACGATGTCATCAGTGACGATGTCTCTGGTCATAGAGGTCCCTCGGATCGATCCGGGCGCGGCTTACCCTATCGCGAGTCGACGTGCGGTGTCGAAACCCGCGGCACCCCTAAACATCTTCCCATCGCACGGTTGCGACACGTGTCACTTTCTGCCCCTATCGTGTCCCGACCCCGAACCGAGAAGAGGCAGGCGATATGACACCGGCATTTGGCACATTGCGGATTTGCGAGGACGCCGCCGATCTGGCGCACAAGGGCGCCAAGTTCCTCTGCGAGCACGCAGCGGCGCGGACCGAGCGGACGATCGTGGCCTTGTCCGGCGGCAATACGCCGAAGCCGTTGTACGAGCTCCTCGCCCAGGAGCCGGTAAAGTCCGCCATGCCCTGGGATCGGGTGCATTGGATTCTCGGCGACGAGCGCTTCGTGCCGCCATCCGACCCCGCCAGCAATTACGGCATGGCGCGGGCGGCGTTTCTCGACGATGTGCCTGTGCCGCCGCAGAACGTGCATCCCGTGAAGACGGACGGCGTGACGCTCGACGAAGCCGCCGCGGATTACCAGGCGATGCTGCAGGGGCTTTACGGCGCCGACACGCTGCAGCCCGGCAAGCCCCTGCTGAACATCACGCTGCTCGGACTTGGCGACGACGGCCACACCGCCTCGCTCCTGCCCCACGAACCGGTGCTGCAGGTGCGCGATCGTTGGGTGGCGCCGGTGCCCAAAGGCCGGGTCGAGGAACGCGTCACCCTCACCTATCCGGCGATCAATGCGAGCGAGATCGTCGCCTTCCTCGTCTCCGGCGAGGGCAAGCGTGAGGTTCTCGACAAGATCCTCTCCGGTGACGACAGCTTCCCCGCCTCCCATATCCGGGCATTGGGCGAAGTGCTCTGGTTTGCCGACCGTGCGGCCGCCGGCCGCTGGGCGTAGGAACTCCGCCCCCGGCCCACCGTAACAATTGTTCCAGAACGCGCCCCGCGGCCTGTGCTTCGAAAGGGCGGCGCAAACACGCGCCGATCTCACAAGGAGCGAGACCCATGCAAAAGATGAAATTCTTCGTCGACACTCACGACCAGGCGAACGGCACATTCCCACAAGGCATCTCTAAGGAAGACTTCGCCGGTTTCTACAAGAAGTACGAAGCGGCTTGCGAGGAAGAAGGCGTCGTGAGCCTTCGCGTCCATGTCGGTTTTGAAGCGGGACGGGCTTTCTGCCTCAACATGGCCCCCGACGCGGACGCGGTCCGGCGCGTTCACGACAAGGTCGGTCTTCCGTTCGACGAAATCACCGAGGTCACCATGGCGACGCCTGGCGACATGTTCTTCGCGAAGGTGGCCTGACCCCGCCTATTCCGCTTAAAAGTGGCGGATGACCGTAGAAGACGACGTCTCCGCCGCTTTCCCCTTCGTCCGCGCCATGAGCCAAGCGGCCCGTGACCGCCTCCTCGGCTCGATCGCGCCCAAGGCCGTGACGCCCGGGACAGACCTGCTCCGGCCGGGCGATCCCGTCGACGGCGTGTATCTGGTCCGGGGCGGGGCTATTCGCGTCTACTACATCGAGGAGGACGGCCGCGAAGGCACGCTCTACTGGGTCGAACCGGGGCAGAGCTGCATCCTCGCGCTGAACAGCCTGTTCTCCGAGATCCCCTACCCGGCCTTTGCCGCCGCCGACAAGGATGGCGCCGCGTTTCTGGCGATCCCCGGCGGCGTGTTCCGCCAGCTGTTCTCGCACGAGCCGGCCGCCCAGCGCTTTCTGTTCGATCAGCTATCGGCGCGTGTCTTCTCCCTGCTCCAACTCCTCGAGCAACGTATGCGGCTGCCGCAGGAGGAACGGCTCATCGCGCTCCTGCTCGCGAAGGCCGATAGCGCCGGCATCGTGGCATTGTCACAGGATGAAATCGCCCGTCACCTCGGAACCAGCCGGGAGGTTATCGCGCGGCTTCTGCGAAATATCGCCAATCAGGGCTTGATTGAGTCGGGCCCACGCCGTATCGCCTTGAGCGACATAGAGCGCTTACGAGCGAGGCTGTCACGTACGGACAGCTAGACGATACACAACTGTTGGCCCGAGACCGTCTCATGCGCCGCAGTATCGTCATCCTTTCCTAGTCCACATGGAACCCTAAGCCCAAGATCGTTAGCCCCGTGAAAGACCCTATCGTGCCGCGACCCGCCCCGACCTCCGCCACGCCTTTGCCCCGCAAGAGCTGGATGCCGAGCCAAGCCGACATGGACGCCATTGCGCGCGGCGAGCACGGCAATCCGTATGCGGTACTCGGGCTGAAGCGGTCGCGCGACGGCGCATCGGTCCGCGCCTTTCTGCCCGACGTGGACTCCGTCAGCGTTTTCGATCCGGAGACGGGCGAGGAAATTCCGCTTGTCCGGCTGCACGAGGCAGGCATTTTCGGCGCCAAGGTGCCGATGACCTTCACGAGCGCCTATCTCAAGCGCTGCGTGCGGGACGGCGAGACGGAGGAGATCGACGACTCCTACCGGTTCGGTCCGATCCTCGGCGAACTTGATCTGCATCTGTTGGGTGAAGGCACCCATCTGCGGCTCTACGAGAAGCTTGGCGCTCATCTCATCCGGCACGAGGGCGTCGAGGGCGTCGGCTTCGCCGTCTGGGCGCCCAATGCGGCGCGCGTCAGCGTGGTGGGCCCGTTCAACGACTGGGACGGCCGCCGTCATGTGATGCGCAAGCGTCCCGAGGCAGGTGTCTGGGAAATCTTCGTGCCGGGTCTCGAGGCCGGCGCGCTTTACAAATACGAGATCCTGGGCCCGGCAACGAGTTGTTGCCGCTGAAGTCGGACCCGTTCGGCTTTCAGCAGGAGCATCCGCCTGCTACGGCCTCCATCGTTCATCCGATGCCCCGCCGCCCGGCCGCCGGCTCAGAGTGGCGGAAACACCGGCAAGCGGCTCACGACATCCACGCGCCCATCTCGATCTACGAGGTTCATCTGGGCTCGTGGATGCGCGGGCCCGGCAATGACTACCTCTCCTACGCCGAGCTTGCGGACAAGCTCATTCCCTATGTGCAGATGCTCGGCTTCACCCATATCGAGCTGATGCCGGTGAGCGAGTATCCGTTCGACGGGTCCTGGGGCTATCAGCCCATCGGACTGTTTGCGCCCACCTCGCGCTTCGGCACGCCGGAAGAGTTCTCCGAATTCGTCGCACGGTTTCACGCCGCCGGGATCGGCGTCATGGTCGACTGGGTGTCGGCCCACTTCCCGACCGATGCTCATGGTCTCGGCCGCTTCGACGGCACGGCTCTCTACGAGCACGAGGATCCGCGGCTCGGCTTCCACAAAGACTGGAATACGCTGATCTACAATTACGGCCGGCGCGAAGTGATGAACTTCCTCCTGGCCAACGCGCTGTTCTGGATGGAGCGGTTCGGGATCGACGGATTGCGCGTGGATGCCGTCGCCTCGATGCTCTACCTCGACTACAGCCGCGAGGATGGTGAGTGGATCCCCAACAAGTTCGGCGGGAACGAGAACCTCGAGGCCATCGCCTTCCTGAAGCGGTTGAACGAACTCGTGTTCGCGCAAGAGCCCGGCGCTACGACGGTCGCCGAAGAGTCTACCGCCTGGCCCGGCGTCTCACGGCCGACGTACGTGGGCGGGCTCGGCTTCGGCTTCAAATGGAACATGGGCTGGATGCACGACACGCTCGTCTACATGCAGAACGAGCCCATCCATCGCAGTCATCATCAGGACAAGCTCACCTTCGGCTTGCTCTATGCCTATTCGGAGAACTTCGTGCTGCCGCTGTCCCATGACGAGGTCGTGCATGGCAAGGGCTCGCTCCTTAACAAGATGCCCGGCGACCGCTGGCAGAAATTCGCGAACCTTCGCGCCTATTTCGGTTTCATGTGGGGTCATCCGGGCAAGAAGCTTCTCTTCATGGGTGGCGAGTTCGCGCAAGAGGCGGAGTGGAATCACGACCACAGTCTCGATTGGCATTTGCTCGCCGACGGCATGCATCAGGGCGTGCAGAAACTCATCGGCGATCTCAACCGGCTCTACCGCGAAACGCCTGCCTTGCACGTCTACGACACGGAACCGCGCGGCTTTGAGTGGGTCGACACGACGGACAACGAAGCAAGCGTGATTTCCTTCCTGCGCCTGGGCAATGACGGCGATGCGCCCGCCCTCGTCGTCTGCAACTTCACCCCGGTGACGCGTGAGGGCTACCGCGTAGGCGTTCCGTCCGGTGGACGTTGGCTCGAACGGGTCAACACGGACTGCAAGCTCTATGGCGGCTCCGGCGTCGGCAATCTGGGCGCGGTAAAGGCCGAAAAGGTGCGGTGCCATGGGCGCCCCTACTCGGTGAAGCTGACCTTGCCGCCGCTGTCGACGCTGATCCTGACGCCCGAGGGTCAACCCGCGACCGGCGGCTAGACCGCGTCGCGTTGAGGATGCGGCAAGGCTTGCAAGGCACAGGCGAAGCGCGTAGCAGGCCTGGCATGGATGCGATCTTCGATCAGGGCCCTCCACCCCCCTGCCCCGAGCCGTTCAACCTGGCAGCGTACGTCCTGTCCCGGGCGGGCGACCTCAGCGAGAAAACAGCGCTGTCCGTGCTCTCGCCCGATGGCGCGGAGACCTGGAGCTACGGAGCGCTGGAGGCAGCCGTGCTCGGCGCCGCAACGGGGCTCAAGGAACAAGGTCTCGAGCCGGGGGACCGGCTCCTCATGCGCCTCGGCAACAGCGTCGAGTTCCCTATCTGCTACCTCGCGGCGCTTGCCGCCGACATCATTCCCGTTCCGACGTCCGCGCTCCTGACGGAAGACGAGGTCGCGCAGATCTGCGAGGACGTTTCGCCCCGGCTGATCGTCGCCGGCGCCGGGGTCGCCGTCCCGTCCAACACGCCATGCCCGGTGATGGGAGAGGACGCCTTCCGGGCCCTCTACAGGTTACCGCCCGGCGGCTACGCGCTCGGCGACCCGAACCGTCCCGCTTACATCATCTATACCTCCGGCACCTCGGGCAGTCCGCGCGCGGTCACCCACGCCCATCGGGCCATCTGGGCGCGCCGCATGATGTGGGACGGGTGGTATGGGCTGACCGAGGACGACCGGCTGATGCATGCGGGATCCTTCAACTGGACCTACACGCTCGGGACAGGATTGCTGGATCCCTGGTCGCACGGCGCCACGTCTCTGATCCCTGCGAAGGGCGTGACGCCCGACCAGCTTGGCGCCCTCATCGGCGCGCACGAGACCACCCTTTTCGCGGCCTCGCCCGGAGTCTATCGGCAACTCCTCAGAACGCCGCCCGGTCGTTGCGCCTCGCTGCGCCATGGCTTGTCGGCCGGCGAGAAGCTGCCGGACGCGACGCGGGCGCATTGGGAAGAGGCCACGGGCACGCCGATCTTCGAAGCCTTCGGCATGTCCGAATGCTCCACCTTCGTATCAGGCAGTCCGGCTCACCCGGCCCCTCATGGGACGCTCGGGTTTCCGCAAGCTGGACGGCGCGTGGCGGTGCTCGGCGAAAACGGCTGCGTCGCCCGCGGCGAACACGGCGTCCTCAGTGTCTCGCGGCGCGACCCCGGCGTGATGCTGTTCTATTGGAACGCCGAGGCGGAGACAGCGGCCCGCTTCGACGGTGAGTGGTTCTTGACGGGAGACCTCGTGAGCATGGCGCCGGACGGGGCGCTCACCTATCTCGGACGCGCCGACGACATGATGAATGCGGGCGGCATCCGGGTCTCGCCTCTCGAAGTCGAGAACGTTCTCAACGCCCACCCGGACATCGCCGAGAGCGCCGCCGTCGAGGTGCTGGTCAAGGCGGACACGACGGTGATCGCAGCATTCTACGTGCCGCATGGGCCCGTCGACCTGGCGGATATAGAGCGGCACGCAGCCGAAAAGCTCGCGCGCTACAAATGCCCGCGCATCTATGCGGAGGTGGAGTCGCTACCGAAAGGACCGAACGGCAAACTGCTAAGGCGCCGCTTGCGCGAGGAATACGAGACGTCCCACGGTCAGCGTTGAGAACCCCGCTTCAAGGAGCCCGGCTTGGCGAGCGTGAGCGGAAGCCGTTGGCCTAGCGACCGCGCCGGAAGAGGCCGAATCCGCGCGGAGCCGAGACTGAGCGCCGCGTGGTCGTCCTTTGTCTCGTGATGACGCGACGACGCTGCGTTTCTTCGCGGGCGAAGCGTTTCTTCTGCGAGGCGCGTTGACGCGCAAGATTGCGCTGTTCGGCCTTTGCCTTCTCCGCGACCACGTTGGACTTGGCCGAGTCAGTCGTCCGCACGATGAAGTCGTCACCCTCTGGCAGGACAGATGAGTGCTTGCCGACATCGGCGACGATGAACGACGCGCCCGACGTCAGGCCCCCGGCGATCTCGTCCTTCATATCGTCGGGAATCGTGATCCGGTCGAGCACCGACTGGGAGTCCTCGCCCTCAAGGCTGAACCCGACCCAGCCTGGATCACTCCCGTCGCTGGGCTGCACATAGGTGAAAAGATGCGTCCCGAGCGGCTTCTTGGGATCGTTCAGCTGCACCGGAACATGCCGGACCCGGCTGAAGCCTTTGCGCAAGAACAGATAGGCATCGGGAAGCGGGCCCTTGCCGGCGGCCTCGTAGACTTTGGCCGCGATGTCCTCGCTGAAGCTCCCCCGCTGCCGCAGGCCATGATCTTTTTCGAAGGCACGAATGGCCTTCCTGGTGCCGTCCCCGAGGTAGCCGACGAATTGATCCTGGGGTTCGAGGTAGCCCATGGCCGCGAGAGCCTCTTGCGTGCCGATCGCGATGTCTCGCTCCTCACGGCGGGTCACGAGAATATGCCAGGGCTTTTCATCTTCTTCGACGTCGCTGGCCTCACCGGTCGCAACTGCAAGCTTCTCCTCGGGCGCAAAGGCGGCCGCCAGGGCGCCGGCGCGAAGGCCCGCATCGACGCTGTCGTCAGCCGATACATCACTCGGGTCCGCCGCCGCTGCCGGCATCACCAGGGCGGCGCTCTCGATGCGCTTCGGCGCGACCATCGGCCCCGTCGTCATGGCGACCTTGCCGCCGACCTCCGTCATGCGGAAGAGTTTAGGCGCAAACGCATAGGGCATGCGTACACAGCCATGGGACGCCGGATAGTTCGGCACGGCACCGGCATGCAATGCGGTTCCCGAGCGCGTCAGGCGCTGCATCCACGGCATCGGTGCGGCGTCATACAGGTTAGAGAAGTGCTCCGGCTTCTTCTCCAGAATGCCGAAAACGCCGGTCAGCGTTTGGTATCCGGTCTTGCCGCTCGACACGCGGGTGCTCTCGACACGCTCAAGTCCGCGGTAGACATGGAGCTGCTGGTCTTTCAGCGAGATGATGAGCGTTAGCGGCTCGGCGATATGCCGCCCGCTGATGTCCGTGGACGCGATTTCCACGGGCTCAATCGGTTCGCTCGGCTCGATTTCCACCAGGTCGTCGCGCGCTACCGTCTCAGCCAACGGCTCCGGCACCGCTTTGGACTGGAGGGCGATTTCCTTGAGAGACGGTGTCGTCAGCGAGACCGGCATGAGCTTGGCGGCCTCGAGCGGCACGGCGTCGGGCAGTTGGAGGCCCGCCAGTTGCTCGTGGCGCGGTTCCGCGGCATCAAGGTTTTCGGACATTGCAATTGGCTGCATGACCTGAACCACGTCGAGCCCGTCGGACAGCTCCTGTTCCTGTGTGTCAAGCTCGGAGGTCTCGATGGGTTCGCTGTCGCCAGCGACGACCGGTGCATCGGTGATACCTGCGGGGCCGGTGTCGATCAGCTCGACCAGCGGCGCCTTGGAGATTTCCGCCGCATCCGAAGCACTCATGGCCGAAAGCGAAGCACTCATGGCCGAAGGCTGCGTTTCAGCCGCACCCGCGCACAGCGGGAGCGCCGGGACGAATAAGACTGCCAAGGTGGAGAGGTGCGTAAACCTCATAATTCTTCCTCGCTGCGGTCAAACGAGTGGAATCACACACCCGTTTTCCGGGAAACTGGTTACAAGAACGTGACGCAAATCTCGATTTCTGCGCCGATCTATTTCGTCAGCTCAACGTCGACCCGGCTCGACGGCACGAGGCGCTGAACGCAATCTGACTTGGTTTTTTTGCCCTGCTGGCACTCAAGCACACCGTTGATCAGGAAACTCCCGATCTTGTCGCAGGCGATCTTCTTGAACTCGAACATCCGCAAGGTGCGCTTCTTGGCATCGAGCGGCGCGACGCTCATGGCGAACCGGCGCTCGAAAACATCTTCGGAGTTGAAAACGACCAGATCGATTTTCAGCTTGTCGTATTCGGCAGCGCCCTGGTTATCGAAGACGAAATAGGCCTGACAGCCGGCCGCATCGTTGCTCAACTTATTGAGTTCCATGCTGACCTCGTCTGTAGCCGCCTTCGCCGACGGCTGTCCGGCCATGAACACACTCACGACGACCGCCGTGACTGCGAAACTGGCGCGTCTTACGCCAAGGCCGAATGCTCCACCGCGCATACATCCCCCTCTGATGCCCGTTGTCTGCCACGAATAACCCGTTAGGTGTAACCAACTACGCCAATTTACAAGGCCATCATTGTCATTAACCGCCACGCACGGACTTTGTTCGCCAAAAAGGTTGCCGAATGCGGGAGAACGATCAGGATACACTGTCCGTTCTAGATGGTCGGGCACGCACATCGCCCCCGCGAAGATCGCGTTGCTTCGATATTGTGCAGTTCTTTTGATAGGAACTTACGTTCTATGAGGAGGTGCCGATGGCCGACAAACAAAGCTTCACACAAGACGAATGGATCACGATCCTGATGAGCCCGACGATCGCCGGCATGGCGATCACAGCTGCCGACCCCAGCGGACTGTGGGGAATGCTCAAGGAGTCGTTTGCAAGCGGCACAGCCCTCGCCACGGCCAAGTCGGATCCGAATGCCAGTCCGTTGGTCAAAGCCGTCGTCACCGACTTCGAGTCCGCGGATGGGCGCGGTGAAATCATAGAAGCCCTGAAGGCACGCTTTGCCGGCGCCACGCCAGACGACATCGTGCCCAAGGCTTTGTCCGTCCTCGCCGATGTCGCCCGCATTCTGGATACCAAGGCGCCTGAAGACGCCGCCGCCTTCAAGGCCTGGCTGGAAGAGATCAGCTTGAAGGTTGCGGAAGCCTCCAAGGAAGGCGGCTTTCTCGGCTTTGGCGGGGTCAGGGTGAGCGACGCGGAAAAAGCGACATTGGCCGACATACAGAAGACCCTCAGCGCTTGAGCTGCGGGCAACTCACGGAAGGAGGATTCCAGCATGGCAACGTTGCAAGACATCCTCGCCGCCTCCCAGCACGGCGACGCCATGAACCTCATCGCACGTGCCTACGACCTGACGCCTGAACAGACCGAGGCCGCCGTCGCCGCCCTTCTGCCTGCGATCTCCCTGGGCCTGAAACGGTCCACCGCGACGCCCGAAGGGCTCGGTGACCTGTTCGATGTGGCCGGGCGCCAGCCCAGTCTTTACGCCATGTACGATGACCCGGACGTCGCGCTCTCGCCGGAAGGGGTCGCTTCCGGCAACGCGGTCTTGGCCAACCTGTTCGGGTCACCGCAGGCCAGCCGAGCGGTCGCCGCCCACGCGCAGCAACTGTCCGGCGTGGGCGGGGCGATCCTCGAGAAGATCCTGCCTGTTTTGGTGGGGATGCTTCTGTCGGGTCTGATGCGCGGCAGTTCGGGTCAGGCCGAACCCGCACCACAACAGCCGATGCCACGGCAACCGATGCCGAGACAGCCTGTGCCCCAACAGCCGGGGCCCGGCGGCGGGGGAATCTTCGATATCTTCCGCGAGATTTTCCAGCAAGGCGGCGGCTCGTCGGCGCCCTATCAGCCGGGGCAAAGTCCGGTGCCGCCTATTGGCGATATCCTGGATTCGGTCGGCGACGGGCGCCGCGCGCCTGCGGAGCCCGCACGGCCGAAGTTTCCCGTCCCGGACGTCTCTGCCGAACTGCCGGACACAGACACACAATCGCAGCCGGTTCCCCGTCCCCCTGCATCCGGCGGCGATCAAACCTTCCCGGGCGGCCCGGCGACACCGGGCGGCGACATCTTCGGACAGATCTTGAAGGAACTCGGCAAGGCCGTTCAGGAGGGGCGCGTCAAACCGGTGATCGTCGGCCCGGGCGGCACAGGCACTCCCGCTGGCGGCGGACAGGTGCAGCCTCAAGGCGGGGGCATCTTCGGCGATATCCTGAAGGAGATCCTCGGCGGTGCTCTCGGCCAAGGCCGCTCAGCACGTCAGTCGCTCGCAGCCTCGGGCGCAGGCTCTATGGTCTTCGGAAACGCGCTTGAACACGGCACGAGCCTTGACGAGCACGACACGGCGAGCTTGCAGGAAATTTTCGATCGTTTCGGAGCGATACCGCCCCAGGCGGATTGACGCGGCGGGCCTGCCTGCGCGGATTGAATCTCAGAGGTGCGAAGTCGTGTGCCACCGCCGGCCTAGACAGTCACGTCGGCCCCGGCGTCCGCCGGGATGCAAACGTCGCCCGGCAAACACGGATTGGCGAAAAAGCCTTCCGCCCACCGCAGCCGCTCGTCGGGATCGCGCAATGCTTCGGGGACATAGATGATCCCCTTCCCCACCTGATACGCGAGGAAAGCGTGGGTGCGGAATTCGAGCTCCGCGCCTTCGAAACCCATCTCGGCAAAAAGCGACCGGCAAAAGAGGTGGCGCCTGGCGTCGACCTTCCGAACCGTCTCGGCCACGGACGGCTCTTGAGCCGCCCAACTCCGAAAGGCGATGTCATACCGATCCAACCGCTCGCGAACGATGAGGCGCATCATCTCGAGGACGCGCTCGCGCGCGGGCACCTGAAGGGCCCCGATCTCCTTGATGACGCGATCCGTGTAGCTCCGAGACCAGTAGTCGAGGAGCTTCTGGACGAAATCGTCCCGCGATTTGAAATGATGATAGAAGCTGCCTTTGGTGACGCCGAGATCGGCCGCGAGTTTGTCGATCCGCAGCTTTGCCTGGCCTTCCTCGGCCAGAACATTCAGCGCCGCGGCGAGCCACGTTTCCCGGTGGAAGCGCGGACCGGATTCAACCCGTCGTTTCAGCACCCTAAACCCCTGAAAAGCCAGCCAGTGCACCTCTGATTGGCTTTGGTAACATGGCCTCCAGAACCGTGCCAAAACGCAGGCTTGGTAAAAATGACGGGAATATGTTGCAAATGTTGTGGCTAGCCACCGGAACTTGGCCTCTCGCCATTGTTCTGGCCGGATGATGTCTGGGCACACCCAACGATGCGGTGCTGCGCTCTTCGCGCCGTAGTCGGCGGAGCCAAAGTTTTTCGCATGCCGGCAGGTATTGATCTGTGCAGTTAGGCCGACAGTCACCACATTGCTGTTACGGGAGTCCCGTATCGCTGCAGCGTCCCGACAATGCTTTCAATGCTGTCGCTACGCGGCTTTCGGCCAGCAGCCGCACATACAAGAAGAGAGCGGCAATGGAATTGGTGTCCAATTGGCTGTCCCTGGAAACTCCAAGCAAGTGAGGCCTGAGATATGAGTGAACAATCTCCCCTTCAGAACAGTGTGAATGTCTTCGTCGATTGGGCGAAAGCACGTCTCGACGAGATGGCCGCCAACGCCGGAACGCTGCAGGCCAATCTCGATAAGCTCGATGCGAATTCGCGCGCGCAAGCCGAGCAGGCCATTGCGCAATTGAATCAATGGGTCGAGCAAGGCCAGCGCGATATCAAGACCGCGCAAGCGCAGGGCGAGGCTTCCGTGGCACAGGCCAAGGCCGACATGGAAACCCTCTGGGCCAACTTTCAGAACAACGCCGGCGACTGGGCCGGTCTTCTGAAGGACAATCAGGCAATGTTCCAGGCGCGGGCCCAAGCGCAAGTTCAAGCCTGGCAGGACACGGTCAACGCGTACATGGCGCGCGTGAGCGACGTCCACGACAAGAACAAGGCGCAAGCGCAGGCACAGGTCGCGCAGCTCCAGGCGGACGCCAAGAAGGCCCAAGCGGATCTCGCGGCGAAAGTCGACGAACTGACCAAGGCTGGCCAATCCTCCTGGTCGGCGATGAGCGACGCGCTCGACCAGTCGCGCAATGCCTTTGCGAAGTCGCTTGAGACGACAGCTAAGAACTTCAACGACGCGATGAAGAGCTAGCGGCCCGAGACGTCACAGGCGTGATGCGAGAGTTTTGTGGGAGGCGCCGTTCGGTGCCTCCCATTTTCATGATTGCCGCAGCCTAGCTTTACAGGAGTGCGTCGAGAACCGCCGTGAGCGACGGCCCGGCGACGAAGACGTCGGCCCCCGATTTCACCGTCTCGCGGACGACCACGCCGCCGAAGCCGACGATAAAGGCCCCGGCTTCACGCGCTTCGATGTCCGTCGCGCCGTCGCCGACGAGGGCCACCGACCGTTCCCCGCCGCTCAATAGGCGGCAGATTTCGGCCTTGCCCCCTGGCTGGGCCAGGGGCGAGTTCCGGTCGAAATCGCAATAGGCACCGTCGCCGCCGAACATCACGTCGACGGCGTGGACATTCGCCACCGGCACGCCGAGCGTGTCTGCCAAGGGCAGAATTGCCTGCCGCAGTCCGCCGCTGATAATGTGAACGTCCGTCCCGGCGCCGCACAGAGCCTGCACAGACTCCTCCGCGCCCGGGACCATCTGTTCCACGTAGAGCTGCGCCAGCCATTCGACCGCCGCCCGGTCAGGCCGCACGAGGTCCAGGCGCCTCCCGTACACGGCGTCGAGCGCGATCTCGCCCGCCATGGCCGCCGCCGTCAGCGGAGCCACCTCTTGCTCCACCCCGGAGCGGCGCGCCAATTCATCGATGCCCTCCACCCGGCTGAGGGTGCTGTCACAGTCGAAGCAGACGATGTCGAAGGGCTTGCCGGACGCCGTCACAGCGCAAAGCCCACGGCCTGCTCGATGGGCGGCAGCGACCGGATCTCCTCCATGGCCGCGGCCGACAGGGAAGCCGAAATGCTGATCAGCGCAATGGCGGTGTCGGGGTCATCGCCCACGCCCACCTGCATGCGCGAGATGTTGATGTTCTCGCGGCCCAAGATGCTGCCCAGTGCGCCGACGACGCCCGGCTGATCCTGATGGCGCGTGAAGAGGAAGTTCCCCTTGGGGATGGCTTCCACGTCGTAACCGTCGATCCGCACAAGTCGCGCATGGCTGCCGCCGAGCAACGTTCCCGCCACGGTCGTCGTACGCCCGCCGCTCTGCGCCGAGATCTCCACCAGCGAAACGAAATCCCGCGCCTCCTCGGTTCGCGACTCGGTCACCTCGATGCCCTGCTCCTTGGCGAGATGGCCGGCGTTGACCCGGTTCACCCGCCCGGTCATGCGCTGGCTGAGCAACCCCACCAGTGCCTCGGCGGTGATGGGCCGCGAATCCAACTCCGTTACCCGGCCGAACAGGTGCACGTCCAATTGTGAGATCGGCCCTTCGCAGAGCGCTCCCACGAGACGGCCGAGCGCATAGGCCAGGCTCTGGTATGGCCCGGTCTGTGTGAGCTGGTCGGCCGTAACGCGGGGCAGATTGACTGCTGTCTCAGCGGCACCGGTACTTAGGAACTTGATCATGTCCTCGGCGATGCGAAGGCTCACGGCTTGCTGCGCCTCCTCCGTCGAGGCGCCCAGATGCGGTGTAAAGACAACGTTGTCCAATCCGAGCAGCGGCGATCCCGTGGGCGGCTCGGCTTCGTAGACATCGAGCGCGGCACCGGCGAGGTGTCCGCTCTGCAAGGCATCGAGCAGCGCCGCCTCGTCGATGAGGCCGCCGCGCGCGCAATTGATAATGCGGGCGCCCGGCTTCATCGTGGCCAAGCGGGGCGCGTCGAGTAGGTGATGCGTCTTGTCGCTCAAGGGGCAATGAAGCGTGACGTAGTCCGCGGATGCGAGTAGCGTCTCGAGATCGGCGGCCTCGGCTCCGTGTTGGGCCATGATCTCCGGCGCAACGAAGGGGTCATAGGCAAGCACCCGCATTTTCAGGGACGCACATCGCTCAGCGACAAGGCGTCCGATCGTCCCAAAACCAATCACGCCGATCGTCTTGCCGGAGAGCTCGACGCCGGAGTAGCGCGCTGGCTTCCACTCGCCGCCTCGCACGGCGCGGTCCGCCTGGGGCAGATTGCGGCTGAGCGACATCAGGTGGGCGATGGAAAGTTCCGCCGTGGTCGTGGCGTTCGCGTCCGGCGTATTGAAGACGACGATCCCGCGCTCGGTGGCGGACGGGATGTCGATGTTGTCGACGCCGATCCCCGCCCGGCCGACGGCCCGCAGGCGGTTCGCCGCCTCGATGACGGGTTTGGTGACCTTGGTCTTGGAACGGACGATCAGGGCGTCATAGTCGCCGATCCGCGCGATCAATGCCTCCTCGTCGAGCCCTGTTTCGACATCGGCGCGAATGCGGGCGTCGCTGTCGAGAATATCGCGGCCCGAATCGTGGATCGGATCGGCGATCAGGACACTGTAGAGCGCACTCATGGGGTACCCCTTCCTGGCTCTTGGGAATTGCTCGTTTTGCTGCAGTGCAAGAATGCCAGTCTCCGCGTCCCCTGCAAGGGCCTCCCTGTCTCGTCCTTTGGGACAATGGAAGGGCCTTGGATCGGCGATCGCGCGTGTTTGAAGGCCGATCAAGGGTCCCCAAGGTTTCACTAACCATGGCCGCTAACCAAGCGAGCTAACCATCGGAGAAAGAACAAGAAGCGCTGGGGGCACCGATGCGGTAGCGTCTTCGTGGCGTCGCGCCGATGTCCGGATTCGGGGGGACAGGCGGCCTATCGCCCAATCAATCGAGGGGCCCGGTTGAAACGCGAGACGCGCTCCCCCATCTAAACGGTACGGGGGGCCAGGTTCGGAGATCTGGCCATGACAAGGTTTGTACTCTTTATCGCTCTACTCATCGGCATCGCCTATGTGCTGACTGAGCCGCCTGAGTCCAAGATGGCACTCAGCGCGAACGAGATTCCCATCCACAACGATAAGCCGCTTCTGACATCTTGGGGCCCGACCCTCGGGTCGCTCCGCGATGGCATTCGCGTTCGCCCGCGGGCCGCGACCACGATGCTGGCCGCGAACGAAACGTCGGAACCGTACGGCAGCCAGAGTTCGAGTTCTGCGGGCACGGTCGAGACGGCGGCCCTTGCAGCCAACACGCCGGCCGAGGATCACCCAGACGTCCAGCGGCATGAGCCCACGACGGTCGCGAGCGTCCAGGAGCCTACACATCCTAAGCAGCCGGTGGCCGAACCCGCTGTCGACCGCATCGCCGCGGCACTTCCGCCTCAGCGGCGGGGCCTCTTCAGCCGGGCCTTGGCGCCGCAAGCTACGCGCGAAACGCGCGAGGTCCAGGCAGCGCCGCGCAATCGCGGTCTGTTCAAGCGCCTCCTGGGGCGGAACAAGCAGCCGGCACGCGCCTGGGCTCTGGGACCGGCGCGATAAAACCTCATAAGCAAGACTTCAGGCGGCACGCGAAAATAGCGTAGACTCCCGGCGTCGCGCGCGCATGTGCCCGCGCGGCATGTTGTCTTGGGAGGATCGCACCATGCAGGGCGAAACCGTCACGATTTGGGGCGTGCTGGCCGCCGTGGGGATTGGCGTGATCCTCGCCGTTCTAATCGCGTTCGCATTCAACACCTGGAAGAGGCGCGGGTAGACCAAAAGGAGCGGCTCGGCGGCGGAGCTCTTCGAAGCTCATCGGCCATCCGCCGGGACAGCCCGCTCCCAGTGCCTTCCGCGAGAGCCATGTTCGAGGACCCGCTATTTTGGATCTTGGTCGCGCCCGGTCTCTTGCTGGGCTTCTATGCGCAGGCGCGGATCAAGAAGAACGTCACGGAATATTCCCAGGTGCGGACCACCAGCGGGATCACCGGTGCGCAGGTCGCGCGGCGACTGCTCGACGCCAAGGGTCTGCAGGACGTAGCCATCGAATCCACGCCGGGCGTCCTCAGCGACCACTACGATCCAGCCGCAAAAGTGCTGCGGTTGAGTCAGGACGTCTATTTCACGCCGAGCGTCGCGGCTGCTGGTATTGCCGCGCATGAAACCGGCCACGCAATCCAGGACGCCGAGGATTACGGGCCCATGGAATTCCGCACCCATGTGGTGCCCTTCGTGCAATTCGCCGGGCAGATCGCGCCGTGGCTGTTCGTGGCGGGCCTGGTTCTTCAGGCCAACGCCCTGACCTGGAGCGGCGTCATTCTCTTCGGCGCGTCCTTCGTCTTTGCGCTGCTGACGCTGCCCGTCGAGTTCGACGCCAGCCGCCGCGCGAAGAACCTGCTCGTGACGCACGGCATCATCGAGGGCGACACGCAGATCGACGGCGTCGATCACGTTCTCGATGCGGCGGCCTGGACGTATGTGGCGGCCGCCGTGTCGGCTATCGGCGTCTGGCTGTTCTACGTTTTCGTGCTGTTGTTCCGGGGGCGCGGGTCCGCGGCGCCGCGGTAGTGAGTTCGCGCGCGTGTCCGGTGTAGCCGTCGGAACTTAGGCGAGCTTCATTTCCAACGGCGGTTCATCGACGATCAGCTTCGCCGATGTGGCGGCGATGACGTCGTCCACGCTGGAATCGGAAGCCACCTCGCGCAGGACGAGCCCCTCTTCCGTCGGTTCGATCACGGCCATTTCCGTCACGATCAGACTGACCCGGCGGACGGCCGTGAGCGGCAAAGCGCATTCCGGCACGATCTTGGGCGTGCCCTTCGCGGTGTGGACCATGGCGACGACGACGCGCTTGGCGCCGGCGACGAGATCCATAGCGCCGCCCATGCCCGGCACCATCTTCCCGGGCACCATCCAGTTCGCCAGATAGCCACGCTCGTCGACCTGCAGCCCGCCCAGGACCGTCATGTCGAGATGGCCGCCGCGAATGATCCCAAACGACATGGCCGAGTCGATAGAGGCCGCGCCGGGAACGGCGGTGACGAAACCGCCGCCGGCATCCGTCAGGTTCGGATCTTCCATGCCCTCGGGCGGACGGGCGCCGAGGCCGATCACGCCGTTCTCGGCCTGGAAGAAAACATCAACCTGGTCGGGCAGATAGTTTGCGACCATGCTCGGCAAGCCGATGCCTAGATTGACGAGCGAACCGGGCTTGACCTCGAGCGCGACGCGGCGCGCGATGCGTTCCTTCGGGTTCATACGGGAGCCCTCTCAATCAAATGGTCGATCAGAATGCC
Organism: Methyloceanibacter sp. wino2; assembly: GCF_003071365.1. Taxonomy (NCBI): domain Bacteria; kingdom Pseudomonadati; phylum Pseudomonadota; class Alphaproteobacteria; order Hyphomicrobiales; family Hyphomicrobiaceae; genus Methyloceanibacter; species Methyloceanibacter sp. wino2. Next base: position 684,129 of record NZ_CP028960.1, read on the forward strand.
GGGCGTCTTCACCGCGTCGGGCGGGATGACGCCGATAGGGACAATGCTTGTCGGCTCGGCAATGACAGTCTCGGCCGCCAGTGCCATGACAGGATTGAAATTGTGGGCCGTCAGCGAGAATTCCAGATTGCCCACATAGTCGGCGCGGCTCGCCGCAAGGAGCGCAATGTCACCCTTGATGGGCATCTCGAGAAGGTAAGGCTTGCCGTTCACTTCGACCTTCTCCTTACCCTCTTCGACCGGCGTCCCGATGCCCGTGGCCGTCAGTACACCGCCAAGCCCCACACCGCCTGCGCGAATGCGCTCGACCAGCGTCCCTTGAGGCACGAGTTCGACTTCCATCTCGCCGGAAATCATCTTGGCCTGGGTCTCGGGGTTGAGGCCGATATGGCTGACGATCGCCTTGGAGACGGCGCCGGCGGTTACCAGCTTGCCGATCGCCTTGCCCGGCATCGCCGTATCGTTCGCGACGATGGTGAGATCTTTGCGCCCCGCAGCGACAAGAGCATCGATGAGCCGGAGGGGTGAGCCGACCCCCATGAAGCCGCCAATCAAAACGGTCGCGCCGTCCGGGATCAGCTCCGCGGCGGCGGCGGCCGAAATTGCTTCTCTCATGCCAGTTTCCCCCAGTTGCGCAGCCAAAGATGTGCGGTGCCCATATCACCCCCGTGACATCGACGCCAGTCTTCGCCAGCATAGAGTGTAGCGACGCGGCAGCCCTCCCAACTGCGCCGTGTCGCCGCAGTTGAGCCAGCCGGCGCCGGAGAGCACCGCCCGACGCAAGTCCCTACCCTCTCTGGATTGCTACACAGACCACTGTATAAAAGGCTCCAAGCTCAAGGGGGCGCACGGGGGCGTCCAATCGGGACCGTTTCACGGGGCGGCCACGGCCAATCATTGGCTGCCGGCGCCTTTGGAACGCCTTAGAGATTCCGTCACTAGTGGCTCGTAAGCAGTTCTCACCGTATCCCGCCGCATGAAAGGCACGGAGACGACCACGGAACGGGCGAGTACGGGCGGAAAACCGAGGGTTTTCGGGACCGGGTGTCCTGTACGGCACCTGTTCCAAGGCACCTGTTCAAGTCCGCCAATTAAGGCTACAGGTCGGGGCTAATGGTTTGCGCCGGTGGGCAGAAGTAGACTCGATTCGGGGCGCGCGACTGAGAGGAAGATTTTCGATGACGGCTGGTTTCGGAATAGAGAAACTCGGGCTCGTTTCTCTACGATATCCTTGGTTATGCCTCCTAATCATCGCGGTGATTACGCCGTTTGCAATTTTCGGCGCCACCCACAACCGCTTTTCAAGCGACGTTCGCGAAATATTCCGCTCTGACGATCCGGCATTCGTCCAGCTCGATCTCCTCAACGAGCGTTTCCCCGCCAGCCAGCCCGACCTTCAGATCGTCACTGAATCCACGACGCCGTTCAACACCAAGGATCTCGAGGCGCTTCGCGCTCTTCGCGACAATCTGCTGAAGATCGACGGCGTCACCGGCGTGCTGTCCATGTTCACCGCGGTCACGGCGCCCGAGGATGAGGACGCCGAGTCCCTGCCGGTCTTTCCGGAAGACCTCTCGAAACTCCAAGACAACGACGCTGCGCGAAAAGAGATAACCGATCACCCGCTGGTCAAGGGCAAGCTCTTGGACGACGACTGGACCATCGCAGTCTTCGCGCTCACGCTGGAGCAATTAGCGCAGGACACGGAAGGGCAAGCGGCCGAACGCGCGCTTGTCGCCGAAATCGGCAAGACCACTCAAGAGACCTTGGCCGGGACCAACGTGACTGCGCGCCTGACCGGGCTTGCGGTGATACGCGACGAGATTCTGTCAGGGCTTTCGAGCGACCAGCAAATGTTCGGCCTCGTCGCGGTCGGACTCGGGATCATCGTCTGCTGGATCTTCCTGCGCAGCATTCCTCTCATCATTATCGCCGTCGTACCCGCCATCCTTGCCGTGGCCTGGCTGCGGGGCGGCATGTGGTTGTTCGGCCAGGACATCAACCTGCTGACGGGCATCGCGCCGACGATCATCCTCGTGATCGTGTTGTCCAACTGCCTACACTTGCTGTTCTCGATACGCCGCGGTCTCGAACGCGGCGATCCCCTGGAGGAGGCGATCGAGGGAGCTGTCAAGCGCGTCGGACCGGCCTGCGTACTGACGTCCTTGACGACGGCTCTGGCGATGTCATCGCTGATCTGGATGCCGCATTCGTTCATCGCGCATTTCGGCATCACCACGGCGTCCGGCACAGCCATGTCGCTGATCCTCACGCTGCTGATGGTCCCGGCTTTGTCCGTACTCCTCCTTCGCGGCTTCGCCAAGAAGGTCCACGGCAAGACGCAGAAGACCGATCTTTTCCGGAAAGGTATCGACGGCCTTTGCGAAAAGGCGGCGGACGCGGTCTCGTCGTTTCCGCGGGCCATCGCCCTGATCGGGCTGGTGCTGACTGCAGGCGGTCTCTGGCTCCATTTCCTGAACGAGCCGCAATACAGCTATGCCAACAACATGCCGCCGGAAAGTACGGCCCTGAAGGCGATCCAGGCCTACGACAGCAAGCTTGCTGGCGCGAGTACGCTCGAGGTGCTGTTGTACTTCCCCAAGAAGCACGCTCTGAAGTCGTACAAGACAATTGAGATCATTCGGCAGGTCCATAAGGTCCTCGACGACGAGCCCGCTTTTGGTGCGGTGACCTCGCTCCATACGGTCGAGGAGTGGCTCGGCGGCGGCGAAGTCGGTGAGGACCGGCTGATCGGTTTTCTGGAAGCCAAGAACACGCGGGACTTCGCCGCGAGCTTCGTGGCTCTCGATGAGAACGCGATCCGCATCTCGGCACAGTTCCACGCCATGACGTCCGACCAGATGACGCCGATCCTCGACAAGGTCGAGCGCAAGATGCGGAGGATCGAGGCAAAGAACCCGGGGCTCAAGATCGCCGTCACCGGGATCGTGCCGGTGTCGTCGGCGGCGAGCCATGAAATGATCAAGCAGCTCAACATCAGCCTAATCACGGCGATCGGTCTCATTCTCGTGCTGATCGGCGTCGGCATGCGGTCGCTGCGGGCCGGCCTTGCCAGCGTCCTGCCGAACCTATTCCCGATCGCCATGGGCGGCGCCTATCTGCACCTCGTGGAGGGCGGCCTCGAGTTCACCAGCCTTGTCGCCTTTGCGGTCGGTTTTGGCATCGCGGTCGACGCGACCATCCATTATCTCACCCGCTACCGCCTGGAGCGCGCGAGCCTGGACTCCGTGGCCGCCGCGCTCAGGAAGACCACCATGGATGTGGGCCCTGTCGTCATCATGGCCACGGTGCTCATCGCCGGCGGTATCGGCACGACGATGTTGAGCAAGCTGCCCACGGTGGCCCTCTACGGAACCATCGTCGTGATCGTGCTGACCTCGGCCGTGATCGGTGCGCTGTTGTTCCTGCCGGCCGTCATGTCGACGATGGAGCGCTACTGGCCCTCACGCGAGAATCGCGAAGCCACGGCAGCGTCGGACGAGACCGAAGAGCCCGGGGCGAAGTCCGCGTAAGCTCAGCGCGTGCGTGGAATGCCGAGATAGCGCGTTGTGCCGCGCCGGATGAAACGGCTCGGCACTTTGCCGCGCAGGAAGAAATCGAGCTTGGCGAAGAAGCCGACCGGATACCGGAACTTCGGATGCGGCGTCTCCAGTGCTTTGGCCACGACGTCCGCGACTTCCTTGGGATCACGTGCATTCTTGGCCGCATGCGCATCGGCGCCGCGCATCACCAGGCGCACCCAATTGGTATAGGGACCGCCAGGCGGCGTGACCCGCTCGGTCGCCTCCCAAATCTCGGTCTTGTAGGGGCCGGGCTCGATGAGAACGACGTCGATGCCGAACGGGTCCAGCTCGTAGGCAATGGACTCGGCCCAACCCTCCAAGGCCCATTTCGACGCGCAATAGATCGAGTTGGTGGGCTGGCCGGCAAAAGCCGACTGGCTGGAGATACAGACGATCCGGCCGTGCTTTTGCGCACGGAACGTCGGCAAGAGCGCGCGGGTCAGTCCGAGTACGCCGAAGAAGTTCGTTTCCATGACACGCCGGATTTCGGTGTCGGGCAGGTCTTCGTGGGCCCCGGCAATCGCGACCCCCGCATTGTGCACGACCGCGTCGAGCGTGCCGCCGGTCTGGGGCAAAATGTCCTCCACGGCAGCATCGATCGAGGCCGGATCGGTCACGTCGAGCGCCACGAACGTCAGGCGGCCGGGGCCGTCCGCCTCGCCCACCATCTTCTCCAGCGGTCCTTTCTTGTCGAGATTCCGCATGGTGGCGAAGACGTGCCAGCCCTTTGATACCAAGACCTTGGCCGTTATCCGACCAATGCCCGTAGACGTCCCTGTGATCAGTACCGTTCGCATAGCACTCCGTGCCCGTCAGGCTGTGGTCATGACCGCCTGTCGCCCAAGCAGCGCAATACCGGCCGGCATGGTTTTTCGAAAACAGCCGCCGTGCTGTCAGACGTCAAACTATGGCTTTTCCCCAGCTTCGAGATATGTAGCATAGGGACCGTAGGCACAAGCAAACCTAAGAGCGCACGAAGAGAAGGGCCGTGGTTTCGTCCACCAATGAGGCGAAGACACGCCGGACTTGGGGGTCCGGCATTCTCGCCGCCGGGCAGTACGCGTCGGCAAACATTCTACTGCTACTGGGATCCATCTCGCTGCTCGTCGGCGGCTGGATGCCGTTCGTGGTCATCCTGTTGATCATGGTGTTCGGGTCCTTCGCCGATGAGCTCAGCGGCGAAGACTTGGACCGGTTGGGCGACGGCGCCCGCAGCTTCTACAACGTCAATCTCTACCTGGCGCTGCCGCTCATGTGTCTGCTGGCCGTGCTGCTGGCGGTGTATGCAAGAAACACCACCATCACCGACCACCCGCTGCAGACGGTCGGGGTAATCTGGGTTGTCGGCTATCTCTTCGCCCTGGTGGGCGCCACGGTGGGCCACGAACTCACGCACCGGCAGGGGAGAATTCCCCAGACGGTCGCGCACGTATTGCTGGGCTTCACCTTCAACACGTCCTTCGTCATCTACCATGTCCACGTGCATCACCGCCGGGTGGGCAGCTACGACGAGGCCTCGACGGCCCGCCGCGGCGAGCGGCTCTTCCCGTTCCTGCTGCGCGCCATCCATGGGCAGTATGCGCAGGCAGCAAACGTCGAGGCGGAGCGGCTTCGCCGCAAGGGGCTCCCCGTCTGGTCCGGCCATAACAGATTCATACAGGCTCTGGCCGCACCTCTTGCCATCGTCGTCGTCGTGGTGCTCATCGGAGGTGCTTCCGCGCTTTTGCTCTTCGTTCTGGCCGCGCTGCTGGGGCGGTTCTTCCACGAGCTGATCAATTACGTGCAGCATTACGGCATCGTCCGCGCCGACAATGCGCCGATCCGGCCGCGTCATAGCTGGGACTGCTACCACCGGCTCTCGAACGTGCTGCATTACAATCTGCCGCGGCACTCCGATCACCACATGTTCGCGACCAAACCCTTCTGGCGTTTGGACACGGCGGAAGACGTGCCGATGCTTCCTTACGGCTATCAGACGATGGCGACGTTCGCGCTTGTGTACCCGGTCTGGCGGTACATCATGCAGCCACTGCTTGCGGACTGGGATACGCGCTTTGCGAGCGACGCCGAGCTCGAGATCATGCGGTCCCGAGGCTGGGAAGTCACCGAACGGCCTGTCGAGAACCCCTCAATCGCGGAGTGATTCCCGCGCAGGCAAGGTTGCGCGCCGATCAATCGCCTAGTCGCGCGATGCGTCCTCGTCGTCCGGAGGGACATCCTCGAGCGCGCGGTATGCCGCGCCATCCAGATCTTCGAACTGTCCGGACCGCAGCGCCCAGAGGAAGGCCCCGAGCCCCAAGGCCCCGAGAAAGAGCGCGGCAGGAACAAGCCAGGCAAGTGCGGTCATGATCTCGGTCCTCCGGCCAGCCGGGTCGCATTGAGCGTCACAAGAATGGACGAACTCGACATTACGATGGCCGCGATGAGCGGCGTCACGAACCCAGCCATCGCAAGGGGCACGCAGATCGCATTATAGACCAGGGCCACACCGAAATTCTGAAATGCCATGGCGCGGGCGCGGGAGCCCGTCTCCACCGCCTCGACGACCGGCGACAGCGCCCGACCCTGGAAGATGAAATCGGCGGCCCGTTGGCTGATGTCGGCGGCGGTCGCCGGCGACATGGAGGCGTGGGCCGCGGCGAGCGCAGGCGCGTCGTTCAGCCCATCGCCCACCATCAGCACCTTGCGGCCCTCGTTGGCGCGATCCTCGAGCCACGAGATCTTTCCGGCCGGCTTGAGTTCGCCGACGAAGTCGTCGATCCCGGCTTCGCGGGCCGTGCGCGCGACCACTCCCTCCCGGTCTCCGGAAAGGAGGGCAACCGCAAGTCCCCGCGCCTTGAGCGCCGCGACGGTCTCGGCGGCATCGGGGCGCAGCCGGTCCGCGAACCGGAAGCAGACCGGTTCATCGTCGCCGCGCCGATACCAAACCTCAGCCGTATGTCCGCCGGCACCTTCGACACCGCACCAAGCGGCCGAACCAAGGCGCTCCTCTCCGTGGGCTGTCTTGACCGACAGGCCTTCGCCCGGCGTCTCCTCGACGTCTCTTGCGATCTCGACGGACCCGAGCCGTTCCTCAGCTGCCGCGACAAGGGCCCGCGAAAACGGATGGCGGCTTCCGCTCGCAAGCGCCGCAGCGGCGGCGAGTGTCTCCGCCGGAACTGCCTCGGCATCCAGCAGTTGCGGCTCGCCCAGCGTCAGCGTCCCCGTCTTGTCGAAGACGACGGTATCGACCTCGGCGATGCGCTCGAGCCCGTCGGGAACCTTGACCATGACCCCGCGCTTGAACAGCCGCGAGGCCGCCGCGATCTGAACCACGGGCACGGCAAGCGCGAGCGCGCAGGGACAGGTGATGATCAACACCGCGATGGCGTAGGTGAGCGCCGTCTGCCAAGAGGCGCCGAAGACGAGCCAACCGACGAATGTCGCGAGCCCCAGCCCGTGCACGGCCGGTGCATAGATCTGCGCCGCCCGGTCGGCCAGAACGCGATAGCGGGCCTTTCCCTGCTCCGCGGCCATCATTAAACGGCTGATCTCGGCGAGCAGCGTGGCGTCGTCCGCAGCGGTCACCTCGATCTCGAGGCTGCGTGTGAGGTTCAGCGTGCCCGCGTAGACTTCCGCCCCGTCGGTGACGGCGACGGGCATCGTCTCGCCGGTGATCAAGCTTTGATCGACCTCGCCGGTCCCATGCGCGACCACACCATCGGCGCCGACGCGTTCGCCGACGGCGACGAGAATTCGATCGCCCGGACGAAGCGCGCTGGCCGGGACCTTGGTTTGGCTCCCGTCTTCGGCCACGAGCGTGACGATCCCGTTCTGGAGGCTGAGGAGATTCTGTGCTTCGCCCCGCGCGCGGACCCGCAAGGCTTCGTCGAGATAGCGGCCGACGAGAAGGAAGAACAGTAGCGTGACGGCGGCATCGAAATAGACCTGCTCACTTGCCTCCATGGTCTGGTAGATGCTCATGCCCGTCGCCAGGATGATGGCGAGCGAGATGGGCACATCCATGTTGAGCCGACGCCCCTTGAGCGCCGAGTAAGCCGACACGAAGAAGGGCTCGCCGGCATAGATGACCGTCGGCAACGCAATCAGCGCGGACAGCCAGCGGAACATTTGTGCAAGCGCCGGATCCATGTCGCCGCCTTCGCCGGACCACACGGCGATGGAGATGAGCATGATGTTCATGGCGGCGAAGCCTGCCACCGCGACACGCCGGAGCAGATATTTCTGGCGCTGGTCCCCGCGATCCTCCTTGGATTCCTCCAAGGTCGCGGCTTCGAACCCGACACGGTCCAGCGCCGCGATGACGTCGGCCTCGCACGTGGCGGCCGGGTCGTAGGTCGCCGTCAGCCGCTTGGCGGCGAGCGAGGCTCGCGCCGTCGCGACGCCCGGAACACGCATGGCGGCCCGTTCGACGGAGCGCAGGCAACCGCCGCAATGCATGTCCTCGACGGCGAGCGTCATGGTGGAAGGTTCAGCCTTTTGGATAGGCTGTGCGCGCGACCCGGACTCTTTGAGCTGGGCGCTATGGGCGTCCGTCATGGCCCGTCGGCAACGATCAATCGCTTTTTCAGGCGATAGACCGGTGAACCGCCATCCTGCTTCGCGGATTCCACACTGAGAATCCAATTGCCGGGATCGAGGGTTACATCGGAGACGTACACCCCTTCGCGCCATTCCCGGAACGTCACGACGCGATCGTCGCTGTCGACGGTCGGCCGGACAAGCTTGCCGGAAAGCGCGAGTCCCGTGACGGGCGCCTCGGCGGAATCGGCAAAGTGCAAGGTAACCCGTGCGGCACTCTTGTCATAGTCCGCCTTAGCCGACCAGCCCAACGCGGCCTGCTGCTCCGCTTCGGCGATGGTCTCATTGTAGTTGAGGCCACTGCGATACGGGTTTGGGCGATCACCACCACTGAACGTGGAGACCGCGTAGTAGACGAGCAAACCGTTGGCCACGAACATGATGCCGAAAAAGATGACGAGGCCGATTAGCACATGACGGCCCGTCACGCTCCGTGGGAACGGCGCGGCCGCCATCATCGTCTTGCCTCGGGCTTAGGCGGCCCCTGAAAGGTCGCGCCATGTTCGGTGCTCGTTCCTGTCGCGATGTCGGTCACGACGAGCTGGAACGGCGTCGCCTGTTCGGGCAGCGCGCGGACGCCGGCCTTGTCCAGGGTGATGTAGAGCTTGACGGCCTGCAACTGGTCCGGCGGAACCGGCACGACACCGCCCTCATGGCCGACCATCTGGACGCTCGCGCCCGTCAGACCGGAGACGCCGATCTTGAAGGCACGCGGGACGTACTGCTTGTTGAGAAGCTTGACTTCATAGCCGTTGCGCACGCCACCATCGGAGAGTTTCACATAGAGCGGATTGCGGTCGTGCAGGACGTTGACCTCGAGCACGGGCCGCATTGCGAGCGCGACGATCATGATGATGCTGACCAGGGCAATGGCGCCGGCATAGAGCAGGACGCGCGGCCGCCACAGCCGCAACGGCTCGGCATCCTTCGCACCGGCATCGAGATTGCGAATGGTGTCGTAAGCGATCAGACCGCGGGGTCTGCCGACCTTGTCCATGATTTCGTCGCAGGCATCGATGCAGAGCGCGCATTGAATGCATTCGAGCTGCGCCCCGTCACGAATATCGATGCCGGCGGGGCAAACCGCCACGCACTGATGACAGTCGATACAATCACCCCTGCCCTCCCACGACTGACCCGTCTTGTGCGGCCCATGCGGTTCGCCGCGCCAGGAGCGGTAGGAGATCAGCAGGGAATCGCGATCGAACATGGCCCCCTGGATCCGCGGCCATGGGCACATGTAGATGCACACCTGCTCACGCGCGATGCCGCCCAGCACATAGGTAGAGAGCGTGAATAGGCCGATGAAGAAGTAGGCCGCGGCGGGCGCGCTGAACGTGACAAGTTGCTTGGCGAGGGTCGGCGCGTCGGCGAAGTAGAAGACCCACGCGCCGCCGGTGGCGACCGCGATCGCAAGCCAGGTCAGGTGCGTGGCGCCCTTCTTCCAGACCGTTTCGAATGCCCAAGGGTGCTTGTCGAGACGCAAGCGCGAGTTGCGGTCACCTTGCCAGAACCGCTCCACGGCGATCATCAGATCGGTCCAAACCGTCTGCGGGCAGGTGTAGCCACACCACACGCGCCCGGCCACCGACGTAATGAGAAACAGCGCCAGCGCCGCCAGCACCAGCAGGCCCGTGATGTAATAAAATTCTTGCGGCCAGATCTCGAGGAAGAAGAAATAGAAGCGGCGCGCCGGCAGATCGATCAGGACGGCCTGGTCGGGGAGGTACGGCCCGCGGTCCCAACGTATCCAGGGCAGCAGGTAATAGATGCCGAGCGTAACCGCCATGACGATCCATTTGGTCGTCCTGAACCGGCCATGAGCCTCTTTCGGATAAATCTTGGTCCGGCCCGCGTAGAGCTGCGTTGCCTCTTTCGAGGAAGACGCACCGTCGCCGCTGCCCAGCTCGACATTTGCCATCTTCATTCCAAGTTACGCCCGGACGCTACTGACCGCCACCCAGGGAGTGTACGTAGATCGCCAGTTCCTTGATCGTTGCCGGATCGAGCCGGCCCGACCAGGCCGGCATCATACCGGCGCGGGCGTTGGTGATCGTTTCGACGACGGTGTCTTTGTCACCGCCGTACAACCAGAGCTCGTCCGTGAGATCTGGGGCGCCGAGCGCCTGGTTCCCGCCGCCGTCCGGACCATGGCAAGCGGCACAGTTGGTCGCGAAAATCTCCTTGCCGCGCGCTGCCGCCTCGGCATCGTCCTCATTGCCGGACAGCGACATCACATACTCGGCAGTGTCGGAAACCTGCTCGCGGTTCAGCATGCCGAGCTTGCCGAAAGCCGGCATCATGCTCATGCGTGTGGCCGAATCCTCGGAGCGAATGCCGTGCTGGATGGTCTGATGGATCGCCTCGAGCGAGCCGCCCCACAGCCAGGCGTCATCGCGCAGGTTCGGGTAACCGAAGGCGCCCTGGGCACCGCGACCGTGGCACGGCGCACAGTTATCGCCGAATGCTGCTTGACCACCGGCCAGCGCGAAGTTGAGCAACTCCGGATCGGCTTTGATCGCCTCGAGATCGCTATCGGCGATCTTGTCCCGGAAGACCGCCTTCTCGGCTTGCGAGGCGGCCACGTCGTCCGATACCTGGCCGCGCTGGCTGTAGCCGAAAAATCCCTTCGTATACGTCGAGGCCGTGGGCCACGCCGGATAGACGATCCAATAGCCGATTGCCCAGACGATGCAGGCGTAGAAGACGTAAAGCCACCACTTGGGCAGCGGGTTGTTCCACTCCTCAATGCCGTCCCACTCGTGACCGGTGGTTCCGACCTCCTCCGAGGTTTTGGGTTCCTTGTTGGCCATGGCTCAGCTGTCTTTCCCGTTGTCGGACTCTGGGTCGTCTTCCAAAGGCAGCCTGGCCGCCTCGTCGAAGCGCTTCTTGTTGCCGGGCCAGAACGCGTAGAGAACGACACCGGCGAAAAGCACGATGAAGAAGATGAGCGCGGCTACCTGGCTGATCGAAGCAACTTGTTCGTAATCCATCGTCCCGTCCTCACCTCAGATTGGGGCCGGCTTCGTCAAAGCTTGCGAAGTCGACGAGTGTCCCGAGCATCTGCAGATATGCGATCAGAGCATCCAACTCGGAGATTTCGTCCGGATTGCCGTCGAACGGCCCTGTCTGCGCCTTCGGATAGCGGGCGAGCAGCGCCTCCACGTCACCGGATTCTTTTCCGGCCTGCGCCTCGAGATCGGCCTTCGCGGACTCGATCATCTCCTCCGTGTACGGCACGCCGACCGCCACGTTGGTCTTCAACTGTTCCTGGATGTCGTCATAGTCCAGGGCGGTATCCGCCAGGAACGGATAGCCGGGCATCACGGATTCGGGCACGACCGCACGCGGGTTGATCATGTGCTCACGATGCCACTCGTCCGAATACTTCCCGCCGACACGGGCGAGATCAGGGCCCGTGCGCTTCGATCCCCACTGGAACGGATGATCGTACATGCTCTCGGCGGCCAAGCTGTAGTGCCCGTAGCGCTCGACCTCGTCGCGCAGAGAACGGATCATCTGGCTGTGGCACAGATAGCAGCCTTCGCGGACGTAGATGTTGCGGCCCACCAGCTCCAGCGGCGAGTACGGCCGCATTCCTTGCACCTTCTCGACCGTCGAACTCAGCCAGAACAGCGGCGCGATCTCGATCAGACCACCAATGCTCACGACGATGAGGATGCCGATCAGCATCAGCATCGGGCTTTTTTCAAGGACCTCGTGTCTTCCCCAGCTCATTGTCCTCTCCCTACTCCGCCGGCGCCGTGTATTCGCCGGGCCGGAACTCAGGAGCCGCAGCGACGGACGGTTGATCGGTCGCATCGACGGGCTGATCGCCACGGGCCGTGCGCCACAGATTGTAAGCCATCAACAGAGCGCCAAGGACGAAGAGCAATCCGCCAATGGCCCGGATGATGTAGAACGGGTGCATGGCCTCGACCGTCTCCACGAAGGAGTATTCGAGGAAGCCGAGCGAGTTGTAGGCGCGCCACATCAGACCTTGCAGGATTCCCGAGACCCACATGGAGGTGATGTAGAGCACGATGCCGAGCGTGGAGATCCAGAAGTGCCACTCGACCAGGCGCTGTGAGTACAGCGCCTTGCGGTGCCACAGCCACGGCACGAGGCAATAGAGCGCGCCGAAGCTGATATAGGCGACCCAGCCGAGCGCACCGGAGTGCACGTGACCGATCGTCCAGTCGGTGTAGTGCGACAGCGAGTTCACCGACTTGATGCTCATCAGCGGGCCTTCGAAGGTCGACATGCCGTAGAAGGCGACGGCCACGATCAGCATGCGGATCACCGGATCGGTGCGCAGCTTGTCCCAGGCGCCGGACAGCGTCATGAGACCGTTGATCATGCCACCCCAGGACGGCATCCACAGGATGATCGAGAAGGTCATGCCCAGCGTCTGCGCCCAGTCCGGCAGCGCCGTGTAGTGCAAGTGGTGCGGACCGGCCCAGATATAGATGAAGATCAGCGACCAGAAATGGACCACCGACAGGCGGTAGGAATAGATGGGCCGCTCGGCGCGCTTCGGCACGAAGTAGTACATCATGCCTAGGAAGCCGGCGGTTAGGAAGAAACCCACCGCGTTGTGGCCGTACCACCACTGGGTCATGGCGTCCTGGACGCCCGAGTACAGGATGTAACTCTTCGTCCCCAGCAGCGACACCGGCACCGCCAGATTGTTGACGATGTGCAGCATGGCGACGGTGACGATGAACGCCAGGTAGAACCAGTTCGCGACGTAGACGTGCGGTTCCTTGCGCCTGGCAATGGTGCCGATGAAGACAAGGAAATAAACGACCCAAACGAGCGTCAGCCACAGATCCACGTACCATTCGGGCTCTGCGTATTCCTTGCTCTGTGTGACGCCGAGCAGGTAGCCGGTGGCCGCCAGAACGATGAAGAGCTGATATCCCCAGAACACGAACCACGGGGACCACTTGCCCGCGAGGCGCGCGCGGCAGGTGCGCTGCACCACGTAGAACGAGGTCGCGATCAGCGCATTGCCGCCGAACGCGAAAATGACCGCCGATGTGTGGAGCGGCCGCAGGCGACCGAAGCTCGTCCACGGCAGATCGAAGTTCAGGGCCGGAAACGCCAGCTGCCAGGCGATGAGGTCGCCCACGATGAAGCCGGCAATGCCCCAGAACACCGTCGCGATGACGCCGGCCCGGACGACGCCGTCGGCATAGCCGCTGGTGTCCGCGGGCTCACGCGCCTCGACGAACTGGGTCAGCATATAAAGAAGTGCAAGGCCCGATGCGCCGAGCAGAACGCAGCCATGAAACTTCATGGCCAAGCCGTCGCCTGCTACTGCGAGGACGAGACCGATGATAACGAGAAACGCTGCGGCCCAATCGCGAGAATGTCCGACAGCGCTTTCCACTCATCCCGCTGAGTCGATGCGGCCATGTTCCCAACCCCTTAATCTCAAGCCTTGCCCAGATCCCCACCGGTGGCGCGGAGCCCCGGAAACGTCGTCAGAACCGCGTCAGCCATCGCGGTTCATTACAGCTTCGTTACACGCCGACCGCTGCCGGCCTACCTTGATCCAGCGCAAGCTTCGGCGATCCCATACGATAGTAGGAGTGTCCGCTTGCCGCCTATTCGTTTCGCAAGCTCATGATGTAAGCTGCGACGTCCTCAAGCTCATGCTTGGTAATCGGGATAACGGGCATCGGATGCTTGGGGATGGCAATCCGCGCTATGATACCGCCCTCGGTCTGATCGGGCTGGTCTGCGATTTCTTGGAAACTCGGCACGTCGGCGACGGCTTTGGTCTGTTCGCTGGAGACCAGATGGCAATTCGAGCAGACGCTCTCGGCAACCGCCCTGCCTTGCTCGAGGCGCTGCTTGTTCGCGACCGGCTCTTCCGCTTGCGCCCCTGAAGCAAATCCAACCAGTAGTCCGACTGCCAGGAGAGCGCTAAAGCCAAGCGATTGCCGAAATCCGCGAAAAATCATGTAGCCATTGCCTCCAGCTTCTGCATGTCGAGCACCGAGACCTGCCGGGCCGATTCGAGCTTGATGATACCGGCGTCTTTCAGTTCGGCAAACATTCTCGACACCGTCTCAAGGGTTAGCCCGAGATAGTCCGCAATGTCGTGGCGCGGCATGGCCAGTTGCAGTGAGCGATCGGAACCTGTGCGGCGCACCATCTCGATAAGAAAGGCCGCAAGCCGTTCCAGCGCGTTCTTTCGGCCAAGCAGCAGCAGGTGATCCTGGGTCTGCCGCAAGCCGATCATGGTGCGGTTAAGCAGTTCGCGCACAAAACCGCTCGAAGGCGTGGTGCTGACCAGGCTCTGCCATTTATAGGCGAGAACCTTCACCGGCCCGATTGCCTCGGCCGATACGTGGTGCACATCATCCACTTCGAAGCCGAACATGTCGCCCGGAAGATGGAAGGCGCTGATTTGCCGGCGACCGTCCGGCAGAAGTTTCGAGACACGGACAACGCCCGAGACGATCTTGTAGACGTAGCCGGCGGTTTCACCCTCGGCGAAGATCTCGCTGTTGCGCGCGAAATTGAGCGGAACGCTCGATGTGTGGAAGTCACCTTCGTCGCGCGGCTGCGGAACAACCGACCGTGCGGGCAGCACCTGGTTCTGAGGAAGGTCGACGGCAGGATTTGGCGTCAGCATGATAACCCCCGAAAGGATAATTTGACTAACGTCAGAGATAGAGATGTTTGCGCTCGATCAAAATTCGGGCCGGCTCCCTAAGGGAAACTACGTAGCCCGGCGCTCATCAGGACGGCAGTTTCGACCGGCCAAAATCCCTCTTAGATTCAATCGCTTGCCGGATGGTCTCAAGCATGACCCCGCCGAGGATCGGCTTCTCGAGGACCGTGGTGACCCCGCCTAGCCTCGCTTTGGCAAGGAGCCGCTCGGTCTTTTGCGAGACCATGAGGATGATCGGGACACAGGAATCGCAGGGGAGCTTCTTGTCGCCAGCGTCTGCGACGCGCGAAAAGACGTCTTGGTCCAGCACCACGCAGGCGCTGCGGACACAGGGCGCCCGCAAGAGGGGCGAAAGTGCGTGCTCATCGCAGAAGCGTGTCTCATATCCTTCGAGCTCCAACGAAAATCGCAGGCTATCGGCGAGTATCCCATCGCCAACGGCAATCAGCACCGTACCAGTCTGGCTCATATGCCTCCCCCAACATCGGCCCTCGCCCAGCGGTTCACCCCGTGCCAATGCCCGCAGACTAGGCGGCGGCGCCGGTGCGGCATTGAGCCACGTCAAATGGAGATCGAGATCGAAAACGTGTGCGTCTTTGCGGCCTTAGCCGGCGCTGTCGCCGGCGGGGCCCACGTGGGCAAGGACCGCCATGCGCACCAGTTCGGAGAGGCTCTTCGCCTGCATCTTGGTCATGAGGTTCGCACGGTAGACTTCAACCGTTCGCGGGCTGATGCCGTAGGCGGCGGCGATGGTCTTGTTGCCCTGACCCGCCACCAGGCCCTCAAGGACCTGACGCTCACGCTCGGACAAGCTGGCGAGCCGGCTCAAGACCTCCTGCATTGAGTTGTCGCCATCTCCGCCGGCCCTCTTGAGCGCGGATTCCACTGCCCTGAGCAGCACCTCGTCCTCGAAGGGCTTCTCGATGAAGTCCACCGCGCCGGCCTTCATGGCCTCGACCGCAAGCGGAACATCGCCGTGGCCCGTGATGACGATCGCCGGCAGGCAATGCACTTTGTCTTTGAGCCGGCCGAGCAGTTCGATCCCCGTCATATCCGGCATGCGGACATCCGTGACGAGACATCCGCACAGCATCGGATCGAGGGCCTCCAGGAATGCACTGGCCGAATCGTAGAGCCGGACGGGAAGCCCCGCCGAGCCGAGCATGAACGCCAGGGACTGGCGAACCGCATCGTCGTCATCGACGATATGCACGACGGGATTGGCAGGCATCACACGGCTTCCTCGCTTCTGGCCGGCTCCAGCGTAAACCGGAAAACCGTGCCGCCGCCGGGGTTCTTCTCGACCCACATGCGTCCCCCGTGCGCCTCGACCAGACGCTTGGAGATCGACAGCCCCACACCCATGCCATGGGTCTTGGTTGTCACGAAGGGCTGAAAGAGCTGGTCGGCGATCTTATCGGAGATGCCGCTTCCGGTATCGGCGACCGTCACTTGCACCATCGGCTCCCCCGTCTCGTACGTATCCGTGGGGGATCGGGCGGTCGAGACCAAGAGGATTTTCGGATCGCAGCCTTCCATCGCCTCGATGGCATTGCGCATCAGATTCAGAAGGACTTGCTGGACCTGTACCTTGACAACCATCACATCCGAGACGGAGCGATCGAACTGGAATCTGGGCTTCACGCCCTCGTCCTTGGCGTCGATGAGCGCCAAGGCGCTGGTTTCCTCGACAAGATCGTTGATGTTTTCCGGTTGGCGAACGGTTTCGTGATGCGTCACGAAATCGCGGAGCTGCCGCACGATATCGGCGGCGCGCAATGTCTGCTTTGTCGTGGCGGCCAGCGCCTCGCGCACCATGGCGACTTTCTTATCCTCAATGGATTCCAGCAGACGGTTGCAGCCTTGCAGATAGTTGGAGATGGCCGTCAGCGGCTGATTGACCTCATGCGCCAAGGTCGAGGCCATCTCGCCCATGGCGGTCAGGCGCGACAGCCGCGCCAACTCAGTCTGCAGATCCTGTAGTTGCTTCTCCGTTCTCTGACGTTCCGTCAGGTCGCGAATGAAGCCGGTGAAGAACCGCTGTTCACCCGATCGCATCTCCGCGACCTCGAGCTTCATCGGAAAGGTGGATCCGTCCTTGCGCGCGCCGGTCACCACCCGGTCGAAGCCGATGATGCGCTTCTGCCCGGTATGAAGATAGCGCGAGATGTAGGCATCATGCTCTTCGCGGAATGGCGAGGGCATGAGCACCGCCACGTTCTTCCCGGCGACTTCCATCTCCTTGTGTCCGAAGAGCCGTTCGGCCGCGGCGCTGAAGGAGCGGATCATGCCCGTCTCGTCGATGACGACGGTGGCATCGGGAACGGTGTCCAAGATAGACCGCAGATGGGCCTCGCGCGCGCGGACCTCTTTGGCGCTGCGGCGGCTGCGCAACCGCGTGCGCCGCAGCAACTCGCCCAACCAGGCGATCCCGATTCCCACGCCGGTGAAAATGCCGAGCTCGGCCAGATCCGGAAGGTCGGCCGTGCTGTGCGGAATCAGCGCATAGCCGATTGCCGCCGACAAAAACGTCGCCAGGAGACCGGGGCCGATGCCACCGAATCCAGCCGCGATGGCAAGGCCGGGGATGAAGATGAGGAAGGACGCGCGCCCTTCGAGCCACGGATACAGTCCCCAGGCAAGGCAGGCCATGCCCACCACGGCCGTGACAGCGACGCCGTAATGTACGGCGCCCGTCTCCGGGTTCAGGATCGCACGCCGTAGCCGCTCGACTGAGCCGAGGGGGCGCTTGTTCGATACAGGTCCATGCATTGCCCGGACATTAGCACTTTCGCGCGGCGCGCGAAGGCCGGGCGTCGGTCCCTCGGGTGCCCTACTCTACCCGTTTGACAGGGGTCGCCTTCGCCCCTTCGTCCGTGACCGGTGTTCCGGGCCGATAGGCGGTCTTGGAGTAACCATCGCCGTCTTGGGTGAGCTTGGTCGTCCAGCCGGTGGTCCATTTGATGACGGCGCTTGCGCCGTCCACCGACCACGCCCCTTCGAGGACATGGCCCTGCTTTTCGCCGTGCGCTTTGGAATCAGCCCCGAGGGTGATCGTGAAGGTGTTGCCCTTCGTATCCTCGGTCACATATTTCCCGGCCCAGTCGCCGGCGACCACGGCGCTGACGCTCAACAGCGTCAGAAGCATCGCGGCGAAGATGCCGAGGAATTGTTCGTGCTTTGTCATGGATGTTTCTCCCCTGGGGTTCATCGGCCCGCTTGGCGATCCTAACGTGACTTCTTTCTGCGCCGGTCGACTTCCCGCTGGCTCACTTCTCCGGACTGGACCAGCGCACGCACGCATGCGTCCGACAATTTGTCGCCGTGCCGGTTCATGCAATTGCGCAAGGCGTTGGTTTCGAGTCCATACTCGCTGCAATACTTCTTGTAATCGGCCCGGCAGTACTTGCGCACCGCATCGCTATAGGCGGAGGCGTTGGCGACGCCCATCTGGGCCGCACCCGCCAAGAACGAAACGATCGCGACGATGACAAATTTCTTCATAACGGAATTGTCCTCCCCGTTGTCTTCGTGCTGCTCCCCCGGGGCGGCGTCGGTCACACCTACGCTCTTCTCTCTTCCTGGCGTTGATGCCAGTCAAGATATTGCGCCTCAACGGTGCCGCTCACGGAGCCTCATAGGCGATTTGCCATAGGTCGCATGATCCCGGCAAGCGTGCGGCCGCGCGCAATAGTCATTACTCTGTGCTAGACGGGGGTCGGGGCGAGCGAGCATCAGGGGGACTTCATGACATCGGCGACCGATCCAGCCGGCCGGAAGCATAGTTTCTGGCTGGTTGTCGTGGCGGGTTGCGTGGGCGCATTCGCTGTCGCCTACAACACGACCGCCGTCATGACTGCCCTCCCGGCAATGAAGTCGGAACTCGATCTCGATCTCGACACGCTGCAATGGGTGATCAACATCTACATGCTGTTCGGCGCGGCGACGCTGGCGGCCATGGGCCATCTCGGCGACACGTTCGGCATGGCCCGTATCTTCCTGTGCGGCATTGCCTTTTTTGCACTCGGCTCGATCACCATCGCCGTTGCGGACGGGGCGATCCTGCTGCTCATGGGACGGGCCTTTCAAGGCCTTGGCATCGCCGCGGTCATGGCCGCTTCAGTCGCTCTGATCAGCCGATCGACCCCCGCCGACCAGCGCGCATCCGCCCACGGCGTTTGGGCGGCCGCCGTGGCCTTGGGTTTCGCTCTCGGGCCGCTGATCGGCGGCGCGCTGACCGATGGCATCAGCTGGCGTGCGATCTTCGTGCTCGATCTGGCGATTCTCGGAACGGCTGCCCTACTGTGCCTGTGGGTCATGCGCGCCGGACTGACGCCGGCCGTGCTCGAGGGGGGCAAGCGGACGGACTTTGCCGGCATCGCGCTACTGTTCGTGACGCTTGCGGCATTCCTCTACGCCCTGACCTGCGGCCCCCTATACGGCTGGACCTCGCTGCAAGCGCTCGGTCTGTTTGCGCTCACATTATTGGCCGGCGCCGGGTTCGCGGCCCGGGAATTCTACTCGGCGGACCCGCTCGTCCGTTTCGACTTTTTCCGCTACCGGAACTATTCGGCGGCGGCGGCCGGCATGTTCTTGAGCGGGTTCACGCAGATCGGAATTCTCTTCTTCGTCAACTATTACATTCAGGCCCCGGAGGGCCTGGGCTTCAGTGCCCTGCAGGCGGGACTCGCGCTCCTGCCCTTCACGGCCGTGATGTTCGTGGTCTCCCTTGTGGCGCCACACACTATTTCACCGAAGCGCTATGGCATTTGGGCGACCGTCAGCATGGTGGCCCTTGCGATCGGCTTCTGGCTGATGCACGGCGTCGATCACCAGACCCCGTTTGAGGACATCTGGTGGAGGCTGACCTTCATCGGCGTCGGCGTGGGGCTGACGATGACGCTCCTGCCCCGGATCGGTTTGGACGCCCTGCCCGACACCAACGCGGGGCAAGGCTCCGGTGTCGTCAATACGTGCCTGTATTCGGGACTGGCGGTCGGAACGGCGCTCGGCGCCGTCGTCGCGCTCCAAACCAAGCGCCGCATCATCGATCCGTTTATCGACGGCGTCGGCAGCGCGCTGCCCGATGCGCATGCGTTGAAAGTCACGTTGGTCCACGGCTCCGAAAGCCAAGTCACCAAGGCCCTGGCGCAACTCCCGGCCGGGGACGCGGCGAAGGTTCAATCGGCCCTGTTGCAAGCGTTCGATGCCGGCTTCTCCGGCGT
Source organism: Methyloceanibacter sp. wino2 (assembly GCF_003071365.1). NCBI lineage: Bacteria > Pseudomonadati > Pseudomonadota > Alphaproteobacteria > Hyphomicrobiales > Hyphomicrobiaceae > Methyloceanibacter > Methyloceanibacter sp. wino2. The sequence goes on from NZ_CP028960.1 coordinate 704,207, forward strand.
CATGATTCTCATGACCGCAGCCGCGCTGATCGGCGTGGTTCTCTGCGCTGTCCTTATCCGCTCTCGGAAGACGCCGGCCTAGCGACCGCGTTCGGCGACCGCTGCGCTAGGTCCGTGCGAGTGCGACGGCCTTGATCTGCGCCACGACCGTGTCACCTGGCTTGAACCCGAGCCGGTCCCACGACAGACGCGAGACGCGGCTGAGGAGCGGCGCCCCACTTCCGTCTTCCCCCAGCTTGAGCCGGACGGTCATCTGCGTGTCGCCGATGGGCTGGACCGTATCGATGCGGACCGGCAGCGCATTCAAGATCGTACTGTCCTTCAACGCCTCGCGGCTGAGGCTCACGTCGCTGGCCTCGATCCGCAATCGCCGGGCCGATCCTGTTGGCCCGATATCGCCCGCAACGAGAAGCGTGCCGCCGGGCACGTCAACGGTCGCGAGCCCGTAGCCCGGGTCGTACTCCATGACGGTGCCATCGAGAACAGAGGCCGGCTCCGGCATGCGCACCAAGGGCAAGCTCGGATCGGACAGCAATTCGGCGATGGGGCCCGCGGCGCGCACTCCACCATGCCGCATGAGAATCAGAGTGTCTGCCAGTCGTTCGATCTCGCCGATATCGTGACTCACATAAAGTACCGGGATCGATAGAGCTCGGTGCAGTTGCTCGAGATAAGGCAGGATCTCTTCGCGCCCCATACGGTCAAGCGCTGACAGCGGCTCGTCCATCAACAGCAGACGGGGCTGCGACAGCAGCGCGCGGCCGATAGCGACACGCTGGCGTTCGCCGCCCGACAGACGCGACGTGGGCCGATCGAACAGCGGCGCGATGGCAAGAAGCTCGACCACGTCGTCGAAGTTGATCGTCTGCCTGCCGCCTTTGGCCCGTTTGGCGCGCTTCTGCCCGAACGCGAGATTGTCGCGCACCGACAAATGCGGAAACAGGCTCGCTTCCTGAAACACGTAGCCGATCGCGCGGCGGTGCACAGGCACGAAGCGCCGTCCCTCCTGCCACACCTCGCCGTCGACCACGAGTTTGCCCTGCGCCAAGCGCGTGAGACCGGCCACGCAGCGCAACACCGTCGTCTTGCCGCAACCGGAGGGGCCGAACAATGCCGTGACCCCTTCACTCGGCGCGGCAAACTCCACATCGAGCTTGAAGCTGCCTTGCTGACCTGAGAACTGGGCCTCGATCACGGGCGCTCGCTCTTGAAACGCGTTTCGACCATTCGCATCGCGAGGATCACCGCGAAGGACAGCACCAGCATCGCACCGGCCAGCACATGCGCTTTGCCCCACTCCAGCGTTTCCACAAAGTCGAAGATGGCGATGGAGAGGACCCTGGTCTCGCCCGGGATACTCCCGCCGATCATCAGCACGACACCGAACTCGCCCATCGTGTGCGCGAACCCCAAAATAGCGCCGGTCAGAATTCCCGGCAGCGCCAATGGCAAGGCCACGTTGATGAAGGCGTCCAGGGGCCGCGCCCGTAAGGTCGCGGCGGCTTCCCAATGGCGCTCGCCCATCGCCTCGAACGCTGTGCGAATCGGATTCACGACGAAGGGCATAGAATAAAGTACGGAGCCCACCACGAGCCCCTCGAAGGTGAAGGGGAGCGACCGGCCGATCAGCGCTGTGATGGGGCTATTCGGCCCCATGGCGATGAGCAGGTAGAATCCGAGGACGGTCGGCGGCAACACGATGGGGAGCGCGACCAGAACCGCCACGATCTCCTTGCCCCGTGCCTTGCTGCGCGCGAGCCACCACGCGAGCGGGATGCCGAGGATGAGAAGAACGAACGTGGTGACCACCGCGAGCTGCAGCGTGAGCAGGATTGTCTCGATCAGCGCTGCATCGAACATGTCCGTTCTCCCCCGTTAGTCCTCTCACGGCATCTTGTAACCGAACCCCTCAATCACTTTGACGGCTTCGGGGCCTTTCAGGAACTCCAGAAAGGCCTTGGCGGCCTCATTCTCACTGCCATGCGCCAAGAGAACCGCGTCTTGCCGCAAGGGGCGATACATGTCGTCGGGCACGGTCCAACTCGAACCCGTGTCGTTGTCCTTGACCTGCGAGGCCGCAACAAAGCCCACCTGCGCATTACCGGTAAACACGAACTGGTAGGTCTGACTGACATTCTTTCCCTCAACGAGGCGCGGTTCAAGCGCCTCGAGAACGCCGAGTGCCTTCATGGTCTCGACAGCAGCAGCGCCATAGGGTGCGGTGGCCGGATTGGCGATCGCGACATGGCGCAGGGTCGGGTCGGACAGAACCGCCGGGGTGCCGTCGATCCGATCCGGATCCGCGCTCCAAAGAACGAGAACACCGATTGCATAAGTGAAACGCGTTCCCGCAACGCCGAGCCCTTCTGTTTCCGCCCGCTCGGGCCGCGCTTCATCCGCCGCCAAGAAGGCATCGAACGGGGCGCCGTGCGCGATCTGGGTGAAGAGTTGCCCGGTCGAGCCGAAGCTGAATTCGACGTGGTGGCCGGTCGACTCCTCGAAGGCCGAACCGAGTTCCTTCGCGGCCGATGTGAAATTAGCGGCAACGGCAATAGTCGCGTCCGCGGCACGGACAGTCGTTACCGGCAGGCACGCCAGCGTCGCCACGACGAGACCAAAACAGAATCTCAGCAGTGTGTGTGTCATTGTACTCCGTCGCACAGGAAAGCCGATGGCCGCAGCATTGGCAGGCGTCATCGGACGTGACAAGAGCCGTCAGTGCCGCAGCCTTACGCACAATACTTTGCGGTATTGGCTTGTTGGTTGGTTCCGGGCCGTGCGCCCGATCAGTCCAATGTGCAGGCTTCGTCGCAAGATGCTCTGCACGAGATCAAAGAATCATGACTTTCTTCGTCATCATTGAGGCCAAGTATGATCTTGATCATTTGTGGGAGGCAACTACCGCAGTCCGTGCGTTTGCCGAGAGCCCGGCAGATCAGCCCCGCCGTCAGCACCACTCCTGGGTCGAGCGTTCGCAGCGACGCGACAGCATCATGGATGTCCCTCTCGCAGATCTGCTGACAGGAACAGACCATCATGCTCCTGCCGGCGCCGGCGAGACGCGAGGGCCGCTCAAAATCGGCTTGCCGCGCCTCCACTCCAGAGAGTTTGGCGATCAAGCGGCTGTCCGAGTAGCCCGTGTGCGGTGGCACGAGCCTTGTGTGGCGCGACATCGCAGCCCCCGACTACTTCGAGCCTAGCCGAACTTGAACGAGATGCCGTAGCCCCCGCGCGGATAGTTCCACTCTATGTCGCCCGACGCCTCACCGATAATCCGGCAGGTTCCGCACTCGATGCAGCCATCGGCGGTGAGTTCCACCTGCCCCTTGTCATTCAGCTCGTAGCAGCGGGCCGGACAGGCGGTGAGCAGCGCGCGGAGCGGCTCGGTGGGCGTATCGTGTTCGCGCACCTTGATATGCACCTTGCCCGCGTCGACCTGGTAGCGGTTCTGGTAAAGCTTGTCTTCCACTCGAACGGAGAGATCAGTCATTTCCGGCACCTCCGGTTTGGGTTGTGGCCACACACATCATCAGATCAACTCAGCGCCACGCGCGGGCAAGGCGGACGGCATCGCCGGCCAGTCCCCACCATGAACGCGCGGACACAAAAGACTTCAGAGTCGCTTTTTCCTTCTGGGCCTTCGGCGTGCCGTCGACACGCAGGAAGTCCTGCATCGCTTTCGAAACAAGCTGCGGATAGGTGAGGAAGAAGTTCTTGGACTGCGTATGCAGCAATGCGGGCATATCCTTGTACTTCTTCAGATCCTTCATCACGAACGAGTCGTCGATCATCGTCTTGTAAAGCGACAAGTTCTCCGCAGTCATGGGCTCGCGGCGCGACTTCACCTGGAAGATCGCCTCTGCCGCGAGGCGCCCTGAGGTCATGGCGAGGTTCGAGCCTTCGCGATGGATCGCGTTGTTAAGCTGCGCGGCGTCGCCGACCATGACCCAGCCGTCGCCGAAGAGTTGGGGAATGGCCTTGTAGCCGCCTTCGGGAATGAGGTGGGCGGAGTATTCCTTCACCTCGGAGCCCTCGATGAGAGGCGCCACGGACGGATGTTTCTTGAAGCGCTCGATGAGGTCGTAAGGTGTCTCGCCCGTGCTCTGGAAGTCCGAAACGAGGCAACCGATCCCAAGCGAGATGCACTCCTTGTTCGTGTAGATGAAGCCCATGCCGGTCATGCCCTGCGAGATCGTACCGGCGGCTTCGATGACGACACCTTCGTCGCCCTTGAGGTTGAAGCGCGCCTCGATCGTCTCGCTGGGCAGAAAGTGCATTTCCTTCACGGCAAGCGCCACCTTGTCGGCCTCCGGCCGGTCGCGGAGTCCCGCGCGCGAGCCGAGCAGACCGCTGACGCCTTCCGCCAGCACCACGACATCAGCATGCACCTCGCCATCGGCGCGGTCGGTCTTCACGCCGATGACCCGGCCCTCTCCGTTCTGCACAAGCCCGGTGACAGTCGTCTCGCAGATCACCAGCGCACCGGCGTCGCGCACCTTCTGAGAGAACCATTTGTCGAACTGGGTGCGGATGATGGTGTAGCGGTTCGGCTTCTCCTCGTTGAAGTCATCGGACCGGTACTGCATGCCCGTGTGGGAGCGGTCGTCCATCATCCAGAAGCGCTGCTCGACAAGGTGCCGCTCGAGCGGTGCATCCTCGCGGAAGTTCGGGATGATCTTCTCCAGCATGTCCGCATAGAGAATGGCGCCTTGGACGTTCTTAGCGCCGGCGTACTCGCCGCGCTCGAGCTGCAGGACTTTAAGTCCACGCTCGGCCAAGGTGTAAGCCGCGGCGTTTCCGGCCATGCCGGCTCCGACAACGATTGCATCGAATCTTTCGTCGATCATCTCGCTCTCCTAGCTCGCCAGCTTGTCGCGGTTGTGGGGCGACAACCGCCGGCGGAACGCCTCGGTCAACGCCGGCAGTAGCTTGATGGCGTCCGCGACGAGGCCGACATGGGCGAAGTCGAAAATGGGCGCGTTCTTATCCGTATTGATCGCAACGATGAGATCGGACCCTTCGACTCCCACCCGGTGCTGAATCGCGCCTGATATGCCAGCGGCGATATAGAGCTTGGGTCGGATGGTCTTTCCGGTCTGCCCGATCTGCCGATCGCTCGGCACCCAACCCTTCTGCACGAGGGGACGGGAACAGCCGTATTCGGCGCCGAGCGTCGTCGCGAGCTGCTTGACCAGCTGGAAGTTCTCCGGCGACCCCAGACCCATTCCCCCCGCGACCACCACGTCCGCATAGGCAAGGTTCGACGTGGCCGCGTCGCGGGCCGGAAGAAAATCCAGCACCTTGGTGACGATGTCGTCCTCGACCAGCCCCAGCGGGTGGGTGATGACTTTTCCGACGGGCCGCTCGACGCGCTCGGGCATCGGCATCACGCGGGGGCGCACCGTCGCCATCTGCGGCCGATAGTTGAGCGTATAGATCGTGCACAGAAGGGAACCGCCGAAGGTCGGCCGCGTCGCCGCAAGCGACTTGTCGTCGTCCACGTCGAGCTCGGTGCTGTCAGCGGTCAGTCCGGTCTTCAGCGTGGTCGCGACCGAGCCCGCCAGATCGCGGCCGAGCGTGGTCGCGCCGAGAAGCAGGATCTCGGGCTGGTAGGTGTTGACCAGATCGGTCATCGCCTTGGTGTAAGGCTCGTTACGGTAGTCCCTGAGCAGCGGGTCCGCGACGAGATAGGCGAGATCGGCGCCGTAGTTGAACGCCTCGGCCACCACGTGCTGGGTTTCCGCGCCTTCGGGCCCCAGAACGACTGCGGCGAGGTCCACATCCAGCTTGTCCGCGAGCTTGCGGCCTTCACCCAGCAGCTCCCAGGAAACAGGATGCACCTGGCCACGCTCTTGCTCGACGAAAACCCAGACGTGCTTGTAGGGCTTGAAGTGGTCCGGCAATTCTTTCTTCGAAGCCGCGCGGCCGCCGGCTTGAGGCTTGGCAGGAGGTGTTTTGGGAGCGTCAGCCATGCGTCGTCCTTCTTCCCCTCAATAACCGCTCGCGAGCGCGGAGAGATCGTCCTCAAGGGCGGGCTGCCGCTTGAAGATCTCGTCAATCAGCGCTTCGGCCGGCACTTGGTCCTCGGTCTCGATGAAAGCCGCCTTCTCCGAGCGTGCGCTCGGCGCGAACACCTTCTTGACGATCGTCGGCGAACCGCGAAGGCCGCATTTCTGCATGTCCTCGATACCGGCATCCGCCGCGCTCCAGCGGACGACCTCCGCACGCGCCGCCGCGATGGCTTCTTCCAGCGTGCCGCGCCGCAAGTCGTTCGTGCCTTCCAGCATGGCGACGAGAACGGGCAGCTGGCTCTTCAGCACCTGAACGCCGGCCTCGGAACGGCGCTCGACCACGATCTCCTTGGCGTCCGTGTCGACGGAATCGATCTTGGAAATGTAGGTCAGCTGCCGGAGGTCGAGGCGCTTGGCGATGCCCGGTCCGACCTGGGCCGTGTCGCCGTCAATCGTCTGCTTGCCGGTGAAGACGATGTCGGGCGCACCGAACGTTTCACCGATCTTCTTGATGGCTGTGGCCAGCGCATAGGTCGTGGCCAGCGTGTCGGAGCCTGCGAAGAATCGGTCCGTGAGAAGGACCGCGCGGTCGACGCCGAACGAGAGCACGCGGCGCAAGGAGTCCTCGGCCGATGGCGGCCCCATGGTCAGCACCGTGACCTCGCCGCCATGCGTGTCGCGGAGACGCAGCGCTTCTTCAACGGCGAACAGGTCGTAGGGATTGATGATCGTGGGCACGCCCTGGCGCATGATCGTATTGGTCACGGGGTGAACGCGGATCTGCGCCGAGTCCGGAACCTGTTTTATGCAAACGACGATATGCATCGGGATCTTCTCCTAGCGAGGCCACGCGGCCTTGGAGAATAGATGAGCAAACGGCGTGCCAAGGTCTCTCCGCTCAAAATAATCATTCAATTCCAATGCTTTATACTGAACCCCGACCGAACCGTTCGAAACCCGACAGGTCCGGCTGCGCATGCATTCGAACGGGCTTGTCGGGAACGCGACAGTCGCGCGATGGGAAGCGGGCGACTGCGAATGCCGCGCCTTATTTGAGCGAGTCTAAAGAGACGAAGTTCGCCGGCGCTTCGGGCTCGGCCTTCGGCGCGATGGCCTCTTTGTGCACCTTGAAAACGCGCTCATCGATCGGCGAGGACTTCACGAAATCCTCGTAAGCGCGTTCGAGAACCGCCTTGCAGCGCGCTTCGACGTCCGCATCCGACACGCCGTCGAGGTCCTCGCTTGCGAGGTACTCCCCCATCCTTCTCAGGATATGGAGCCGCGCCACGTTCACGACCTTGGGGTCGTACCCGACGCCGAGAATGTCGAAGAACTCTTCCGCCGCTGACGCATCGTTCAGTTTGGCGAGAATGTTTCCATCGGAGGTCGTCATGAGCAGGGCTCCTCTTGATCGTGCTTTTCGTCAGACCGCTCTTCGCGCACATGCCGTTGCAGAAGCCCAAGCCTCGCCTCGACGAAATCAACCCGGTCGATGATGTGCGACAGCGCCGCGCTGACAGGGTCGGGCATGAAGTGGTGATTGAGATCGATGCGGCCGACCTTCTTGCCCGCGCCGTCCGGATAAACGACCTTCGCCGGGATGCCGACCACGGTCACATCCGCGGGCACGTCGTTCACGACGACGGAGTTGGCGCCGACGCGGGTTCCGCGGCCGACGGTTATGGGGCCGAGTATCTTGGCGCCCGCGCCGACCACCACATCGTCTTCGAGGCTCGGGTGCCGTTTCCCCGGCGACCAGGTCGTTCCGCCCAGCGTCACGCCGTGATAGAGCGTCACGTCGTCACCGATCTCGGCTGTTTCGCCGATGACGACGCCGGCACCGTGATCGATGAAGAAGCGCCGCCCGATCGTCGCGCCCGGATGAATATCCACATTGGTGAGGAACCGTCCGAGCCAGGACAGGAACCGGGCCGGGAAGCGCCATCCTCGCCGCCAAAGCCTATTGGAGAGGCGGTGCCAGATCACGGCGTGGACGCCGGGATAGGTGAGCAGGCTTTCGAGCTCGCCCCGCGCGGCCGGATCGCGCAGCTTCACGCAGCGAAGGTCTTCGCGGAGCAGGCGCAGCAGGGACAGTTGCTCAGCCGCCTCGCCGGAGGTCGAAGAATCCTCGATCGGCACATCCGCATCGCTCTCGGTGATGTTCACGCTATCGGTCACGGCCGGCCTCACATCGCAACTTCGAGCACCGACTCACGATGGACCTCTTCCCAGATCTCGGTGAGGTCCTCGGCGGTGACGGGATTCTTGGTGGTGGCAGCTTGCTCGCGCACGCGCTCGAGGATCGCACGCAACTCAAGTCCGTTGGCGGACAGGTTGAGGTTGGACAGGGAGGCGGCGAGCGCCGCGAAGCCGGAATGCTTGCCCAAGACGATGGAATGGGACCGTCCGAGGGTGGACGGGTCCAACGACTGGTACGTCCGCGCATCCTTCAGCAGGCCATCGACGTGAATACCCGACTCATGGGTGAACACATGATCGCCGACGATCGCCTTGTTGAGTGGGATCGGACGCGCGGCGGCGGCCGAAACCAGGAACGCGATGGAACCCAACGCCGTCATATCGACGGCCGTATCGCAACCGTAGAGATGGTGAAGGCTGACAGCCACTTCTTCCAGCGGCGCATTGCCTGCCCGTTCGCCGAGCCCGATGACCGTGACCGAGGCGTGGGTGGCGCCGGCACGGATCGCCGCCAGCGTATTTGCGGTCGCAAGCCCCAGATCGTCATGGGCATGAATCTCGAGTTCCAGCGCGGTTTCGGCGCGCAACGCCGCGACAAGGCTGTAGGCTGCGAAGGGCTCCAACACACTTAAGGTATCAGCGACCCGGAACCGTCGCGCTCCGGCCTGTTCGGCTGCCTTGACCACCTCAATCAAAAAGGCCGGATCGGCGCGCGATGAGTCCTCCCCGCCGACCGCGACGTCGAGGCCGCGCTCGCGCGCATAGCCAACGACGTGCACGAGCCTATCGAGCGCCTGCTGCCGGCCGCCATGAAGTTTCGCGGCGATCTGAACGTCGGAAACGGGAAGCGACAGATTGACCATCGGCACGGCCGACGCCAACGCCGCATCGACGTCGTCGCAGCTCATGCGGCACCAGGCGATCGGCGTCGCGGGCAAGCCCGCCTCGACGACCGCACGAATGGCGGCAATCTCCTGTGCGCCCATGGCCGGCGTGCCGACCTCGATCTCCGGAACGCCTGCGTCGGCGAGGGCCGAGGCGATTGCCAGTTTTTCCTCAAGGCTGAAGGCGACGCCCGGCGCCTGTTCGCCATCGCGCAGGGTTGTGTCGTTGAGCACGACCGGCAGCGGTGTCGTCGGACGGTCAAGCATAAGCGGTCTCCTGGGTAGCCGTATCGCTTGCCTCCCCGTAAGGAGAGATTTCCCGCAGCTTCGCGATGATGCCCGGCAACACGTCGAGCACGCGATCGATCTCGGCTTCGGTGTTGTCTCGCGACAGGGAAAAGCGCACGGCGCCGCGCACGGCCGTCTCGGGAACACTCATCGCCTGAAGCACGTGCGACGGTTCGAAGGAGCCGGACGAACACGCCGAGCCGGATGAGGCGGCGATGCCTTCCTTGTCGAGCAGCAAGAGGATGCTTTCGCTCTCGATGTAGTCGAAAGCCACGCTCGTCGTGTTCGGCAGGCGGTCGTTGTCTGCGGCAACGATGTAAGCGTTCGGGATATCGCGAAGGCCTGCCTCCAGCTTTGCTCTCAACGGCTTCAGGTAGTCGGCATCGGCGGCCATGCGTTCGCCCGCGAGTTCCGCGGCTTTGCCCAGCCCCACAATGCCCGGCACGTTTTCCGTTCCGGCGCGGCGCCCGCGCTCCTGGTGGCCGCCTTTGATCTGCGGGCGGAACCGCAAGCCCTTCCGCAAGTAGAGGGCGCCCACGCCTTTCGGCCCATGCAGCTTGTGACCCGAGAGCGAGAGCATGTCGATCTGCGTAGCTTTCAGGTCGATCGGAATCTTACCGACGGCCTGAACGGCGTCCGTATGGAAGACGGCGCCCACTTCCTTGGCCATCTCCGCAAGCTCCACGACCGGCAGGATCGTGCCGGTCTCATTGTTCGCCCACATCATGGAGACGACCGCGACCCGCTCTGACAAGGCTTCCTTGTAGGCGACGACATCGATGCGGCCATTCTTGTCGACGGGGATCGTGTGAACGCGAATGCCTTTGTTCTTCGCAAGCCAGTCGGCGAGCGTCCGCACCGCGGAATGTTCGATCGCGCTGATGATCATTTCGCGGCGAAGTGGCGCGCTTTCCAGCGCCGAGACGATCGCCGAATTGACGCTCTCGGTTCCGCCGGAGTTGAACATGATCTCGTGGGGATAGTCCGCACCAAGCAGAGACTGCACCTGCGTGCGCGCCTTCTGCACGGCCATGGCGGCCGCTTCGCCGGGACCGTGTTTCGAGGACGGATTGCCGAAGGTCTCGGTGAAGAACGGCAGCATGGCGGCGAGCACATCGGGATCGACGCTGGTCGTCGCGTTATGGTCGAGATAAATGGTCATTGCACAGGCACCACGCGCAGCGGCATGCCGGTCTTCTCGATGAGCCGCTGTTGCACCCCGCTCAAGGTCACCGAGGCCATCTGACATCCCATGCAGGCGCCGGTGAGCCTCACATAGGCCGTGTTCTCCTTGACCTCGACGAGCTCGCAATCCCCGCCGTCCGCTTTGAGGTGCGGACGGAGCTCATCGATGGCCTTACTGACGACCTCGATCCGCTCTTCCTGATTGAGTTTGGCGAACGCGGCCATGCCTTGGGGTGTCGGCTGCGCCTCCTGGCCGCTGGTCGGCGCCGCATTCGGTCTCGCAATCCCCGGACCGATCGACTTCCCGTTGGCCTCGGTCACACCGTTTGGCTTCGCCGGCGCGCCATTGCCGTTCATCTGGAACTTCGCCGGCATGAAGTGCGAGGCCTTCACCGGTGCCTGGTAGGCGTCGGCCGCGGCGAGGATGCCCTCTTCCACCATGTCGGCGTTGACTTCGGCGAGCAGCGCCTCAATCGGCTTCTTGCAGCTCTGGCAGCCGCCGCTGACCTTGGTGTAGTTCGTGACTTGGCCCGGCAGTGTCAGCTTGTTGGCGCGGATGATGCGCTCGAGAAACGCCTTGCGCGCTGGGAAGCACTTGCAGATCGTCTCCGAGTCATCCGCGCCGTTCTGGCCGCGATAATGCGCAATGGCCGTTTGCAGCGCTTCCTGGCCCAGCACGGCGCAGTACATCTTGTCGTCCGGCAGTCCGCCGAGATAGTCGACGATGTCGGCGTCCGAGACAGCGCTCGCGTCGTCGATCGTCTTGCCGATGACAATCTCCGTCAGCGCGGAGGCGGCGGCAATCGACACGCCGCAGCCGAACGACTTGAAGCGCGCGTCCGTTATGACGCCCGAGTCCGGGTCGACCTTGATGGCGATCTTCAGGGCATCTCCGAAGGCGATCGTACCCGCCTGCCCTTCCGCGTCGGCCTGCTCGAGGACGCCGACATTGCGCGGGTTGAGAAAGTGATCTTGGACTTTATCGGAGCACTGCCACATGCACGCTCTCCTTGCCGGGCCGAACGGTCAGCCGAACGACTTGCCGCAGGAGCACTGCGACGCCGCGTTCGGATTCTCGAAAACGAAGCCAGACCCCTGCAGACTGTCGACGAAGCCGACGGTCATGCCCGAAAGGAGCGGCTGGGAGTCGGGATCGACGAAGACTTTGACGCCCGAGGACTCGAACACCGCGTCGTCCTCGCGAGGCTCGGTGTCGAGGCCCACCAGATATTTGTGGCCGGCGCAGCCACCGGTCTCCACCATGATGCGGAAGCCCGCACCCACCTTGCCAGCACGCTCCATCGCGCCTTTCACGGCGGTCGCGGCTTCCGGCGTCAGGTTAATCATCGACGGCACCTCCAGGTCATGTCCTCAGACACAAGTCGTGTCTCTTGACCCTTGACGGAGCAATCCGCGTGCCATCCGTTAACTTGTTGAATTTACGTGAGTTATTCCGGCGCTCGATTGTCGGGTTCGTGACATGCGTCGGATACGCGACGATGTCGGGTCACGCGGTCTCGGGCGCGTCCTTCTTCCGGCGCAAGCGCACCACCACGTCGACCCGGTCGATTTCGAACCCATCGGGCGCGACCGGCAGCTTGCCGAACTCGACGTCACCGTCCGGGATGTCGAACAGCACTTCTTCGCCGCTGACGAAGAAGTGGTCGTGGTCGGTAGGGTTGGTATCGAAGTAGGACTTGGCACCATCGACGCCGACCTGCCGCAACAGGCCGACCTCGGTGAACTGGTTCAGCGTGTTGTAGACCGTGGCCAGCGATACGTTGATCTTCGCCCTGACGGCCTCTTCACGCAGAAGCTCTGCGGTGATGTGCCGGCCACCCTTCGAGAACAGCAACCAGCCGAGCGCCATGCGCTGGCGGGTCGGCCTGAGATTGACGGCACGCAGCATCTCTTCATAATCGCGCCAGGGGCAGCCAGACAGCCCGGCGCGCAAGGCCGCCCCTGGACGCGACTCCTCCGCCGAGGTTTCATCGACAGAGAACTTTTTGAAGTCTGGTTGCATCGTCGTTTCCGCCCTTCGGGTCTTTTCTTACGTCGCTTCGTCGAGGTCTTCAGCCCGGCGGGCGGCGGCCAGACGGCTCTCGCCGGTCTCCTCGCCGAAGCACAGGTCGAATTCGTTGCAGTCGGAGCACACCGGCGTGCTGCACAGGGTGAAGCCCTCGCCTTCGCAGAGCTTGCGGTAGAAGAAGCGCTTCCAGCGCATGTTTTGGGTATTGCCTGCGGCCAGTGGTGCGAAGTGACGTTCCAGAAGGCGCACAAGCTCCTTGCGATCGCGCAGGCCGAGATCTTCCCATAGATGGCTCGGCTCCATGCAGCGCCGCGCAATCATATGCGCCAGCAGGCGGCCGGCCTCTCCCTCGCTCGAGCGGTTCGCCAGCAGAAGCTCGCGCACCATCGCGATCTCGTCTTCGTCTTCCGTTGCGCCATCCGGGTACCACGCGGTCGCCAGCGGTACGGCGTGGGAGAACCAGCGCCAGAGCAGAAGATCGAGGTCGGACGCGGTCAACCCGGCCTGACCCGCGACCTTGCCGTCTTCGGTCGCAGACACGGCCAGAATGGAGGCGAAGACATGCGCGTCGAAGTTTTCGTCGTCGACCGTCCAGAGGTCGCTCGGATCGCGCCGCGTCAACATGCGATAGGTCGCAATACCGAGCCCGGCCGCGTTGGAGTCCTTGCCCTTCAGCGGGGGCCACGGTCCATCCGCTGCAACTTCGAATCCCTCGGGGAGAATAACAGGCTTTGTCACGGTGCTTGTCCCTAGGCCGCGGCGGATTCGAGCTCGCTCGCAGGCGTGAAGCTCTGACAATCCTTCGGACACACGCGATTGCAGGCGGAGCAACCGATGCAGTTGCCCGGATTCTCCATCACCATGACGAGACGATCGTAATCGTCACCGTCATCGTCTTCCGGGTCGAAGGGAACGAGGTCGCCGTCTTCGGTCATGCCCTGAAGATTCATGACGTCCCGGCCACAAACCTTGTGACAGCGCCCACACCCAATGCAGGTTTCCGAATTGATCGCCGTGAGATAGGTGGGCTCCCAGGGCTTCCCGTCTCGCCTTGTGAACATTGCTTCGTCCCTTCCTTGGGTCTGGAGAGAGGCTTCCCCCGCTACGAGGCGAGCGCTTCCTGCTCCTTCAGTTCCTTACGAGCCGCCTCGAGAGCCTCGTAGGCGTCGTAGGCCTGCTGCGCCACGGACATGATGTTCGTCCAGTCGATCGGCAGATCCTCGGCGAGGTCGTGCAGGTTCATTTTCTGGGTCACGGCACGCGACGACAGCTTCTTGATCTTGGTCTTAAGTTCCTCGACATCGGACATAACGACTTCCTTTCTCCTTGTGCGTGTTCGGTCCCTAGTAGTTCGCGACCTCGGGAAACTTGCCGATCATTTCCACGGCGGAGGCCACGGCCTTGTCGCCTTCCGAGGCGAGCTTCTCGAAGCTCGGGAACCCGAAGCGGTGTACGTCCCGCAAATGTTTGTTGATGACGATCAGGCGGCCGGCGGCCAGGATCATCCGACCGAAACCTTCGTGATGCATCTTCATCATCGGCGAGACCATGATCCCGGTCTCGCGCTCGATGGCGAGGCCGATGGCGTTGTAATAAAGCTCGAGCCGCCACAACGTCTCCGGATCCGGATCGCCCATGATCGGGATCTGCTTGCGCTTTTCCTTGTCGAGCACATAGGGCTCGAGCAGTTCGAGATCGCTCTTGCTTTCCCAGACGCCATGGGTGTCCTGCGCCCGCCACTGCTTGATGAGTTCCTGGAAGAACGGCGAGTCCGTCGGGATCGTCTGTTCGGGCGCGGGCGCGCTCTCGTCGGTTTCAGCGATTGCTTCTGCGGCTTCAGCCATGTTGCACCTCGTCTTCGAAATCGAATGTCCGTTCCTTGCCCTTGAGCAGCGCCTTGCGCAGCCAGGGCGGCGGCGTGCCCTGAAGAACGCCGCAGAGCTTGTCGAGGAGCATGTCGATCTCCTCGGACTGCGTGACCTTGATGGGGTGAATGTTGTTCGCGACCACCCGCGCCGCGCCCGACCCGCCGATGGCGGCGACGTACAGAATTGCGCAGTCCTTGATGGCCTCGATCTTGGGAAGGAGCTTGTCCTCGTTCCCGTCTTCCTGAAGGTCGCCGTCGAACTGGATCGCCTCGATGAAGCGATGGCCATCCGCAGAGATCTCGTGGATGGCGAGATTCTTCGCCCAGCCGAAATGCGCATCGACGTGCTTCAGGTCTTGCGTCGAGAACGCAACCTTCAACGTACCGGTCTCTTTCGTCGCTTCCATGGCTAGTCTCGACCTCCTCTCAATGAGCCGCAAACGCCTCACTTGTGTCATCCGAAACCTCTGCGGTGTGGCGCCACGTTTCCGTATTGGGCTCGTGCGCGTTCGCTATGAAGATGTTGCCAATGTCGAAGACGAGATCGCGCGTGCCGCGATATCCGACCGTGGTTAGATGCGCGGCGCCCAGCCGATCGAACATGGGAAGCCCCATGCGGAAGAACGGAATGTCCAAACGCTCGGCGGCCTGCCGCCCATGGCTATGGGTTATGAGCAGATCGCAGCCTTGGGCACGCTCTTCGAGATCTTCGAGGTCGCCGATCAGGACTTCGTCCGTCTCGATCTGTTCGAGCAGCGGACCGTGCGTCGTCGTCACCGCCGCTTCGATGTCACAACCCATCTCGGTCAGGAAGGACGAGACGGCCCAGAGCAGATCCGGCTCGGCGCCGATAGCGATCTGCTTGTTGCCGAAGAAGAAGTGCCCGTCCAGCATCGCGTCGACGAGCTGGCTGCGTTGGCGCCGCCATTTCTGCGGCACGGGCTTCCCGCTCAGCCGCGACAGCAAGGCGATGAGATCGTCGTTGGGCGCGAGCCCGGTCAGCCTGTCGTAGAGCGTGAACGGGACGCCGGACTTCTCCTCGAGGGCTTCGGCGGCGGCACGCATCTGTTCGCCGATCGCGATCGTCCAGGCCGAGGATCCCAGCTTTGCGACGTCCTTGACCGTGATCCCGCCAAGAGTTGTCGGCGTAAATTCGTCCGGGATGCGTCCATCGACCGAACCCGACAGGTCCGGCAGGAACATCGGCTCCAGCCCGAAGGACTCGATGATGTCGCGAATTTCGTAGAGGTCCCCGGGGGTCAAATGGCAGCCCGGCAGCACATTGATGCGCCTGTCGGAACGCTGTGCTTCGGGCGCCGCGGTCTCGACGATCTCGTCGATGATCCGCGTGACGGTGCGCGCCCAGCCATCCTGGAACGCGTCCTTGAAGTCGGGAGTCGAGACATAGACGATCGCGATGTCGTCGAGCTCCGGGTGCTTGTCGCGAATGAGCTTGATGTAGCCGTCGACATCGTCGCCCTTGGTCTCGGTGACACCCGTCGAGCAGATACCGATGATTGCGGGCTTGGTGCGCTTGGCGATATTGACGATGGCTTGCTCGACATTGTCGAGCCCGCCCAACACCGTCGCCACCTCGCTCATCGCCGTCGTTTGCATGGGGATGGCTTCGCGGAAATGGCGCACGAACAGCACCAGGCCGAACGAGGTACACCCCTGGCTACCGTGCAGCAGCGGCATGGCCCCATTGAGGCCCATGAAGGCGAGTGCACCGCCAATGGGCTGGCTCATCTTTAGCGAATTGACCGTACAGGCCTTCTTGGAATTGCGGACCTCAGCCATGACGCTCTACGCGGCCTCCGCCTTGTCCGCGGTCAGCCCCGCGAGAATTCCGGCAATCCGTTCGTGGCAGCCGCCGCAACCGCCGCCGGCATTGGTGGCCGCTGTGACCTCGTCGATGGTCGTCAGGTGATCCGCCTTGATGGCGTCTTCGATCGTTCCCGTATCAACGGTCTTGCAGTTGCAGATTTGGGTGCCGCGCCGCTTCTCCTCGGCGAGTACCGGGTCGGCGGCAATAGCGGCGGCTTCCGCTTCGGCTTCGGCCAGCGCGCGGCTCTCCCAGCTCTCCTCGCCGTCGTCCCAGGGCGCGGCCCTGCGCACCTGGTCCCAAATGGGATTGTACAGCGCCTTGTCGATCTCACTGACCAGATCGACCATGCCTTCGTAGCCGGCAAACGCATGATGGCGTTCCTGGTTGATATCGAGCCACGGCATCTTCGCCTTGAGCGCGATGAACTGGGAGCGGCCGCCGGAGAGCATGATGTCGGCCTGTGCGTCGCTCAGCATCTTGAACATCTCGCGCGGCGTCATGTCTTCGATCATGTGGGCGTCCTGCCCCATGAGTTCCTTGATCTTCTCCTTGTCCTCCTTGGTGGACTTCTTCACCGAGGTGCCGACTAGTTCCAACCCGGCTTCCTGCAGGGCTGCGACGACGGACCACGATTTGACCCCACCCGTGATGAGCAGAACTTTCTTGCCGGTGAGACGCTCTTTGTAGGGTGCGATGCGCTGCCAGGCGCGCGCCTCTTCGCGCTCGATCACAGCCTCGGTGCGATCCATGAGTTCCGGATCGGCGCCCTTTTCGATCAGAAGCCGCGCAATCTCGCGCAGCGAGTCGCTCATGTCGCCAATGCCGTAGAACGAACCCTCGAAGAACGGGATGTCGTAACGCTCTTCCATCTTGCGGGCGATATTGATCATGGCCTTCGAGCAGA
The DNA here is from genome assembly GCF_003071365.1 of Methyloceanibacter sp. wino2. Lineage (NCBI taxonomy): Bacteria > Pseudomonadati > Pseudomonadota > Alphaproteobacteria > Hyphomicrobiales > Hyphomicrobiaceae > Methyloceanibacter > Methyloceanibacter sp. wino2. Next base: position 721,402 of record NZ_CP028960.1, read on the forward strand.
CCATCATCGCGGCCTTCGCACGGTGGGAGCTGGCGACCTCGTGATACTTCGCGTCTCCCGAAATGCACGAGAGGATGCGGATGCCGAGTTCATCGAGCAGCGGCTTCACCTGCCAGAGCTCGCCCGCAAGGTTGTACTCGCCGATAATGTTGATGTCGTAAGGGGTGGTGTATTCGGGCTCTTCCGTGCCGATCACGTGGTCAAGCAACGCTTCGCCCGCAAGCTTGTTGCCAAGGTTTTTCGGCCCAACGAAGCCCGGCGAGATCACAGGCACAATCGGCTTGCCGAACTTTTCGGTCGCCGCCTTGCAAACGGCGCCGATGTCGTCCCCGATCATGGCGGGTACGCAGGTCTGATACACGAACACGGCCGGCGGGTCGTATTTGTCGAGAATTTCCTTGATGGATTTGAACAGATGCTTCTCGCCGCCGAAGACCACGTCGGTCTCGTTGATGTCGGTGGTGAAACTGGTGCGGTAGAGGCGCGACCCGGACGATTTCGCACCTCTATTGTCCCATGAGTTGCCTTCGCAGGCGATGGGCCCATGCACCAAATGCGCGACATCGGTGATGGGCTGGAGTGCAATCTTGGCGCCGTCGAAGGCGCAGCCGCCGGCTGCGCCTCCAGGCTGGAGCTGCTTGGTGCAGCCCTTTTTGCGTTCCTTATCCGACTTGCCCTGATTCTTGGCACAGCCAGGTTCGTTGAAGACGTCCTGTACCTTGTCTGCCAATGAGCTCATCGTTCTTCCCTCGCCGTTTCAGTTAAGAGTGGATCGTTCCGCTAGCGGATGATGTCGAAACTGAAGTCGGACTTGGCGGGAACATTCGTGTTCTGGTCGATCTCGTCGAAGATCTTGTCGAGAATCGTGATCAGAACATTCATGCCACCCTGGTAGCCCCAGACGGGACGGCGATGGTGGTGGTGACGATCGAACACCGGGAAGCCGATGCGGATCAGGGGTGTGCCCGTATCGCGCTCGAGATACTTGCCGTAGGTGTTGCCGATCAGGAAGTCGACCGGCTCGGTAAAGAGCAGCGACCGCATGTGCCACAGATCCTTGCCGGCATAGACATGGCAGTTCGCACCGTATGGCGAGCTGTCCAGCAGTTCCTGTACCTTCTTCGCCCAGCCCTTGCTGCCGTTGGTGGCAAGGATGTGGGTCGGCTCCGCGCCGAGTTCCAAGAGGAAGCCCGCAAGGCCGAGGCACAGGTCCGGATCGCCGTAGATCGCGAACTTCTTGCCGTGGATATGCGCCGAGGAATCGCCGATGGCATCCACCAGGCGGCCGCGCTCCTTGGCCAGCTCTTCCGGAATCTCCTTGCCCGTCAGGCGGGAGACTTCCATCAGGAACTTGTCCGTGGCCGAGACGCCAACCGGATGGTTGAAGGACGCGACTTCTTGGCCGTGACCCTTGATGAAAGGCAGCGTCTTCTCCGTGCAGTATTCCTGCATGGAGATTGTCGCCTTTGCATGAAGGGACTCGGCTGCTTCCTCGAGCGTGGTGCCGCCGTCATACATGCGGAACTCACCGTCGGTCGGGGTGTCCCAGACGTCGCTGTTGTCACCAAGGATGGTGTACTCGACACCCATCACGTCGAAGATGCGCTTGATCTCGCGCAAATTGCCGACCGTGTAGCCGTCGAAGCCGCCGATGAAGTTGATGCTGTCGTTGGGCTTGCGCTCGAGCTTCTCCGTGGTGCCGGCTTTGCCGTCCCAGAAGTGCTCGAAAATGCCCTTCATGACGTTGTCGTAGCCGGTGATGTGGCTGCCGACGAAGGCCGGCGTGTGTGCGAACGGCACGTCGAACTCTTGGGGAACGGAGCCCTTCTCCTTCGCGTTCTTGATGAACGCGTTGAGGTCGTCACCGATCACCTCGGCCATGCAGGTCGTGGACACCGAAATCATCTTCGGCTCGTAGAGCGAATAGGTATTCGCGAGTCCATCGACCATGTTGTTGAGGCCACCGAAGACCGCCGCGTCTTCCGTCATGGATGACGACACGCAGGAACTCGGCTCCTTGAAGTGGCGCGAGAAATGGCTGCGGTAGTAGGCGACGCAGCCTTGGCTGCCGTGCACGAAGGGGATGGTTCCTTCGAAGCCCACGGCGGCGAACACCGCGCCGAGCGGCTGGCAGGCCTTGGCCGGATTGACCGTCAGGGCCTCGCGGGCAAAGTTCTTCTCCTGGTACTCAGGGGTCTTCGTCCACTCGCGGATCTTCTCGACTTCCGCCTCGGGATGGGGATCCTCGAACTTCTCCTTCTTGTTCTTCAGCATCTCCTTGTATTCGGGCTGCCGGAACAGGTCGAAGTGGTCAAGGACGTTTTCAGCGTTCTGGGTCATGACATCTGTCCTTGCGCGGGTGCGCTGTTAGGGTCTCCCGCTCCGGCCGTGCCGAAGCGGGAGAGGCTCATCGGTTCAGTTCTTCCAAGGGGTTTGGGCCAGCTTCCAGACGGGCGCGTTGATCGCCATGTCCATATCGCGGGCGAAGATGGCGAAGCCGTCATAGCCGTGATACGGGCCGGAATAGTCCCAAGAGTGCATCTGCCGGAACGGCACACCCATCTTCTGGAAGACGTACTTTTCCTTGATGCCGGACCCGACAAGGTCAGGCTCGATCTTCTCGACGAACTTCTCGAACTCGTAGCCCGTGACGTCGTCGTAGATCAGCGTGCCGTCCTTCACGTAGTGCGTGGTACGCTGATAGTCGTCGTTGTGGCCGAACTCGTAGCCCGTGCCGACGACTTCCATGCCGAGATCCTCGTAAGCGCCGATCACGTGCCGGGGGCGTAAGCCGCCGACGAACAGCATGACCTTCTTGCCTTCGAGGCGCGGGCGGTACTTGGCGATGACGTCGTCCATCAGCGCCTGGTACTTGGCGATGACGCGCTCGGCGCCTTCCTTGATCTTGTCGTCGAAATGGCTGGCGATCTTGCGCAGGCTTTCGGCGATCTTGGACGGGCCGAAGAAGTTGTACTCGACCCACGGAATGCCGAACTTCTCTTCCATGTGCCGGGAGATGTAGTTCATCGACCGGTAGCAGTGCAGGACGTTCAGCTTGGCCTTGGGCGTGGCTTCCAGTTCGGCGATCGAACCGTCGCCGGACCACTGAGCGATCACCCGCAGGCCCATTTCTTCGAGAAGGATGCGCGAGGACCACGCATCGCCGCCGATATTGTAGTCGCCGATGATCGCAACATCGTAAGGGGTCGATTCGAACTTGGCCGGCTTGTCGCCTGCCTTGTCGAACACCCAATCGCGAACGGCATCGTTGGCAATGTGGTGACCGAGCGACTGGGACACGCCCCGGAAGCCCTCGCAGCGGACGGGGACGATGGTCTTGCCGTCATACTCCTTGGACTTTGACTTCGAGACGGCCTCGATGTCGTCGCCGATCAGACCGATCGGGCATTCGGACTGAACCGTGATGCCCTTGTTGAGGGGGAACAGTTCCTGGATTTCGTCCATGATCTTGGCGAGCTTTTTGTCGCCGCCGAAGACGATGTCCTTTTCCTGGAAGTCGGAGGTGAACTGCATCGTCACGAACGTGTCGATGCCGGTCGTGCCGATATAGTAGTTGCGGCGGGCCGCCCAGGAGTACTGGCCGCAGCCGACCGGACCGTGGCTGATGTGGATCATGTCCTTGATCGGACCCCACACCACACCCTTGGACCCGGCATAGGCGCAACCGCGAATGGTCATGACGCCGGGGATCGACTTGACGTTCGACTTCACGCCGCAGTCGGGTTTGCCTTCATCGAACTGGTTGAGGTGCTTGGCGCGCTTCTTCTTCGCTTTCGCGGGGTAAGCCTCCAAGACCTCGTCGACCAGTTCCTTGTTTCTCGCTTTGATGTCTTCAAGCTTCTCAGCTGTCGCCAAGCTCATGGCGCTACCTCATCTCGTCTAGAAAGTTGATCGGGGCACCGGTCCCTCCGCGAATGGAGGGACCGGTTGGTTGGTCTGCTGGTTAGGCGCTCGCTGCTTCGAGTTCGGCGGCGGTCAGGCCGACCTGGCTCTCGTCGACCGTCTTCATGATGCCGTGCTCCATGAGGATGTCCTCGAGCTCGTCCATCGTGATCGGGGTCGGGATGATGCCCTTGCCCGCATTGGCGTCGATCTTCTTCGCGAGGTTACGATAGTGCTGTGCCTGCCCAGATTCGGGCGCATACTCGATGACGGTCATGCGCCGCAGCTCAGCGTGCTGCACGATGTTGTCGCGTGGCACGAAGTAGATCAGCTCGGTACCGAGCCGCTTGGCCAGGGTCTCGGCCAGTTCCAGCTCCTTGTCGGTCTGACGCTCGTTGCAAACGAGGCCGCCGAGACGGACGCCGCCGGAGTTGGCGTATTTGAGAATGCCCTTCGAGATGTTGTTGGCCGCGTACATGGCCATCATCTCGCCGGACATGACGATGTAGATTTCCTGGGCCTTGTTCTCGCGAATGGGCATGGCGAAACCGCCGCACACCACGTCGCCCAGCACGTCGTAGGACACATAGTCGATGTCCTCGTAAGCGCCGTTCTCTTCCAGGAAGTTGATCGAGGTGATGACGCCACGGCCGGCGCAGCCGACGCCCGGCTCCGGGCCACCGGACTCAACACACTTGATGTCCTTGTAACCGATCTTCATCACGTCCTCGATCTCGAGGTCCTCGACGCTGCCCTCTTGGGCTGCGAGGCTCAGGATCGTGTCTTGCGCCTTGGCGTGAAGCATCAGGCGCGTCGAGTCGGCCTTGGGGTCGCAACCAACAATCAGAATGCGATGGCCCATCTCGGCCAGAGCGGCGAGGGTGTTCTGGGAAGTCGTGGACTTGCCGATACCACCTTTGCCGTAGAATGCGATTTGCCGCAGTGACATGGTCGATAATCTCCTTCGTAAGCGTTTGCCGTTGGACCGATGCACCTGCACCGGTCGCGGGGTAGCCTGTCGTCTCCATTGACTCTGTCGCGCGGCGCGCAGCTTGCGGACTTTGCTCCGGGCCGCTTTGCCAGCAACCACTCGCCTTGCACCGATCACTGGTGCAACGGGTGTGCCAAACGCTTTCGGGCGCCAATAATCGTTCTAAATCAGGGTCATGCCTGAAGTTCCGCCCCCGATCGGAGGCGTGTACCGAACCCGACATCGGGGCCGGATCGCCGGACATCCCCCTCTTGGTCTGTCGGGATTGGAACAACTGAAATTCGAGCCCTGGGCAGGCGCTGAGCCGGAAGTCCCAGCCTTGCAAGCAAATCCGTTCACGCTCGCGATTGACCGCTACAGCGGTACGGAAATTGCTTCTTTCTCCCCGCCAACAAAGGTGTGGGAGACAACATGCAAATCGGTGTTGAGACGGCCCGGTCGGTCGAGAACAAGAGGATCTTCGTTGTCGTCGACGACGAGATCGTTCGCGCAGCCCTGCAGTTCATGCTGCATGACGAGAACGAGACGCATGAGCTCGCAACTCTCGACCAGGCCTATGAAAAGGCCTGTGACTGGAGGCCGGACCTGATCCTTCTCGGTCAGGACATTGTCGAGCAACAGGGCGCGGATGTGCTGGGCGACATCAAGGACAAGGTCCCCGGCGCCCAAGTCGTGCTGATCGCGGAAAGCGCCGACAATCCGACGGCCAAGGCCACACTGGACGCCGGCGCCGCCGGCATCATCCCCAAGCCACTCACCATCGAGGGTGTGCGCTTCAAGGTCGATGTGGTCCTGGGGCGGCGCGAATTGCCGATGGTTCCACTGGACATGCTGAAGTGAGCGCGGCTGCGGAGGTTCTCGGCGGCGGGGATGGGATCGATTTCGGGCCCCTGCCCGAAACGATCGATGCGCTTCTGCAGGAAGGTGTCGTTGCCTATCGCCACGACAAGCCGGCTGCGGACCGTGTATTCCGCCAAGCCCTGGAGACAGCGCCGGACTCGCTCCCCGTCTATTACTGCCTCTACAAGATCCACACCTATCAAGGCAGTCTCGACGAAGCGAAGGCCATCGCGGAACGCGGCACGCGAGAAGCGGCACGCCAAGCCGGCTGGCCCGAAGCCTGGTGCATGTGGACGCCGCAGAACCCAATTCCCGATGGTGCCGGGCGTTTCGCCCTCTACACGCTCAAGGCGCTTGCGTTCATCTATCTCCGGCGCGGCGAGAGCGACGGGGCGCGCGCCATCCTCGAGCATCTGGCGATACTCGATCCCACCGGCACCGTCGGCTGGCCCGTCATCGCGGACCTTGCCGACGGGCTCTAGAAGCCGTCGCACTTAAATGCCTTCGGATTTCTTGCCCCAAGGAACGGAGCCGTCGACCAAGCTCGCGGTGATCCCGGCTTTGGCGACGGCATCCAATGTTCTGTATAGCGTTGCCTCGTGAACCAGCGTTCCGGTCTTCGTCGTGACGGCGACATAGCGCGCGACGCCATCGACATCGCACAGATAGCCGCCGCCGGGATCCGCCGTACTGCGGAGGTTGCCGTCCCAATCCACGAAGAACCCGAGCGCGCTGGACACGTCCACTCTCCTTTGGCTTGACCTTGTTATTGGCACTAGCCGCGGACAGACATCTTTCTGCGGGGGTCGTCGCCGCTGGTCATGTAGACATGGCCGAACCCGGTCTTCTCCCAGCTGACCTCTTCGGCCGGCAGTGGCATGCGCATGCTGGTGACGGCTATCGGGTGACCCCCCGTGGCGGACACTTCCGAGAGCTTGACCTCGGTCTTGCCGGGGCCGACCGAGAAGTCGGCCACGACGGTGCCGTCGGCCTTCAGTGCCCGCGCGAAACTCGGCGTGCCCACATTCACGGCCTCCACGGAATCTTCTGCGAAGGCCGGCGCGACGGCGCCGTCGTCGTCCTCGCCGCTCGGTTCCGCACCGAATGCGGGCGACGCAAAGGTGAAGGTCGCCAGCACGCCGCTGCGGGTGACATCGTGGTCGGGGAGCGGGGGGCGCCCCGTGGAATAGATAACGAGCGATCCTCCGTCGAGGGCCGCCTTCAACTCGTCGAGCGACGCCGACGCAAAACCTTCAGCCAGTCTCATGATCTCATCTCCGGACGATTAGGCGCCAAGCGCCATTTCGGGTTGTTGGGTTTCCACCTTCGCGCCGCTTCCCATGAGGGCTTCTGCGAAGGCCTCAAGCGTCATGTCGATGCGCTTGATGTTCTTCTCTTCGAGGAAGCGCAGTTCGTTCTTCGTCAACTCGCCCGGGAGCACCGCCCAATGGAAGTCGGACGACCGCTTGGAGACTTGCCGGGCCCAAAGCCGGTCGAGCTGTTTGCCGAAACGGCATCCGAGGAATAGGAAATGCCTACCCTTCCGGATGTCGCGCACGGGCTCAGGCACCGGCGTCTGAATATCGATCTCCGTCAGCACTTCGACAAAGTCCGTATCCGAGACGAGATAGTTCTGTGCCGGCGCAATCGATCCCAGCGGTTCGTAAAGCAGTGTCGCCCAGCGCTTCACTTCGTCCGGCGCCATCGCCGGGGCGCAACTCTCCACGCTGAACTTACTTTCCGGTGGATTCGGCAAGAGCGTAGCGTCCGATTCGAAATAGTGAATCCAATGGCCGTAGTGCTCCGTCTGGCTGATCCCCTGGGCAACGCCCCAAGGCTCGGAGCGGCTTGCCAGCGCCTTGTTAGGGAGATCGTCGTACCAGGCATGAACCAGCAGCGGCAGCTTCGGTAGCGCCGCCAGGTAGCGATGGAAATCCGTCGGCTCCATCTCGTTGGTGAAGGCTTCGGTCATCGCGGCCTTCACCGTGTTGCGGTGCTTGAAGTTTTCGATGAACTGCGCCGCTGCCGTCAGATTGTCGCGGATCTTGTGCGGCACGCTGGCCTTCTCGGTGAGCCGCGCGACGAGCGCGGCCGGTGAGGCTGGAACGGTGCAGGCGTCTCCCGCCAGTTCCAGCACGCCGGGTCCGAGATACGGGATCGCAAGGCCTTCATCGAAAGCCGCGCGGATTTCATCGATCAGTTCAGCCGACATTTCGTCCGCCTTTCTAGTTCGCAGTCATGGTCTTGAGCGCTTCGACCTCTTCCGGCGGAAGACGGAAGATTCCCCGTCCGCCTGAGAGCGGCTGGAATTTCGTACCCGCCTTGTCGCTCAACCGGTTGAACCAGTCCTGCGGCGTCAGACTGGTGGGCCGCTCGCCGATTTCGTTCACGCTGCCGTCGGCCGAGAACCGCACGTGGATCATCGTGACAGCCGGTTTGGCCGGCGCCGCTTCCGCGGCCTCGTCCGTCTCTGTCTTCTCTTCCTTAGCCATGGCTCTACGCTCCTCTTCTTTTAGAATCCCGAAAACTCGCCAAGCAGCTCTACGGTCACCGGCTCGGTCCCCAGCGTGATCTGGCAGGCCAGTCGCGACTTGGAGCCGACACCGATAATCGTATCGAGCTTGGCGTTCTCTTCAGGGGTCATCCGGGAAATGCCTTTGCGGCCTTCCTGCACGAAGATGTGGCAGGAGCCGCATTCGGCCTTGCCCTCGCATTTGTGGTTGATCGGCTCGCCCGCTCCGAGCAGCACTTCGAGAACGTTCGCGCCTTCATTTGCTTCGATAGTCTTGCCTGACGGCATGATGGTCAGTGTTGGCATTGCCCAGCCCTTCTCTCAGAGGTAAATCGCAGCACCCGCGCCCACATTGATGGACGCGTCCTTCATCGTCGAAACGAGGAAGGTGATCTGCTCTTCGGTTAAGTGGATATGGAACGGCAGGGCTACGGCACGGTCTGCGACTTTCTCCGTCACGAAGAAGTCGCCCTTGCGGTAGCCCTTGTCGAGATAGTAGCGCTGCAGATGCAGCGGACTGCTGTAGATCGCCGCTTCGACGTTCTCGGTACGGAGGTCCTCGACAATGGCCTCGCAGCTTGAACGCGTGAACCGCGTGCCGAGGTGGACAAGAAACAGGAACCAGTGCACCTCGTCCACGTCAGGGCCCACATAAGGCGGCTTGATTCCCTCGAAGGTCTGCACGGACTTCGCATACCAATGCTCGATGCGCTTGCGCCGTTCGAGGATCTCCTCGATGCGATTGAGTTGCGCGAGCCCGAGCGCCGCGGCCAAATCGCTCATCCCTGCACCGAGCGCCGGCGTGCCGCCGATCACCACGGAGCTTCGCTCGTCGGGTGCATGGGAGCGGTAGCGCCGCAGGGCGGAAGCGATGTCAGGATCGTCCGTCACGACCATCCCGCCCTCGCCGCAAATGAGCGGACCGGGCTGAGAGAAATCGAACACCGCGCAATCGCCGAAGCTGCCGACCTTCTCGCCCTTGTAGACGGAGCCGATGGCTTCGGTGGAATCCTCGATGAGTACGAGGCCGTACTCGTTCGCGATCTCCCGCAGTTCGGTCCACGCGGCCGGGTGACCGTTCGTGTTCGCGGCGACAATCGCGTAGGTGCTGGCATTGACTGCCTTGGATACCTTGTCCGGAACGATGGTTCCCGACCAATAGTCGATGTCGGCAAAGACCGTGTTGGCGCCCGTGTGCACGATCGCCGCTGCAGTCTCCCGCCAGGAAAATGGCGAGGCAATCACCTCCTGGCCGGGCCCGACGCCATGGGCGTAGAGCGCCAGGATCATGGCGAGCCGTCCGCTTGCGGTGGCGACGGCGTATTTGCGGCCCGTATATTCGGCGAAAGCCGCCTCGAAGGCCTCGACAGCAGGACCCGAAGAGAGCCGCGGCGACGACAAGACAGCGTTGAGCGCTTCGAGTTCCGCCGTGGTGATGTCGGGATCGGACAGAGGAATGTCGGTTGGCTTCACGACTGCCCCCTCTTCTTCGCAATGACGATCCCGGTCGCCGCCGACGCATCCGCCGTCAGGCGCCAGCAATGGTCCGTGCCGTCGACGAGATAGAGGTTGAAGGCCGGATACTCCCGGAAAGGATCCTCCGCATCGACGTCGGACTGATCGCAGCGTGTCATGGACAGGTCGGGGAATTGCGCGCGCACGGCATCCACCGCGCCAAGTTCGCCTTCCGCCTGGCCAAGCAAGCCTTCAATCGCCGCGATATCGTCGGGGGCGAGGACCATGGTTATTGACTAAGCCGCCTTGCGTTCACCGTGATCGGCAGGGATGTGTCCGGCGCCATGGCGGGCAGTTCGAGCTCCCAGCCATTGGCGAGCGTCACCGTGCCGCCCCACATGTCGGGCTTCTCCATGGCGACGATTGGCTCTTCGAGATCCTTCTTCGCAACGTAGGCTGAGAGTTTGCCTTCGTAGTCCTTGCGGATCATGACCTTCACGGGTTGGCGCTCCTATTTGGTTTGGTTGTTTCCGTCATGCCTCGACCGGCACGATTTCTTCTTCGAGGCAGCCGACTACGCGGTCGGGTGAAAACTCGACGAGATAGACAGGCGTGTTCGATTCCTCATGCCGACCGACCTGAACGATTTCACCGTTCTCGCCGGCGCTCACCAGGAGCGCATCGGGCGCCTTGTCCGGATAGCTGCCGTCATTGACGAGATTCTCCGTCGCCTGAACACGCTGCCCCCAGTCGTATTTGGGGAGGCGCGGTTCGATCATCGGCGCACGCGCTTCGGGCGCGGCGGCCTTTTCTGCTTGTTCGGTCGCGTCCTGGTCGCTCACGTCACGTCCTCCGATTTCGTCTTGGTCGCGGTCTTGGGCTTTTGCGGCTCGATCGGATTGTCGACGGACTCGAGCTCCTTGCGCTTCATGCCGACCCGGTAGCCCGTTTCCATGAATTCGACGCCGTAGATGTAGAACTGCTGGAGGAAGGTTCCGATCGAGGTGACGTAACCCTCCTCGCCCTTCTTCGCGAGAATTTCGCCAATGTCTTTTCCCGGAAACGTCCCGTCGTTGCGGATCGTCCGTCTGGAGCGCACACGTTCGCCGTAGCTGAATGTCGGTGGGTCGTTGATCTCGACTACGCTGCTGTCACGGCTGATATTCGTCATGAGGTACGCTCCAGCATTTCGTCCTCCGGACTTTCGGCATTCAGTATTTCGGTTGCCTCATCCTCCGTGACCGCACCATTGTCCGGGCGCGTGAGACGGGCATAGACGAGCTGCCGCACCACGGGATCGCTGTCGTCCTGCATCGCCGCGAGCGCTTCTCCCTCGATATTGCTCGCCACGTGGAAGCGAACGCGCCAATCCGGATCCCGGCGAAGGAGAACGAGCTGACGGGGTGTCAGCCGCCGCGCGGCCTCGAGCCGCACGCTCGGTTCCGCATCGTTGGCCATCTGCATCAAGAACCGTTCCTCGACGCGGCTGACGACGACGCGACGGACGGCCGCCTCGCTGTCGTGCATCATCGAGGTGAGGTGTTTCGGCGAGATGCGCCGGGCCACGACCGTGCGAACGTAGTAGTCCGGGTCGTACATCATCGAGGGCAGATCGTCGTCGTTCAGCGTCAGGGCGATCCGAATGCGGACCTCGCGATGGGGATCGGCCCGAAGATCGAGCAGGTAGCGGTACGGCAAACGCCGCACGGCGCTCCAGCGCACGGTTTCCTCGGAATCCTTCAGCAGCGGGGGCAGTCTGAAGACCGTTGCGTGTTTCGCGGCCACGGCCCGAAGTTCGAAATAGGGATGGGCGAGGTAGCCGTCCGCGAGCGACGGGTTCTGATCGAAGAAGCGGTCGATCCGGCGCGCATAGCGGTCTTGGACGCAGGCCTTCCGAGGCTCGCACTTGTCTTCGCTGCGAAGGGCCTCATGAGCGCAAGCGCCGCAGTCGATCTCTTGGCCCTGCCAATCGAGAGTCTCTTGGATGTCAGTCGTCATCGCCCTGCCCCATCCGCTCGAGCACACCCAGCAAGACGTGCGCGCCGAGCTTGTCGCTCGGATCGAGTTCAAGCAGTTTGTCGACGATCTCCCGCCCCGCGTCCGTGTCGCCAAGGCGCATGTGCAGATAGGCACAGCCCTTGAGCGTGAAGAGATAGAAGCGCGGCAGGATCGCCTCGAAGCTGGAAAAGTCCGCATCGCCGGGACGCACGGCCCTCCAGTCGAGCGGCAGCTCGTTGGCGCGGGCGGCCTTGTCGAGACAGATCTCGGCGATCCCCAGCGCATCGGCCAAACGGCCCTTGTAGAAGTAGAACCGATAGAGCCCGATCAGCACAGCGACGTGCTCCGGCGCCAGCGATTGCGCCTCGCGCAAATGCTGCTCCGCCAGGGCGTCGTCTTGGTAGGCGAGGCCGGCGAGGTTCAGGTGCTGCTCGGCTTCCGCGGGCAACCCGCCGCCCAGAACGGCCTCGGCCGCCGTGACGTCGAGGGCGAAATCCGCCAAATCTCCGGTCTGAACCGCCGACATCGCCCTGCCCTGCCCGTCAGCCTGCTACGCTTTCGGCCGCATCTTCCGTCGAACAACCGCAAGATGCGGCATTGGGATCGAGGAAGACGAAGCCGCTGGACGTCGGCGTCTCGGCGAAGTCGATGGTCACGCCTTCCAGAAGCAGGCGGCTTTCGGCAGGCAGGAAGAAGCGAAGATCCCCGACCTCAACGAGCTTGTCGCCTTCGCGGGGCGCGCTTTCGACATCGAACTCGGCCGAAAGCCCGGAACATCCGCCAGGGCTCACGGCGAGACGAAGGGCACTTCCGGGACCGCCGTCAAACATAAGCAGTCGGCGGATAAACTTCTCGGCGGCCGGTGTAACGGTGAAACTCATGCCTTTCCTCCTTAGGCGGGGGCTGATAGCGCGGGACCGAATTGTCGATGACGCAGGTGTCGTCGACGGGGCACACCGCGACGCATTGCGGCGTGTCGAAATAGCCGATGCACTCGGTGCACTTCTTGGGATCGATGATGAACGTGCCGCCCTTTTCGTAGATGGCGACGTTGGGACACTCGGGTTCGCAAGCCGAACAGCCCGTGCATTGCGAAGCGACGATTTTGTAGGACATTGTTCTTGGGTTCCTCTCTCAGCAAATACCGCCTTGGCGTTGGACGATTTGCGGGGCGGCGGGCTCCGTACAAACAACGCCGCCCCGCGCCTCATCGTCCCGTGGTCAGGCGGCGATATAGGCTCCCTGGCGAATGGTGGCGTCGTCACGTTGGGTGTGCTCGATCTCGCCGCTCTTCACCTTCGCGAGATAGTCCTTGAAGTAGGCGATGGCCGACTTCTCGATGAACTCGAGGGCGTATTCGTCGACTGGATCGATGCCCGCTTCCTTGAGATCGTTCTTGGGGCAGCCGCCGATCTTCGACACGAACACCGCCGTGCAGTCTTGGATCGCGCGGATCACCGTTTCGAGCGCGTCTTCCTCGCCATAGCCGCCCTGGCAGTACAGATCGACGCGGCGGTGACCGACGAATTTGGCGCCCGCGGTCGACACCTCGTAGATCTGGAACTCCTTGGCGTGGCCGAAATGCTCGTTTATCCGGCCGCCGCCCTTCGTGGCGACGGCGATGAGGATATTGATGTCGCTATGCTCGCCGGCGAGCGACTCGAGCTCGTCCTTCTTCGCCGAGACTGTTGCCTGGCGCTCTTCTTCCACCTTGGCCTGATAGGCCTGACGCGAGGAGAGATCGTATTCGACGTCCATCTCCATGATCTTCTCGGTGGTGAACTCGGCGCTGCGGTCTTCACCGAGAAGACCGACGGCATCGGCCCGGCACTGACGGCAGTGCCGCATCATGTTCATTTCGCCTTCACAGGCATCCTGAAGGGCCTTCAGCTCCTGGGCCGAGGGTCCGCGCTGGCCGTTCAGACCAAAGACGGTGCCATGCTCCGGTGCGGAGATGAGCGGCATGATGTTGTGCAGGAAGGCGCCGCGCGACTTCACGGCCTTGTTCACCTCGACGAGATGCTCGTCGTTGATGCCCGGGATCATCACCGAGTTGACCTTGCAGAGAATGCCCCGCTCAGAGAGCATTTCGAGGCCCTTGAGCTGGCGTTCGCTCAAGATCCGCGACGCCTCGACGCCGGTGACGCGCTTGTGCTCCCAAAAGATCCAGGGATAGATCTTCGCGCCGACCTCGGGATCGACCATGTTGATGGTGATCGTGACGTGGTCGACATTGTACTTCGCGATCTCGTCGACATAGTCGGGCAGCGCTAAACCATTCGTCGACAGGCACAGCTTGATGTCAGGTGCCGTCTCCATGATCATTTCGAACGTCTTGAAGGTCTTGGCGGGGTTTGCCAGCGCATCTCCGGGGCCGGCGATGCCGAGCACCGTCATCTGCGGAATGGTCGAGGCGACGGCCAGGACCTTCTTGGTCGCTTGCTCCGGGGTCAGGCGTTCGCTCACCACGCCCGGGCGCGACTCGTTCGCACAATCGTATTTGCGATTGCAGTAATTGCATTGAATGTTGCAGGCAGGCGCGACCGCCACATGCATGCGCGCATAGTGATGATGCGCCTCTTCTGAGTAGCAGGGATGGTTCTTGACCTTCTCCCAGATTTCCGGCGGCAGGTCCGTTTCGCCGGCGCCCGTGCCGCAACTGGCCTTTCCGTCGCCGCCGCTGGTGCCGCAGCCTTTGTGCTCGGCAATCTTCTGCATGATGTCGTCCATGTCCGATACGGCTTCCGCCGTTTCGGTCTCAGGCTGCTCAATCAATCCGTCCATGTTCGGGTCCTCGCTGATCCGGGTGACCTAGGGCCTCGTGCCCCACACGGCGCGCCGCGCACGTCTTAGAAAGACTCTACGCAACTCGCGTGCCAGCGTTCCCGCGCCCCCTAGACCATTGATCGAGATCAAGTTTTTCGAGCGTCCGTGCTGTCGCGATGCCGACATCGCTGGTCGGCGCCGAAGCTGTAGCTGTGCGAAAAGCGACATTGTCGTAGGCATCACAAGGCTTTGGACGAGGACTGATCGACGTGAGCGGCAGCGTCAGGCAAGGAGCGCCTGCACCTTGCCGAGCGCCGTCACGAAGGCGTCGACTTCCGCCTTCGTGTTGTAGAGGCCGAACGAGGCACGGCAGGTGGCTGAGACGCCGAAGCGTTCGAGCAGCGGCATGGCACAATGCGTCCCCGCCCGCACGGCAACTCCGGACTTGTTGATCAGGGTCGCGTAGTCGTGCGGGTGCCCCTCCTTCATCTCGAAGGAGATGATGGCGCCCTTGTCTTCGGCATTGCCGATGATGCGCAAGGAATTGATCTCGCGGAGGCGCTCCTGCGCGTAGGCCATGAGCTCTGCTTCGTGTGCCCGGATGCGGGGCTTACCGATCGAGTCGATGTAGTCGAGCGCCGCGTGCAGACCGATGGCCTGCACGATCGGCGGCGTGCCGGCCTCGAACTTATGCGGCGGCTCGCCATAGGTGACGGTGTCCTGGAAGACTTCGCGGATCATCTCACCGCCGCCGTTGAACGGCGCCATCGCCGCGAGGTGCTCGTATTTGCCGTAGAGCGCACCGATGCCCGTCGGGCCATACAGCTTGTGCCCGGTGATCACATAGAAATCGCAGTCAATATCCTGCACATCCACATCGAGATGGACGGAGCCCTGCGCACCGTCGACAAGCACCGGGATGCCGCGGGCATGCGCGATGCGGGTCACTTCCTTGACGGGAACGACCGAGCCAGAACGTTCGACATCTGCGTGATGGCGACCATCTTCGTGCGATCGGTAAGGAGCTTCTCGAACTCGTCGATGAGGAAGTTGCCCTCGTCGTCGACCGGTGCCCATTTGATGACGGCGCCGTAGTGCTCCCGCAGGAAATGCCAGGGAACGATGTTGGCATGGTGCTCCATGATCGAGAGCACGATCTCGTCGCCGGGCATGATGCAGTCGCGGCCAAAGGTCGATGCAACGAGATTGATCGCTTCGGTGGCGCTGCGCGTGAAGACGATCTCCTCGTTCCGCTTGGCATTTAGAAACGTCGCCACCCGGCCGCGCGCGGCCTCATAGGCTTCCGTCGCGACATTGGAGAGGTGATGCAGGCCGCGATGCACGTTGGCGTATTCGGTGGTGTAGGCCGTGTTCAGCCGGTCGAGCACCGCCGTCGGTTTCTGCGCGGACGCCGCGTTGTCGAAATAGATCAGCGGCTTTCCTTCGACTTCGAGGTCGAGGATCGGAAAGTCTTTTCGAACACGCGCCACGTCATAGGCGCCATTCTGCACGGCCTCATGCATCTTACTCGTCTCCGGCTTGCAGCCAATCGGCCACGGCGTCCATCAGAAGCGTCTTCAAGCCCTCATGGGCGATGTTCTCGAGCGTCTCTCCGGCAAAAGCCTGGATCAGCAAGGACTCCGCATCGTCCGCAGCGATCCCGCGCGCCATGAGATAGAAGCGCAGATCCTCGTCGAGTGCGCCCGCCGTGGTGCCGTGACCGCACTGAACGTCGTCGGCAAAGATCTCGAGTTCGGGTTTGGAATCGAACTCCGCGGTTTCGGACAGGAGCAGCGCCTGGGCCATCATCTTGGCATCCGTCTTCTGTGCGTCCGGCGCGACGGAAATTTTGCCCTGGAAAATGCCGCGGCTCTCGTCGGCCAGGACGGACTTGAAGACCTCGCGGGCCACGCAGCCGGGCGCGATGTGATTGGCGACGAGTGTCGTATCGGCGTGCTGGTTTCCGCGCAGAAGGCTGGCGCCACGAATGTCGGTCGAGGAACCCTCGCCTTTCATCTCGAGGAAGAGCTGATTGCGCACGACGGCTCCGCCGGTCGTCAGCGCGAAATGATTGAAGGTCGCGTGCGCGCCGAGCGATGCCATGAGGCTTGCCAGGTGCAGAGACGTCCGCTCCTCCTGCAGGCACTTCACGTGGTCGACGCGTGCCCCGTCACCGATGACGAGTTCGAGCCCGATATTGGGCTGGTATTCGGCATCGTCCAGCGCCTGGTGACTCTCGATGAGCGTCAGCGCCGCGCCATTCTCGACAACGACCAGGGAGCGGACGAAGGCGGACGCCGGTACGGCTCCTGTCGCCACGAAGGCAAGATGAATGGGGCGTTCGATCCGGGCGCCCTCTTCAACATGGATGACGACGCCATCGCCCATGAACGCGGTGTTGAGTTCGACGGCCGCATCCTCGACGGGCGCGACGGTGCCGAGATACCCGGCAACGAGCGGGTCGCCATCTGCCAGTGCCTTCGCCATCGTGGCGATACTCAGTCCCGTTTCCAGCCCATCGAGATCGGACAGTTCGGGGACAACCGAGCCGTCCACAATGACGATGCGCCGCGCGCCGATGCCGGCGAAGATGGACTCCGCGTTCCAGGCGGCCGTCTTCGCTTCCGCCGATGGCGGCGCCGCGAGCGGCCTTGCCTCGCGCAGCAGCGACTTGAGGTCGGTATAGCGCCACGCCTCCACCCGGCGATGAGGCAACCCTTCGGTGCCGAAGCGCGCAAAGGCGTCTTCACGCTTGGCTCTGACGCCACTGTCGCCTGGCAGTTTCGAGCCGACCGAGGCGAAGGCCTCGGCGAGGCCCAACTCGGCCACCGTCCTGTTCGCGGTCACGTTCTCGCCCATCGGACTACGCGGCCTCCTGCTGATACTGGGCATAGCCCGAGGCTTCGAGTTCGAGGGCAAGCTCCTTGCCGCCTGTCCGCACGATCTTTCCGGCCGACAGCACATGCACGATGTCGGGCACGATGTAGTCGAGAAGGCGCTGGTAGTGCGTGATGACCACGAAGCCTCGCTCCGGAGAGCGCAAGCGGTTCACGCCTTCTGACACGACCTTGAGGGCATCGATGTCGAGCCCCGAGTCCGTTTCGTCGAGGAGGCACAGCTTCGGCTCGAGCAAGGCCATCTGCATGGTCTCGGCCCGCTTCTTCTCGCCGCCGGAGAAGCCCACATTCACGGGACGCTTGAGCATCTCCATATTGATGCCGAGTTGGGCGGCGACCTCCTTCACCTTGCGGATGACATCGGGAGAGGAGAGTTCCGGTTCGCCGCGCGCCTTGCGCTGGGCATTAAGCGCCGCCCGCAGGAATGTCATCGTCGCCACGCCGGGAATTTCCATCGGGTACTGGAACGCGAGGAATACACCTGCGCAGGCGCGCTCCGACGGTTCCATGTCGAGCATGCTCTCCCCGTTGAGGAGAATGTCACCTTCCGTGACCTCATAACCGTCCCGGCCCGACAGGACATAGGAGAGCGTCGACTTGCCGGCGCCGTTGGGACCCATGATCGCGTGGACCTCGCCCGGGTTCACGACGAGATCGAGACCGTTCAGGATCTTCTTGCCGTCGATCTCCGCGTGGAGATTCTTGACTTCCAAAAGGGGTGTCATCGTGCGCGTCCTTTTCTCAGCGAATGTTTCATCTCAGCATCCATCGCGGCGCGGGAAGTCCCCCCTAGCCGACGCTCCCTTCAAGACTGATTGAAATCAGCTTTTGCGCCTCGACCGCGAACTCCATCGGCAGTTGCTGAAGGACGTCGCGGACGAAACCGTTGACGATCAGGGCAACGGCCTCCTCTTCGGAGAGGCCCCGTTGCAGGCAATAGAACAGCTGGTCGTCGGAAATTTTCGAGGTCGTCGCTTCGTGCTCGAACATCGCGGACGAATTCTTCGCCTCGATATAGGGGACCGTGTGCGCCCCGCATTCATTCCCGATGAGGAGCGAGTCGCAGCAGGTGAAGTTCCGCGCGCCCGAGGCCTTGCGATGCGCCGAGACAAGCCCGCGATAAGTGTTCTGGGACCGGCCCGCCGAAATGCCTTTCGAGATGATACGGCTCGACGTGTTCTTGCCGAGATGGATCATCTTGGTACCGCTATCGACCTGCTGGCGCCCGTTGGAGATCGCGATCGAGTAGAACTCGCCGCGGCTGTTCTCTCCACGCAGAACGCAGGACGGATATTTCCAGGTGATGGCGGAACCGGTCTCAACCTGCGTCCAGGAGATCTTCGCGTTCTTGCCGCGACAGTCGCCGCGCTTGGTGACGAAGTTGTAGATTCCGCCCTTGCCGTCCGCGTCGCCCGGATACCAGTTTTGCACCGTCGAGTATTTGATTTCGGCATCGTCGAGCGCGACCAGTTCCACGACCGCGGCATGGAGCTGGTTCTCGTCACGCATGGGCGCGGTGCAGCCTTCGAGGTAGCTCACGTAGGAGCCCTTGTCGGCGATGATGAGGGTCCGTTCGAACTGACCCGTCTGGGCCTCGTTGATGCGGAAATAGGTGGACAGCTCCATGGGGCACCGAACGCCCTCGGGCACATAGACGAACGAGCCGTCGGAGAACACCGCAGAGTTCAACGTCGCATAGAAGTTGTCGGAGGTCGGCACCACCGTCCCTAGATATTTCCGCACCAGATCGGGGTGTTCGCGCAGCGCTTCGGAGATGGGGCAGAAAATGACGCCGGCCTTGGCCAGCTCCTCTTTGAACGTGGTGGCAACCGACACGCTGTCGAACACGGCATCGACGGCGACCCTGGTGCGCGGCTGAGCCGGCGCACCGTCTTCCTCGTCGCCCTCATCACTGACCACGCCGGCGAGCATCTTCTGCTCTTTCAGCGGGATACCCAGCTTTTCGTAGGTCGCGAGAATCTCGGGATCGACCTCATCGAGCGACTTCAGGGCCGGCTTCTTCTTGGGCTCCGAATAGTAGTAGAGATCCTGAAAATCGACCGGGGGATAGTCGACACGCGCCCATGTGGGCTCCTGCATCGTCTTCCAACGCTTGTATGCCTCAAGCCGCCATTCGAGCATCCATTCCGGTTCTTTCTTCTTCGCGGAAATGTAGCGAATGACGTCTTCCGACAGGCCCTTCGGGGCCTTCTCGGATTCGATGTCGGTGACGAAACCGTACTTGTACTGATCGACGTCGATCTTTCGAACTTGTTCTACGGTCTCTTGTACTGCCGCCATGTTGGCCTCCGCTTAGGTCTGCTCGTATCGTTCCCGTGCGATGCGGCGCACCTCGGGATCGGGATCGTCGATGAGTTTCGATAACGCTTCCCGCGTGCCGCGCTCGGCTACTGCGAAGCGCACGCGCAAATCCTCGTCGTCCACCAGCGGTGTCAGCTGGTCCGGCTCCAGCCGCTCGGCAACCGTCACGCGCACGAGCGAGTCCGCATCGCGCATCATGCCGGTAAGAAACTCCGGCTTGATGCGCCGGGCGACTTCGCGGCGTACCTGGGGGTCCTTGTCGTTTATCGCGATGGGAAGAACGTCTGGGGTCACGCGCCGGGCGGCGACGACCCGGATCCAATAGTCCGGGTCTTGAAACATCGATACGAGCGCCTCGCCTTCGACTCGCTGGGTCACGACCATCCGCACTTTGCGGTCGGGATCGTGCCGCAACTGAAGAACGCGATTGGCCGGCAACCGATGGGCGACCATTGCACGGACATCCGGTTCCGGGTCGTGCAGTAGCCGCGGCAGCAGAAAGATGCTGGCGTATTTGGCCGCGAGGACACGCGCTTCGAAATAGGGGTGGTCGAGGTAGTTGTCGGCCTCTTTCGGGTTCTGGGCAAAGAAGCGATCAATGCGGCGGGCGCGCCTGTCACGTACGCAGATGCGGCCCAAATCGCAACGCTCCTCCGCACGGATCAGGTCGTGCGGGCAATCGCGGCAGGAGACGGGGTGACCTTCCCAGTCGACCGGATCGGTTTCCGCCGTATTGCTGCTTGCCGAGACCACGTCAGGGAGGTCCTAGGCCGGTATGCAGGTGTCTTCGACCGGGCACACCGCGGCGCATTGCGGCGTGTCGTACTGACCTTCGCACTCGGTGCACAGATCAGGATTGATCACGTACATGTCGTTCTTCAGCGAGATCGCGGCGTTCGGGCATTCGAATTCGCAGGCGCTGCACACGGTGCATTGCGAGGCGACAATCTTATAGGCCATGGCTCGTGGCTCCTTCCTTCCCTTCCAGCCCGGTCTAGCGACGCCAACCGTCGAAGCACCGGCTGCAGGACGAGTCCGGCTCGGAACGAGGGGGCGGTCGCGGGCATGCAGGGACAGCACGACATCCAGCGACCATGGCTCGCACGCGAACCGGACATGAAGCGTCTTTCAAGCGCCATGCCAGTCGATAATTCGTTGAATTAGAACAGTTTTATTGTGACGCTGAACGCGCGCTGCCTGTCAGACCCCAGACAATGTCGGAACCCCGACAGGCTCGATCAGAAGCGTTTGATTTCGATGCCGTGCTTCTTCAGCGCGTAGCCGACCTGCCTTGGCGTGAGGCCAAGAAGGCGTGCAGCCTTGGCCTGGACCCAGCCGGAACGCTCCATCGCATCGACGTAGCGCTCGCGCTCGGACATCGGCTCGTCCGATCCCGATGGCTCCGGTGGCAGCGAGGTACCGGACGCAGATTCTTCCGCATAGGCTAGTTCGCGGGCCGGCGCGGCGTAGGCCGGGGCCGGCTGCGCGGCCGCCGGTGCGACCGGCAGCGGGATCTCCGGCTTGGCACGGCCTGAGTCTTCCTCCGAGGTCGCCCACAGCGTGGCGGACAGGCATTCGTTATGGCGACAGGCGAAGTCGTCCGCCGAGATCCGTTCACCCTGCGTCAGGGTGGCCGTCCTGCGCACGCAGTTTTCCAACTCGCGCACATTGCCCGGGAAGTAGCACGCCGTCAGGACGTCGAGTGCGCCGGAGCCGAAGGACAGGTCGCGCTCGTTCTCCTTGTTGAACCGGGACAGAAACTCCTCCGCGAGAAGCGGAATGTCGGTCTTGCGCTGGCGCAAAGGCGGCAGCATCAGGGGAACCACGCTGATGCGGTAGTAGAGGTCGGCGCGGAACTCCTTGCGCACGACCGCTTCCTCGAGATTCTTATTCGTGGCCGCGATGACCCGCACATTGACCTTCAGCGTCTGGTTGCCGCCGACGCGCTCGAACTCCTGCTCCTGCAACACACGGAGCAGCTTGGCCTGAAACGCCGGGGAGATTTCACCGATTTCATCGAGGAAGAGCGTGCCTTTGTCCGCAAGCTCGAAGCGTCCCTTGCGCGCGTTAATGGCGCCGGTAAAGGCCCCCTTCTCGTGACCGAACAGCTCCGACTCCAAAACGGACTCGGGAAGCGCGGCACAGTTCATCTTGACGAACGGCCCCTTGGAACGCGGCGACGACTCGTGGATGGCTTTGGCGATGAGTTCCTTGCCGGTTCCCGATTCACCGCGCAACAAGACGGTTGAATGGGACTTCGCAACGATCGCGACCTTGTCGAGCAGCGATCGGATCACCGCGCTGTCGCCAACGATGCCTTCGATCGGCACTTTCTTCGTCGATTTGCTCTTTGCCGGCTTGAGCTCCAGGAGCTCCTTCTGCAGCCGATGGCTTTCGGCGATGAGACGCTCGCGGTCGCGGAAGATCACGCGTTGCAGCTGCACGGTCTGTCCGATGAGATTGGCGACCATCGTCAGGAACCGGACATCGGAATCCAGGTGATGGACTGCCGTGCTGTCCCAAGGACGATCGATCGTCAGCGTCCCGACGACACGCGTATCGACACGGATGGGAACGCCGATGAAGGAGACCTTCGTCCCGTCGCCGGCGCCGAGCAGTTCGATGTCGCGCCGAATGAAAAGCGGATTGGAGGAGATGTTCTCGACCACGAGCGGGATCGACGTGGTGACGATCTGTCCGATCGCCCGTTCGGGTAGCCGGGCGCGATAGCGCTCATCCGATCCTTCGTTCCAGCCGGCGCCGACCGTGATGTCCGGAATATCGTCGTCGGACAGGAGCGAGATCACGCCGTGGCGCATCTGCATGAACGACGATAGGAGGCTGACGACATTGGAAAGTGTCGTCTCAAGCCGGGTCGGCTTGTTGAGGATTTTCGAGATTTCGTAAATTCCGATGAGTGCGATGTCACTCATCGAAGCCGTTTGAGGCTCAATGTTGACCGCGTGGCTCGTCATGGTGATTTCTCACTTCCGACGGAGGACTTGCACTCGCCATCTCGGGGTCCCGTGCCGTCATCCCCGTCACTAGATGTTTGGAATTGATCTCATCTTGTGTCAGCAACGGCGGCTTGTCGTGCCTAACCTTCTGGCCGGTGGTGCTGAAGAATTGATCGCTTTGCTTAGCAACCCGGGTCACCGTGGCCGCGACCACGCGCATCCGCTCGATTTGCACCCCAAGTCCTGACGTAGGTCATGAAATTGGGCGTAGTGAGCAGTCCGGACCGCCTATTGTTTGCGCAGGATATTTCGCACATGCAGCAATTCGCCGCATGCAATGCGGTACCTGCACCTCATTCATGAGGCGGCGGCCCGAGACTCACGGCGATGTCCGCGGGACGTGCCGTGTACGGCCAAGAGCTGACCAGCACGTCTGCTCCGGACTGCACATAATTTCCGGCGTTCTCGGGTGTAATGCCGCCGGCGGCCGCAAGCACCGGCTTTGGTGTGATCGACGAGAGGGCTTGCGCGAGCTCGGCCACCTCCTGGGGACGGAACTTCTCGGTCTGGATGACGTCGAAACCGGCTTTGGCCGCATCGATCCCCTCCGCGACGGACAGAACCTCGATGATGCATTTCTTCTCGGGTGCGATGGACTTCAGCCGTCGCGCGAGAGACGCGAGGTCGCTGTCCGGCAGGAACGCACGATGTTCGGGAAAGACCAGGAGCGTCTCGGACAGACCCAGCCGGTGCATCACGGCCCCGCCGGCGCGGACGGCCGCGGCCGCCATGGCTTTCGTGCCCGGAACATTCTTGCGCGTGCAGGCGACGACGGCGTCCGCGCGAGCGGCTTGAGCCGCATCGGTCAAGGCACGTGCGGCTGTGGCGACACCGGACCAAATCTCAAGGAAAGTCTGGCTGACCTTCCAGCCCCTGTGCAGGGCGGACGCAGGCCCCTCCCCTTCGAGGAGCGTGTCGCCGGACGCCAAGCGGTCGCCCGAACGCGCATGCGGCGTCACAGAAACGCCCGCGAGAGACAGCACAGCCGTCGCATCCTCGAGACCGGCAACCGTCATCGCTTGCCGCGCGGCAAAACGGATCGAACCGTTGCCGCCACCAATGCCAAGGCTTTCCGTCGTGAGATCTCCGTAAGGCGCATCGTCCGAGAGCAACGCCCAATGGTCCTCGGGTGCCAGAATGGGAGGCGGCGGAAAATCGGTCATGAGCAATATCTATCAGCGCCCATGATGCTGCGCATCGTGCGGGTTTCCGGAATCGTTTCGCATCCAGTTGGCGAGCTTCGCCATGGCGTCATACAGCTCTTCGCGCAAAGCGGGTTCGGCGACGGTCTCCTCGAGCGCCTGGCGCATGCATAAGAGCCAGGCATCGCGCTCCGCCTCCCCAATGCGAAAGCGGATATGGCGGCTGCGAAGCCGCGGGTGCCCCCGTTCCGCCGAGTAGAGCTTCGGCCCGCCCATCCACTCGCCGAAATAGCGCCGCAGAACCTCCTTGGTCTCAGAAAGATCCGGCGCATGCATGGCGCGGATGCCCCGCGCTTCGGGAAGCGTGTCCATGCGCCCGTAAAAGGTCTCGACGAGCCGGTGCACGCCGTCCGCTCCACCGATGCGCTCAAACAGCGTCCGCGGCGACGGCTTGGGGACCTCTTGTTGAAACTGGGCCGAACTTGCCTGGCATTGATGTGTCGATTGCCCAGCTCGATGTGTTGACGGTCCAGCTCGATATGACGATTGCCCCGCTCGATGACGTCTTTGATGCCTCACTCGATATTGTCCCTTTTAGTTCACTCGCTCATATCCGGGATGAGAAGAACTTCGTCGGGCATGCCGCCGGTTCCCTCAAGCCGCTCAATCCCACCGACCTTCGCCAGTCCACCGTCTTCTTCGACAAGCACGACGGCGGTCTTGGGCATATCCGCCAGCGCCTTCAGCAACTGTTCGACGGTCATGGCGTATCCTCCCCGGCGCTTTCCAGGGAGGCGGCGCCATCGAAACGCAAGATGCGTGTGTCCTCATCCAGCATTGTGACTTCCGCCTGCAGCAAGGTGCCGTTCGCGTCGTACTCATAGCGGTGCGTCAGCTCGACCTCGCCATAGACGAGTTTCTGGCATTCGAGCAACCGTCCCGCCGCATCGAACCGCGCGCGTATGAACGTGTTCCGGTTCGACAACGCCTCCGGCTCGATCGGCGTGACGAGGCGCAAGGGCAAGCGGACACCGCTATATGTGGCGAAGTAGTGCCAGTCGCCGTCTTGAGACGCTTCCAACGACATCCCTCCCTCGCACTCCCTTCTCACCTATGGGCCAGCATCGTGTCGGAAACCCGACACGTGTCCGCCCGGCGCCGCGGCATGCGCGCCCAATTCCAAGACCTTGCAGACAGCAGCATATGCGCGCGCCTGCATTGACCGTGGTCAATCCGCATCGATGCAAGTTCCCTGCCTAGGGAACACGCCAGGGGTGGTTTGAGAAAAATTGGAACCGCGTCCTCGCTATACCGGTGTGCGGCACGATCAGTCGATCACGCGGAAGCGGACGCCCTCGGAGCTCACATATTGTTTGGGGCCTACGCGCATGAAGCTGACGCAGCTCGTGCTTTGGCAGGCCCACTCGGGAAGGTCGAACAGATTTTGTTTCCTTTGACACGCCAAATGCCATCCACCGACCCGATCAAGGCCTTGGCGGATACGACGCCGCCTGGGCGATAACGCATGGTGACGTTCATCCCGAACTGCCGGGTCACGATGGTCCTGTTGAGCATCTCGTCGAGAACTTCCCGCGCCGTGAGCGTCTTCGCGTGGACCGGCATGGGGGCGAATGCAACGAATAGGATGATCAGGCAATAGGCACGCAACATGGTTTGCTCTGCACGATCAGAGTGGAACAGGGGACTTGCGAGATACGGAACCGGGAGGCGTTCGGATCACCGCAGCCGCCGGGTTCGGACGGCGGCCATACATCTGTCCCAGCTAGCGCGTTCTGGAGGTGACGCGTGCAAAGCACCAACTGGCGACCAGCCCGAGCAGCGCAAAGCCCGTGACGACCCAGAAAACATGCTGATGTCCGGCCGCGCCAGGCGACTGATCGAGCAGATAGCCCATGAGGGGTCCCATGAACACATCGGGCGTGTAGCCGATAACTGAAACAAGGCCGACGGCCGCGCCCGTATAAGCGCGCGGAACCTTTCCCTCGCGCATGATTGCGAAATAGAGCCCGCGCAAGGCGAAGATGCCCAGGCTGCTGCAAACGACCGTGAGAAGGAAGATCCAGACCATCCCGGACCCAATCAGCCCGCTTGCCAAAATGAGGCTACCAAATGCCAGCAGCATGAAAGAGGTCACGGTCATGGTGGAGGCGCCGATCCTGTCTGCCAGAAGCCCGGCTCCCACGGCAGCGAACGGGCGTATCCACAGCGAAAACACGCCCGCGCGCGCGGCATCCACCTCGTCGAGCCCGACGACTTGGTTCGCGTAGAGCGAAAAGTCGTCGATCACTTTGAAGCCGACATAGGCGCACAGGATGATCGCGGCCTGCAGCCAGACCGTCGGCATGGCCGCCACGCGCGCCACGCCCTTCAAAGACAAGGGCTCTTCCGCGGCGGTCTCCGATGGGTCCCTATGGGGAAGCGAGAGCATGACCAGAACTGCGGCCGCGAACGTCGTGCCCGACAGAACCAGGATGATCCGGCGCAAGGCTTCGGTCTTTTCCGCAAGGGTCGCCGCCTCGCTGTCGGCCGGCAGAAGCCCTGCGAAGAGCATCACCATGACGGAGCCCACCGATGCCGCCAGCAACCCACGGCCGCCGTCCAAAAACCCAAAGGCGCGGCCCTGCTCGTCCTCGCCGCCCCATTGGCGCGTCGCGCGGATCAACGGCGCCCAGAACAACGCGACGGTCGTGACTCCCCAATAGGCGTAGAGCATCACCAGCGTGGACAATGACGGCACCGCCATCATCACTAGACCGCCTGCGGCCGTCGACACTAAAGCGACCGCCAGCAGAATGCGCGCGGGAAACTTATCCGCGAGTGGGCCGCCAAAGAAATACGCAGCCATGGCGACGACGCCGTAGACGGCATAGGCCGTACCCAGTTCGAGGTTAGTCAGATCGAAAACTTCGAGGAGCGTCGGCCGGAAGACACGCGCGAACACAAAGGGCAGGAGAAAGACGGATTCGCCGGCAATGACCAGCGCTGCGATCGACAAGGCTCGCCGCGCGCTTCTCATCTGCATTGCCGGCAGTCCTGCATCACGTGTCGATCACTCCGATTGGCCAACATGCCGTGTTCGTTCTAGCTGCGCGCCAGCAAAAGCGCCACGCCGATGGCGGCGCCACGCGGCTCCAACCACTTCTTATAGGGGATCCACCCTATCGCGCCGGGTCCAGCCTCGCTCTAGCCTGTTCTCAACCGGGCCTGTGATCCGCTTACAGACAGCGTTCCAAGCCCGTCCAGGAATGGACCACGAGACCGAAGCATGGAAACGTTCCCCGCAATGGCCGACTCACAGCTGATCCGACCCTTCGAGAAGCCCCTCGCGCAGCGCGTAGCTCAAGAGCTCCGCGATGGAATGCACATCGAGCTTGCGCATAAGGTTGGTGCGATGATTGTCGACGGTTTTGAGACTGACGCCCAGGCGGCTCGCAATCTCCTTGTTCGAAAGGCCGGTCGCGACGAGGCTAAGAATCTGTCGCTCGCGCGCCGTCAAGCTGCTCGCCGGCGTCCCCTCTTCCAGAAGAGCCACGATCTCGGGCGCGATCACCTTCGCGCCGCTCAGGATCACGGGGACGCTGTCCCGCAGCTCGTCGGGATCGCCGCGCTTGGCGAAGAGCCCGTCGACGCCGGCGGTAACCAACTCGCTGAGAAGACCGAGCGAGGTCAGCCCCGTAAAGACGATGATGCGCGTGTCGGGGCTCCAGCGCCGCGCTTCTTCGTAGATTTCGAGGCCTTGCGCGTACGGCATGGCCATGTCCAAGGTCAGGAGACCGGGCTTGTGCTGGCGCACCAGGCTGATCGCCTCGAGGCCGTCCTGCGCCTCGGCGACAATCGAAATGCCGTCCACGGATTGAAGGATCTGCTTGATGCCGTCGCGCAGCAATTTGTGGTCGTCCGCAACGATCGCGGTCGCGCTGACTTTCGGTAAACCGTCATGAGCCATTCCGATATTCCCCCAGCGCACCGGCAAGCCGCAAGCACGCGGCGCCCGCGACTATACCGCCATTGCCCCTGGCGGGCCTGCCTCATCTTGTTAGCAGCGCTTCTGGGGGCGGCTCAAGCCTGGGCCGATGCCGACGCGCCCTTGCAGCTACAGCGCACGGACTTTCATGCCGACTTGGCACCGCACGTGCGCTACCTCGTCGACGGCGAGCACGCGCTGAGCCCCGAGCAAGCCCTCGAACGCGTCCCGACGGACAAGTTCAAGCCCATCGAGACATCCATCGTGGATTTCGGGTTCACCAAGGCCCGGTTCTGGCTGTGGGCCGAGGTGGAGAACCCCACCGAGGCGGCCGGCACGTGGAAGCTGGTCCTGAGCAATCCCCTTTCCGATGCGCTGTCGGTATACCTCGTTCCCAAAACCAACGACGGCTTCGGCGATCCGGTCGAGATCTTGTCGCACAAGCTCGACGAGCCCTTTGCGGCGCGCGAGCTTGCCTATCGCAACTACGTCGCGACCTTCCGGCTTGCCGCGCACGAGCGTGCCGGGCTGCTGATCGCCTATGCCTCCAAGGCCGCGACACAACAGGTCCTCTATGTCGAGAGCCCGGACTATTTCTTCGCGCAGGTCGACCAGGAGGACATGCACAATTTCCTGGTCTTGGGCCTGCTGCTGGGCATGACCCTTGTCAGCGTCATCTACCTGACCGCCCTGCGGTCGCGGGCCGCGCTGTACTACGGTCTATATATATGTGCGGCGGCTCTCTACCTCTTCCAGACGGACGGATACGGCTTCCAGTTCCTGTGGCCGTCGTGGCCGGGCTGGAACACCATGGCGGTCATTCCGATCGGCGCCATATGGGCGGCCAGCGGCCTGCAGTTTGCCCGCTCGTTCATAGATGCGCCGAAGAACCACCCCACGCTGAACACGCTCTTCCTTGGCGGCCTCGTTGCGTCCGGCCTGATGTTCGTCTCGTCCTTCTGGCTGTTCGAAGCGTCCTGGTTCAAATTCGTTGCCCTCGCGCTTGCCGTCTATTGCACATCTCTCTATGTGGCGGCCGGCATCGCCGCAGTCCGGTGCGGCCAAGCGGGCGGGCGCTTCTTTCTGGTCGGCGCTCTCATCGTCGTTGCCCCGATCTTGGTCGGCCTGGTCAGCTATGCGTTGCCCGGCCAGTTTTCGCAGGACTTGATCGGGCACGGCGCGCGCTATGCGCTCGGCCTGGAAGGGATCGCCTTCGCCCTCGCCATCTTCGTGAATCTTCTCGGCATACGACGCGAGCGCGACGAGGCCATGCGCCGCGAGATTGTCGAGACCAAGGAGAAACTGGCGGCGGTCGAGGCTTTGCAGGAGGCCAAGCAGAAACATGCGCGCGCGGTGCAGTTGGCCGAGCGGCGGCGCGATCAGCTCGCGACCACGGCACACGATATTCAGCAGCCCCTCGCCTCCTTGCGCATGGCGTTGCGGCAGATGGAGGACCTTGCCGGGCCTGACCGTGAGAAGATCGCCGGCAGCCTGTCCTATCTCGACCAGCTGATCGACCGGAACTTGCAACAGACCCGCCCCTCGGCAACGGGGGACGACCATGGCGAAATGGACGATCCTCACGCGCGCTTTGCCGCGAGTGCCCAAGATAAGCCTGCGGCGGAGGACTTTCCGGTCGCTATCGTCCTCGACAACGTGGCGCGCATGTTCGAGGCCGAGGCACACGAGAAAGGCTTGGGCTTCCGCGCGGTCCCCAGCAGCCTCCACGTGACCGCTGATCCCATCGGGCTCATGCGGATCATCAGCAATCTCGTTTCCAACGCGGTGAAGTACACCGAGCGGGGCCGCATCCTGCTCGGCTGCCGGCCGGCGCGGGACCGCGTCCGCATCGAGGTGCGCGACACGGGCCCCGGCATGACACAGGAAGAAGTCGGCCGCGTGCTCAAGCCTTACGAGAAAGGCGAGAGCGGCGGCACGGGGCTCGGCCTTGCCGTCGTCTCACGGCTCGCGCGCGAACACGGCTTTACCTTCGACGTGACCTCGACCCCGGGCCGCGGCTCGGTCTTCTCCGTGTCCGTACCGCGCAGCAGGACCGAGGACGCGGGGACCTGAACGGCAAGATCAGCAGGCTTCGGCGGCCATGGCACGAGGAACCGGTTCATCCGGGCGGCCGGAGACGGCCATCCAGGCGTCGTATTGGGACAGGAACACGCGCCCGTTCAGATGCTGCAGGAGATGGGAGGCTTCGAGCCGGTCCATCACCGGGCCTTTCACTTCCGACAGATGGAAGCCGACACCCATGTCGGTCAGGCGCTCATTGATGGCCTCGAGGCTCTCCAGCGCCGAGTAATCGACGGCGTTCACCGCCGAGAACATCAGAACGACATTGCGGATGCCGCAACCCTCGGTCACGCGCGCCAGGATCAGGTTCTCCAGGAAGCGGGCGTTGGCGAAGTACAGGCTCTCGTCGACACGGAGCATCAGGAGCCCCGGATCGGTCTCGACCGTGTGGCGGTTGATGTTGCGGAAGTGATGCGTGCCCGGCACGAGGCCGATCTCGGCCACGTGGGGTCGCGATGTCTTGTAGAGATGCATGAGCACCGAGATGGCAACGCCGGCGGCGACGCCGATCTCCACACCGAGCAACAGCGTCAGCAGGATGGTGGCGGCAACGGCGGAGAAGTCGGACTTCGAGTAGCCCCAGGTCTTCTTGAGGATCGACAGATCGATGAGGCTCAGCACGGCCACGATGATGGTTGCGGCGAGGGTCGCCTTCGGCAGGAAGTAGATCAGCGGCGTCAGCGCGACGGCGGCGATTGCCAAGCCGACGGCCGTGTAGGCGCCGGCCGCCGGCGTCTCGGCGCCGGCGTCGAAATTGACGACCGAACGCGAGAAACCGCCCGTCACCGGATAACCGCCCGTGAAGGCCGCCCCGAGATTGGCGGCGCCCAAGCCGATCAGTTCCTGATCGGGGTCGATGTGCTGGCGCTTCTTGGCGGCGAATGTCTGGGCCACCGAGATGGACTCTACGAAGCCGATGATCGAGACGAGGATCGCCGGCACCGCAAGATCGGCGAGCAGGTCGGGAGAGAGCCCCGGCATGGTCAGCGGCGGCAGGCTCTGGGGCACTTCGCCGACGATCGATAGGCCGCGTCCGTTAAGGCTGAAGTACCAGGCCACCAGCGTCGTCACCACGACGGCCGCGATGGGTCCTGCCTTGGTGATGAGATCGGCGAGCTTCGGACCGAGACCGATTGATCGCAGGAACGGCTTCAGCCCCTTGCGCACCCAGAACAGGAACCCGATAGCCCCTGCCCCGATGGCGAGCGTAATGACATTGGTCTCGCCGAAATGCGTCACGAGCGAACCGATCATCTCGGGCAGCGTATGGCCGCCCGCGTCGACACCCAGGATGTGCTTCAGCTGACTGCAGGCGATCAGGATGCCCGAAGCGGTGATGAACCCGGCAATCACGGGATGGCTGAGGAAGTTCGCGAGGAACCCGAGCCGCAGCACGCCGAGCATTAGGAGAAAGCCACCCGACAGCAGCGCCAGCGTCAACGCCGCGACCACATAGCCGGCCGTGCCTTGTTCGGCCACCTGGCCGACGGCCGATGCGGTCAGCAGGGACACCACGGCCACGGGGCCGACGGCCAGGGCGCGGGACGTACCGAAGATCGCATAGAGGATGATCGGCACGATGGAGGCGTAGATACCGGCTTCCGGCGGCAGCCCCGCCAGCAGCGCGTACGCGAGCGACTGCGGGATCAGCATGATCGTCACGATCACCGCCGCGACCAGGTCGTTCGAGAACGTGGTGGCGTTGTACGTACGCCCCCAATCGAGGACGGGAATGAATTTGCGCAGCCGAGCGATCATTTGTGGAGGATCACTTCGCAGCTACCGAGAGGCGCTCGGGCTTGGCCATCCACTCCTTGCCCTTGAGCATGGCCCACCAGTAGATCGGCGGCAGCATCTTCTCCTTCAAAATCCAGGCGGCGCGGGAGGGTTTCGTCCCGTCGATGAAGAATTTCGGGAAGCTCGGCTTCAGCGCACCGCCATAGCCGAACTCGGCCAGCACGATCTTGCCGCGCTCGACTGTGAGCGGGCACGAGCCGTAGCCGTCATATTGTGCCACCGCGGACCGGCCGGCGATATCGGCGACGATGTTCTCGGCGACTGTCGGGGCTTGTTTGCGGGCCGCGGCGGCCGTCTTCGCGTTGGGTGCGTTCATGACGTCGCCCAGGCTCCAGATGTTGTCGTAGGCCTTGTGGCGCAGCGTGGTCTGGTCCACATCGACCCAGCCGGCGGCATCGGCCAGCGGCGACACACGGATAAAGTCCGGCGCCGTCTGCGGGGGACAGACATGGATCATGTCGAAGTCCATGGTGACCGTGGTGGGGTCCGTGTCCGGCTTCGACACTTTGAAAGTTGCCGTCTTGGCCGAGCCGTCGATAGCAATGAGGTTGTGGAAGAAGTTCAGGTGCGCGCCGTACTTCTCGACGTATTTCATGAGCGCCGGCACGTAGTCCTTCACGCCGAACAGCACACCGCCGGCGTTGTTGAACTGGATGTCGATGTCCTTGAGGACGCCACGGCGGTACCAAGCGTCGGCCGACAGATACATGGCCTTTTGCGGTGCGCCGGCACATTTGATCGGCATGGGGGGCTGCGTGAAGATCGCCCGGCCCTTGTTCATGCGCTGGACCAGCTCCCACGTATACGGCGCAAGGTCGTAGCGATAGTTCGAGGTGACGCCATTGCGGCCGAGCGTCTCCTCGAGACCTTCGACGGCGCCCCAATCGAGCTTGAGACCGGGACAGACGACGAGGCGGTCGTATTTGACCACCCGGCAGCCATCCAGAATGACCGCGTCGTTCTCCGGCTCGAACGCGGCAACCGCGGCCTTTATCCAGTGGACGCCGCTGGGAATGAGCGAGCCCATGGTCTTGGCCGTGTCCTGTGCTTGGAACACACCGCCGCCGACCATGGTCCAGCCCGGCTGGTAATAATGGATCTCGGCGGGATCGATGATCGCGATATCGAGATCGGGACTACGCGCGTGCAGACTGGAAGCAACGGCAATGCCGCCGGCCCCGCCGCCAACGATGACGATGTCGAACTTGGCATCGCCGGTGTCGGTCGGCGTCTTGCCGCCATTGGCGATGCGCCGCGCGACGCCGTTCATGTCGTAGCCTGCCGCCTTGGCCGCCGCCAAGATGTCCGACATGGGAAGCGCCTTGGACTGGCTCAGCGACCACAGCGTCACCGAGCGCGTACCCGTCCGGCAGTAGGCGAAGACGGGCCCCGGGAGCTCGCGCAGCGCGGTGCCGAACGCGACGGCATCCTCGTCCTGCACGAGCCCGGACTTGACGGGCAGATAACGGGCCTCGAGTCCGACCGCGTCGGCCGCCTCGTGGATCTCCTCGAAGGTCGGCTGATCCGCGCCCTCGCCGTCGGGGCGGTTGCAGACGATCGAGCGGAAGCCTTGCGCCTTGAGCTCGGCGATGTCGGCCGGTGAAATCTGGCTGCTGACCGACAGCGCGTCCGAGATGCGTTTCAGTTCCATCAGCGCGTCTCCGCTTAGCTTAGAGGCCGTTGACCGGGACCTTCAGCATCGGCCGGCCGTCTTTGTCCTTCGGCACCTCGCCGCCGCGTATGTTCACCTGCAGCGAGGGGATGATCAGTCGCGGCATGCCGAGCGTCGCGTCGCGCTCGGTGCGGAACTTGATGAAGTCTTCCTTCGTCTTTCCGTTACCGACATGGATGTTGTTCTTCTTCTCCTCGGCGACCGTGGTCTCCCAGGCGTACTCGCGTCCGCCCGGCGCATAGTCGTGGCACATGAAGAGGCGCATCTCGTCCGGCAGGCTCAGCACCTTCATGATCGAGTCGTAGAGGGTGCCGGCATCGCCGCCGGGGAAGTCGGCGCGCGCGGAACCGCCATCGGGCATGAACAACGTGTCGCCCACGAAGGCGGCATCGCCGATCACATGGACCATGCAGGCCGGCGTATGACCGGGCGTGTACATGGCGAACGCCTGCATGTTGCCGATGGTGTAGGTGTCGCCGTCCTCGAACAGGGCGTCGAACTGGCTGCCGTCGCGCTGGAATTCCGTGCCTTCATTGAAGAATTTGCCGAAGGTCTCCTGCACGACCAGGATCTTCGAGCCGATGCCGAGCTTGCCGCCGAGCTCCTGCTGGATGTACGGCGCGGCCGACAGATGGTCGGCATGGGCATGGGTCTCGATGATCCATTCGAGCTTGAGACCGCGCTCCTTGATGCGGGCGATGATCTCGTCGGCACTGTCATGGGTGATGCGGCCCGCCGCATAGTCGAGGTCCATCACGCTGTCCACGACGGCACAGGAGTTGGAGGTCGGGTCCTTGACGATGTAGCTGATGGTGTTGGTCGGCTCGTCGAAGAAGGATTCGACTTCCGGGTGGACGGTCATGTCGATCGGATAGTTCGTCACGAGAATAGTCCTTTCCAAATTGGGTACCTGAACCTGGCCGGCTGGCGGGGCCCCGCGCGCTCAGCGCGCCGCCGGGACGCCCGGCCACAGCGGGCCATTCAAGTCTTCAGGCACACGTCTTCAGGCCAAAGATGCTGTAGATGGGGCAGACGCGAACGACGGCCACGATCAGCATCACCACCCCGACAATGGCCGCGCCATATTTCCAGACCGAAGTCTCAGCGAGCGGCAATCCGCTGAAAAACGCGAACCACAGCAAAACGAGGCCGAGTACTGCGCGGAAAATCCGGTCGATTGTGCCGACATTTGCGGTCATGGCGGAGCCCTTTCAGGGTTGAGTTCCCCATGAAAATACCGGGTCCTGTGGAGCCTGTCGGTGACGTAGTCACACAGGCCCGCGACGGCTCGTAAGGGCCTCAAGCGGAGGCGGCCAGCCGCTCCAGGGCCGGGGTGTCGCTCAACGACACATGGCCTCGTGAGAGGCGGATCCAGCCGCGCTTCTGGAACTCGCTGAGCTGGCGGGAAACCACCTCACGGGCCGTGCCGAGCTCGGTCGCAAGCTGCTGGTGCGTCACCTCGAGCTCGCCGGAGCCTCCCGCAAGCCCGATAAGCCGGTCCGCCAGGCGCACGTCGATCTTGCCAAAGGCGACCTCGTCGATGACACGAAACAGGTCCGTGATACGACGCGCATAGGCCGCAAAAACGAAAGCGCGGAACTGCGGGGAGCTGGCGGCCAGCTCGTCGAACACCGCTCGTGGGATCGCCACGGCGGTCACGGCGGTCTCCGCCACGCCCTCGGCCGAATAGGCCTCATGGGCGAGCAGGCAGGCGGTGGTCAGGACACAGCTTTGCCCCGCCTCGACCCGGTAGAGCACGATTTCGCGCCCGCTTTCGGAGGTCTGTGAGACCTTCACTGTTCCTTCGATCAGGAGAAGCAAATTGTCGGGCTCGAGCCCCGGGCCGAAGATCTTGGTCCCGCCCGGAACCGACACCACCTGACTGCGGCTCACCAGGGCGTCCTTGATCCGCTCCGGGAGACGGCTCAATCCCTCGAAACGCTCGATCCAGTTGGCGTCTTTCATCGAGAATGCTTTCTTCCAACTCGCTTGCCCAGCTCGGCACCGTGCCCGCGGCAGGCACAGCCGTGGTTTTAATAGACATTCGGCCCCGACGCGAGCGGTTCGACCGCGCTACGGCTTGAGCCGCTCGATGATGGCCTGCAGCGCCTCGATGGCCTCGGCCCGCTCGCGCTTCTTCAGGTCTAGCAGCACCTTGAAGCCGTCCTGCTCCTCCCGGATAACGGATCCTTCGCGCTCCAGATCCTCGTAAAGCCCGAGCACCTTGTAGCAGCGGACCGGTTCGGCGAATCCCTTGACCTTGATTGGCTCG
The DNA here is from genome assembly GCF_003071365.1 of Methyloceanibacter sp. wino2. Classification (NCBI taxonomy): domain Bacteria; kingdom Pseudomonadati; phylum Pseudomonadota; class Alphaproteobacteria; order Hyphomicrobiales; family Hyphomicrobiaceae; genus Methyloceanibacter; species Methyloceanibacter sp. wino2. Next base: position 757,053 of record NZ_CP028960.1, read on the forward strand.
CGCTCCTCCACGTCCACCTCGTCTTTGACGAGTGAGTAGGTCTCGTGACCGATCAGAATGCTGTCGGTGTCTGCATGGAACTCGAGGCGCGCGGTGGCATTCACGCAGCTGCCGATGATGGTGTAGTCCATGCGCTCGTCACCGCCGAAATTGCCCACGGTGACGTAGCCGGTATTGATGCCCATGCGCAGGTGAAACGGCTCCGTGGCGCCGAGCTCCAGCCATTCCGTATGGAGCTCACTCAAGCGCCTGAGCATCGCCAGGGCCATGCGGACACAGGCGACCGCATCCTCCTTCACGCCCTTGGACTGGGGGTCGCCGAAGAACACCATGATGGCGTCGCCGATATATTTGTCGATGGTCGCACCGTATTCGAGCGCGATATTGGTCATCTCCGTGAGGTAGCGATTGAGTAGGTTGGTGAGGTCCTCGGACTCCAACCTGTCGGTCGTCTCGGTGAAGTTCATGATGTCGGAAAAGAAGATCGTCAGCTTCTTGCGGCTAGAGGCGATTTCGACGTTCTGCGCGCCGGTGAAGATCGAGTGGTAGATCTGGGGCGACAAATATTTCGACAGCTTGGTCGCCAGCGCATCCAGCTCCTTGTTGTGCTTGGCAATGACCGTGTTGGCCTCTTTCTGCTCCTTGCTCAGCGCGTTGAGCTGTTCCTCATTGCGGTCGCTGAGGCGCATCAGCCGGCGCGTCGTGCGCAACAGCTTCTGATAGTCCTTGAGCAGGCCTTCGTAGAGCGTGCGGTCGCCAATGTCGGCGAAGCGGCCGTCGTCGAGGAGCTTCTGTGCCTCGACGATGACCTTCCCTTCGGCGGCAAAGAGATCGTCCGACGGCATCAGCCCGCCATCTTTTCGAGATGGAACGCGGCGCTCTCGAGCTCCTCGCCGAATTCCTCGCCCAGCTCTTGCATCGTGTCGTCGTCGTTGTCGTAGAACCAGTAGACGTCCACGTCGGCGCCGTTCTTAGCGGCGTCCTCGAGCTTGTCCATCAGCATCATCACGGCCTTGGCGCTCGAGCTGTTCAAATAGATGAGTTCGAAGTCGAAACGGCAACGCCCCTCACCCAGCGAACCGAGATACTCGTCGAGCGCGTTGAAGACCGGCCGGTAAAACTCGGTCACGTCCTCTGGGTAGGATTCGCCCGACAGCTTCAGGTGATTGTTCGGATAGTCGAAGACCACGGCCGGCGTGCGGGAGGTCTGCTCAATGTTCAACGGATCGCGCATCAATTCGGACCTCAAATCGTCGCTCTCAAGGCAAAGAAGACGTGGTCGCCATCGACATCGGCGAAGTCGTACTCGATCGGCTTCGAGGCGCGACGCGCGATTTCCGTGAGGCCGAGCCCGGCCCCCTTGCTGCCTTGTTCGGGGTCGGCTCTAAGCTGTTCTTTGTAGAGAATCTTCAAGTCGTCCTTGCTCATGTTCCTCACTTTTTCAAGCCGCTCCGCAAGCCGCTCGACGTCCCCTTTGCGCACGAGATTACCGGCGCAGACCACGTAGTCATTGCCCTCGCGCCCGATGGTGAGGATGCCGTACCGCATCTCCATGAGCGCGCCCTGTTCGTCCGCGGGTGGCATTTCCTGACGCGCCTTTTCGGCGGAATAGCGGATAATGTTTTGCATCTGCTCGACGAAGACGGCGAACACGCTGCGCAGGGTCTTGGTGTCGGCGTCATCGATGGTCAGCTTCTGCTTGAGCGCCTCCCCCACCCCGGACAGCACCGGCTCCGTCACATAGCCGCTATAGGCGAAGATCACGCCTTGGCGATGCAGCATCGACCGCAAGTCCATCAACTGGCCGGCTAGCATTGAGGCCTCCTAGGCACGGGGGATGAAACCCAAAACCGTCAGATCATCGCGCCGCCTCTGATCGCCCTGAAACTTCTCGAAGGCGTCGCGCAGTGTCTCTTCCTGCTCATTCATTGGCGCATCGCGGAGCTTATGCAAGAGGTCCTTAAAACGTTGCTTGCCGAAGGCGCGACCGCGCGGCCCCCCGATCTGTTCGATGAGCCCATCGGTCGTAAGGTAGAACGCGTCGCCTGAATCGTAGCCAAACGTGGTGTTCTTGAATCTCGTCTCCGGACGATAACGCCGGTAGCCGAGGCCCTCGCGGTCGCCTTTGATCTCGATAACGCCTTCGCTATTCGACCGCCACAGCGAGAAGCGCGCACCGGCAAATGTTATCTGCCGTTTGCTCAGGTCGATGAAACAGACTCCGGCTTCCAGTCCGTCGTCGGTTTCGCCGTGCTGTTCGTCCTGGCCAAGCAAGCTTTGCACGCCCTGATGCAGACCGGAGAGCACTGCGCTTGGGCCGCCGGGCGCATCGCGCAGTATGCGGTCGAGCAGACCCCAGGCGATCAGGGTCATGAAGGCGCCAGGGACGCCGTGGCCCGTGCAATCGCCGACCATGATCGCATGGCCGTCTTCAACGGGCTGAAACCAGAAGAAGTCACCGCCGACAATGTCCCGCGGCTCCCAAATTAGGAAGTGGTCCGCCGCAATGGCTTCGATCTCGCGCCGCGCGGGAAGCACCGCGGACTGGATGCGGCTGGCATAGTGCAGGCTTTGTAGGATCAGCTGGTTCGCCGCCGCCGCCCGCCGCTCGCTCTCCTTGATCTCGGTGAGATCGCTGTAGACGGCGACCGTGCCGCCGGTTTCTGTGCGGCGCTCGCTGATCTGCAGCCAACGACCGTCCGACCGGCGCTGAAGAATGGGCTCGCCGGGATATCTGTGCTCGTCGAGGCGCTGGCGAAGCCAGCCTTCTTCGCGCCCCTTGGCATCCTCGATCAGACCGTGGGCGACGGCCTTCCGCAGGATCGTCTCGAAGGAGTTCCCTGGCCCAGGCGGCCCGTCGCCGGCGTCGAACAGCTCGCCATATTTCTGATTGCCGAGAACCAGACGGTCCTCTGAGTCGTAAAGAGAGAATCCTTCCGAGATCGTCTCGATGGCGTCGGTCAGCCGTTGCTCGCGTTCGTGAAGCGCGGCTTGCTCGGCCGTCTTGCGCTCGGTCACTTCGGACCAGGTGCCGATCACCTCGAGCGGATCACCGTTCCGGTCCTTGACGAGGGTCTGCTCGTCGCTGACCCAGCAATAGGTGCCGTCCGCCTTGCGGAAGCGATATTCCGAGACGCGGCGCCCCAGTTCGAACAGTTCCGATTGACCGGCTTCGACCGCCGCGAGGTCCTCGGGATGCACGTGGGAGCGCCAGAAGTCGGCCTGCTTCAGGTAGTCGTCGGGCTCGTATCCCAGGACGCGCTTGATGTTGCCGCTGACAAACGTAGGCGTGAAGCTTCCTGTCGCGCTGAAGCTGTAGACTACGGCCGGAGCGCTGTGGAGCATCAGGTCGAAACGGGCGCGCGCTGCGTTCTCGGCCTCTTCGGCCGTCTTGCGTGCGGAGATGTTGCTCCAGGAGCCGACGATCTCGACGGGCTCGCCATGCTCGTCGCGCAGGAGATACTGCTCGTCGCTGACCCAGATATACTTGCCGTTGCGCTTGCGGAACCGGTACTCGGTGGCGTGGCGCCCCTTGTCGAAAATCAACGCCTCTTCGGCTTCGACGCCTGCGAGGTCGTCCGGATGCACGTGGGAGCGCCAAAAGTCCGCATGCTCCATGTATTTCTCCGGGCAGTAGCCCAAGAGCCGCTTGATGTTCTCGCTGACGAAGGTGGGCGCGTAATCGCCGCGCGCCTTGAAGCTGTAGATCACGGCCGGTGCCGCTTCGAGAAGTGTCGACAGCCGGGCTTGGGTGGCGTCTTCCCGCGCCTCGGCGCTCTTGCGCGCGCTGATGTCGCTCCAGGAGCCGACCACTTCGCTCGGCGCTCCTTGTGCGTCGTAGATCATGTGCTGTTCGTCGTTCACCCAGCGATAGGTGCCGTCCTTGTGACGGAAGCGGTATTCGACGGTCAGGTCACCCGTCTCGAAGAGAGTCTCCAGATCGGCATCGAGGCGCTCGAGGTCGTCGGGATGAACACGCTCGCGCCAGAAGCCGGGATTGCCGAGATAGTCTCCCGGCGCGTAGCCGAACAGGCCTTCGATATTGTCGCTGACGAAGGTGGGCGCGAAGTCGTCGCGCGCCTTGAAGGAGTAAAGCACCGCGGGCGAGGCGGAGAGCAGGCGCGCCGTTCGCGCCGAAGCATCCGCGCTCGCGCCGTCTCCTGATTCACGCAAAGCCTTCTCGATCGCCGCGGTCACCTCAGCGGGGTCCGTGCCAGGAATCAGCAAGGATTCCAGCGCGGCGGCAGCGCGAGCGGCACTCTTTTTCGGCGTCATGGCTAGGCTCTATCAGATCGCGGCAGGGTTGTCGCCACTCTCGCCCGGGTTGCAGATTGTGCCGTCGGCCACAGGCTTTAGGCTATCCGATACTTTGCCTTGAACCGGCAGATCTCATCCCACACGTCCGGCGCTACGGACTGCGCGGTCACGCGGGCGAATATGCGGCTGAGAATGTCCCGCTCCTGGTCGTCCACGGTCCCATCCTCAAGCGCGAGTCTCTTGAGCATGGCCAGTTCCTGAGCGTCGATCGTGCCGTCGTTGGCGAACACGTACAGGAACGAGTACTGCATGATGGCGTTCGCATTCGAACTCACCGCGTCTCCTCCTTGTTTATTGGCCGGGCCGTCTTTAGAGGCTAGCAAGCAGCAAAACTGAAGCTAGCACAGTGGCTTGGCAGATATTCAAGTCTATCCGAGTCGCCGAGACATAGAAATGCGCCGGTGCGGCCGGGAACGCGGCGATCCATTTGCGAAGACGCTCTGGCCACCAGGCATGGCATGGAGACTCGCCTCTTCCCGCGCAGATTCCCGTCAGTTGCATAAATACGCAATTCAAGGAGCCTGTTTCTGCGTCTTCTCTGGGCGGCAGGCTGCCTCCCTGTGACAAGATAAGTGGCTTCTTTGCCTCGTAAATTAGCTTCGTCTGATATACCGCGGGCGCCACCCGCTCAGTATTGAATATGACTTATCTAATATGATATGTGTGAATGGGGTCTTGGGGGCATAACTGGACCGCCACGGTCTGTGGCGGCTTTGGCTCCGAACCTCCTCGCGTGCCTCGCGGCTTTCGAACCGAGAGCGCGGTGAGCCAACAACAAAGATGTATTGGAGGAAATTGCTGTGTCCCAGGAGAGCGTGAAGCAAGCTCTATTAGCCAAGATTCAAGCCGTTCAGGAGAACCCCGCCCAAGCGCGCCTCGTGTTCAGGGCGAGTACCGCTCTGGTGGAAGACGTCAAATGCACGGCGCAGGTTCGCGACTTCGCCCCGCTGACCATCGATGAGCCGCCGGATCTCGGTGGATCGGACACGGGCGTCAACCCCGTGGAACTCGTTCTGGTCGCCTTGGGGACTTGTCAGGAAATCATGTATTCCGCCTATGCGGCCGTGATGGGGGTCAAGCTCGACGAGGTCAAAATCGACGTCAAAGGATACCTCGATGTCAGAGGCCTCCTGTCCATGGATGAGTCGGTCCCGGCCGGCTACGAGAAGATTGTGTACGACACCCAGATCAAGAGCTCGGCCGACCCGGAGAGCATCCAGAAGGTGATCGCCATGGCCGAGAGCCATTGCCCGCTGCTCGACATGATGCAGCGTCCGGTGGAGATCACCGGTGAGGTGAAGTTGAACGGGAAGCGCCTGGAGACGACGGCAGAGGCTGCGGCCTAGCACGCCTACAGCGGCGGGCCGCTTCGACCAGGCCCGCCGTCCCACCTTGGGCCGCCCGATGCCAGGCGAGCGTGAGGCCGGACGAACAGAAGACCGCCCCACCTGCCGGACAAAGAACAAGCTTCAATATGCGGTCGGTCAATGCGCGGCCGCGATCCTTGCACCAACGTTCCCCCAAATTCGTGAATCACAGGAGACATGACTGATGAAATACTTCGCGTCGAAATCGAACATGATCGTCGCCTTTGCCCTCGCCGTGTTGGCGATGGTCGCCACTGCGCAACCCGCCATATCAGGAGACAAAGATCCGCTCTTCGTCAGCCTGGTTTCCGACGATGCGCACGCCGCGACCATGGCTCTGAGCTTCGCCAAGACCATTCAGGACGAGGGTCACCCCGTGACGGTGTTCTTCAACAATCGCGGCGTGCTCGTGGCCTCGAAGGGACACACCGATACGTACCCCGAGCAGCAGAAGCAGATTGCTGATCTCACCAGCGGCGGCGCGGTGCTGCTCGCCTGTCCCCACTGCATGAAGTACTACGGCCTCAAGGACGAGAACCTTGTCGATGGCGTGAAGGAAGGCGACCCGAAGACGGTGACCAAGCAGCTTTTCATGGACGGGACCAAGACCCTCACCTGGTAGGCTTGTCAGACAGACTTAATTACCCAAGAAATTGGCCGTCCAAGCCTCAGAATGTTTGGGCGGCCAAGACGGGTTTGGGCCTTTCGGATGGCCATCCCAAGACGGCCATCCACGCGTCGTATTGGGACAGGAACACGCGGCCGTTCAGATGCTGCAGGAGATGGGAGGCTTCGAGCCGGTCCATCACCGGGCCTTTCACTTCCGACAGATGGAAGCCGACGCCCATGTCGGTCAGGCGCTCGTTGATGGCCTCGAGGCTCTCGAGGGCCGAGTAATCAACCGCGTTCACCGCCGAGAACATCAGAACGACATTGCGGATGCCGCAGCCCTCGGTCACGCGCGCGAGGATCAGGTTCTCGAGGAAGCGGGCGTTGGCGAAGTACAGGCTCTCGTCGACCCGGAGCATCAGGAGACCCGGATCGGTCTCGACCGTGTGCCGGTTGATGTTGCGGAAGTGATGGGTGCCCGGCACGAGGCCGATCTCGGCGACGTGCGGACGCGATGTCTTGTACAGATGCATCAGCACCGAGATGGCAACGCCGGTGGCGACGCCGATCTCGACGCCGAGCAACAGCGTCAGCAGGATGGTGGCGGCGACGGCGGAGAAGTCGGACTTCGAGTAGCCCCAGGTCTTCTTGAGGATCGACAGATCGATGAGACTCAGCACAGCGACGATGATGGTCGCGGCCAGCGTCGCCTTCGGCAGGAAGTAGATGAGCGGTGTCAGGGCCACGGCGGCGATGGCCAAGCCCACAGCCGTATAGGCGCCGGCCGCGGGTGTCTCGGCGCCGGCGTCGAAATTGACGACCGAGCGCGAGAAGCCGCCGGTCACCGGATAGCCGCCCGTGAAGGCCGCGCCGAGATTGGCCGCGCCCAAACCGATCAGTTCCTGATCGGGATCGATGTGCTGGCGCTTCTTGGCGGCGAATGTCTGAGCCACCGAGATGGACTCCACGAAGCCGATGATCGAAACGAGGATCGCTGGCACCGCAAGATCGGCGAGCAGGTCGGGAGAGAGCCCCGGCATGGTCAGCGGCGGCAGGCTCTGGGGCACTTCGCCGACGATCGATAGGCCGCGCCCGTTCAGGCTGAAGTACCAGGCCACCAGCGTCGTCACCACGACAGCCGCGATGGGTCCCGCCTTGGTGATGAGATCGGCAAGCTTCGGACCGAGACCGATCTTCCGCAAGAACGGCTTGAGACCGGTGCGCACCCAGAACAGGAACCCGATAGCCCCTGCCCCGATGGCGAGCGTAATGACGTTGGTCTCGCCGAGATGAGCCACGAGGGAACCGATCATCTCGGGCAGCGTATGACCGCCCGCGTCGACACCGAGGATGTGCTTCAGCTGACTGCAGGCGATCAGGATGCCCGAGGCCGTGATGAACCCGGCAATCACCGGATGGCTGAGGAAGTTCGCAAGGAACCCGAGCCGCAGCACGCCGAGCATCAGCAGGAAGCCGCCCGACAGCAGTGCCAGCGTCAACGCCGCAACCACGTAACCGGCCGTCCCTTGTTCGGCCACCTGGCCGACGGCCGATGCCGTCAGCAGCGACACCACGGCGACCGGACCGACGGCCAGGGCACGAGACGTGCCGAAGATCGCATAGAGAATGATCGGGACGATGGAGGCGTAGATACCGGCCTCCGGCGGCAGCCCCGCAAGCAGCGCATAGGCGAGCGACTGCGGGATCAGCATGATCGTCACGATCACCGCCGCGACCAGGTCGTTCGAGAACGCGGCCCCGTCGTAGGTGCGGCCCCATTCGAGGACGGGAATGAACTTGCGCAGCCGAGCGATCATCTTCGCCTCGAAACAACAGGTTTGCGCGCCGAACGCGCTTCCCGCTTATCCGCGAGAAGGCGCCGGCAGGGTTGGAACAGCGATCCGGGAGTCGCTCGGAGCGATCACTCGTGGAAGGACTACTCGGCCGGTGCCACCGTGAGCCGCTCCGGCTTGGCCAACCACTCCTTGCCCTTGAGCATGGCCCACCAATAGATCGGCGGCAGCATCTTCTCTTTGAGGATCCAAGCGGCCCGTGAAGGCTTCATGCCGTCGATGAAGAACTTCGGGAAGCTCGGCTTCAGCGCGCCGCCATAGCCGAACTCGGCGAGCACGATCTTGCCGCGCTCGACCGTGAGCGGGCACGAGCCGTAGCCGTCATATTGCGCAACCGCGGACCGGCCGGCGATATCGGCGACGATGTTCTCGGCGACTGTCGGGGCTTGTTTGCGGGCCGCGGCGGCCGTCTTCGCGTTGGGTGCGTTCATGACGTCGCCCAGGCTCCAGATGTTGTCGTAGGCCTTGTGGCGCAGCGTGGTCTGGTCCACATCGACCCAGCCGGCGGCATCGGCCAGCGGCGACACACGGATAAAGTCCGGCGCCGTCTGCGGGGGACAGACATGGATCATGTCGAAGTCCATGGTGACCGTGGTGGGGTCCGTGTCCGGCTTCGACACTTTGAAAGTTGCCGTCTTGGCCGAGCCGTCGATAGCAATGAGGTTGTGGAAGAAGTTCAGGTGCGCGCCGTACTTCTCGACGTATTTCATGAGCGCCGGCACGTAGTCCTTCACGCCGAACAGCACACCGCCGGCGTTGTTGAACTGGATGTCGATGTCCTTGAGGACGCCACGGCGGTACCAAGCGTCGGCCGACAGATACATGGCCTTTTGCGGTGCGCCGGCACATTTGATCGGCATGGGGGGCTGCGTGAAGATCGCCCGGCCCTTGTTCATGCGCTGGACCAGCTCCCACGTATACGGCGCAAGGTCGTAGCGATAGTTCGAGGTGACGCCATTGCGGCCGAGCGTCTCCTCGAGACCTTCGACGGCGCCCCAATCGAGCTTGAGACCGGGACAGACGACGAGGCGGTCGTATTTGACCACCCGGCAGCCATCCAGAATGACCGCGTCGTTCTCCGGCTCAAAGGCAGCCACACCGGCCTTGATCCAATGGACGCCACTCGGAATGAGCGAGCCCATGGTCTTGGCCGTATCCTGTGCTTGGAACACACCGCCGCCCACCATGGTCCAGCCCGGCTGGTAGTAATGGATCTCCGCCGGATCGATGATCGCGATATCAAGACTAGGCTTGCGTGCACGCAAGCTGGAGGCGACGGCGATGCCGCCCGCCCCACCGCCGACAATGACGATGTCGTATTTGGCGTCGCCGGTATCGGTCGGCGTCTTGCCGCCATTGGCGATGCGCCGGGCAACACCGTTCATGTCGTAGCCGGCCGCCTTGGCCGTCGCCAGGATGTCCGCCATGGGTAGCGCCTTGGACTGGCTCAGCGACCACAGCGTCATCGAGCGCGTCCCCGTCCGGCAATAGGCGAAGACAGGCCCCGGAAGTTCGCGCAACGCAGCGCCGAACGCGAACGCGTCCTCGTCCTGAATGAGTCCGGGTTTCACCGGTAGATAACGTGTCTCGAGTCCGACCGCGTCGGCCGCCTCGTGGATCTCCTCGAAGGTCGGCTGATCCGCGCCCTCGCCGTCGGGCCGGTTGCAGACGATCGAGCGGAAGCCTTGCGCCTTCAGCTCGGTGATGTCGGCCGGTGAAATCTGGCTGCTGACCGACAGCGCCTCGGATACGCGTTTCAACTCCATGACTCTCTCCCCGCTTAAAGTTCGTTGACCGGGACTTTCAGCATCGGCCGTCCGTCCTCGTTTTTTGGCACCTCGCCGCCGCGCATGTTCACTTGCAGCGAGGGATGATCAGTTTCGGCATGCTCAGCGTCGCATCGCGCTCGGTGCGGAATTTGATGAAGTCTTCCTTCGTCTTCCCGTTGCCGACATGGATGTTGTTCGCGCGCTCGTCCGCAACGGTGGTTTCCCAGGCGTATTCGCGTCCGCCCGGCGCATAGTCGTGGCACATGAAGAGGCGCATCTCGTCCGGCAGGCTCAGCACCTTCATGATCGAGTCGTACAGCGTGCCGGCATCGCCGCCGGGGAAGTCGGCGCGCGCGGAACCGCCATCGGCATGAACAACGTGTCGCCCACGAAGGCGGCATCGCCGATCACATGGACCATGCAGGCCGGCGTGTGACCGGGCGTGTACATGGCGAACGCCTGCATGTTGCCGATGGTGTAAGTGGCGCCGTCCTCGAACAGGGCGTCGAACTGGCTGCCGTCGCGCTGGAACTCGGTGCCTTCGTTGAAGACCTTCCCGAAGGTCTCCTGCACGACCATGATCTTCGAGCCGATACCGATCTTGCCGCCGAGTTCCTGTTGGATGTACGGGGCCGCCGACAGATGGTCGGCATGGGCGTGCGTCTCGATGATCCATTCGAGCTTGAGACCACGCTCCTTGATGCGGGCGATGATCTCGTCGGCGCTATCATGGGTGATGCGGCCAGCCGCGTAGTCGAGGTCCATCACGCTGTCCACGACGGCACAGGAGTTGGAGGTCGGGTCCTTGACGATGTAGCTGATGGTGTTGGTCGGCTCGTCGAAGAAGGATTCGACTTCCGGGTGGACGGTCATATCGATCGGATAGTTCGTCATGAGGGTAGTCCTTTAGAGGGGAGAAACTCGAGCGCCATCACGATCCCGAACGCGGCGACCATGATCTCCCGGCACGTTTCCAAGATGGCCGGGACAGCGTTTGAACGGCGAGTTCCTCCAATCCAGTCTTGTTGTCGGCCTGCCAGGTTCGTGGGCTCCACGCCGCCAGGCACGAGAGGAAGATTGGCCCCGAAATTGCCCACAAGCATTCGCTTTCGAGCCTCGGCTTCGAGATCGGATTCACACATATCATATTCGATAAATCATATTCAATAGGACATACGCTGACCCTCGAGATTGGTCAACAAACGCCCCTATGGCCTGCTAAATAAGTGACTTCAGGCTATTAGAGAATTCCAAGTTGCGCGCCAACCCATCGTTTGACACCGAATTCTTGCTTGTCTATTTGTTTAATTGATTGGAAACTGCGCGCAAACATGGCGACGCTTGATTCCGTTGGGGGACGGACTCGTCGACGCGACTGCGATCGAGAGCTCTCGTTGTACAGGCGGGCAAGCCGGAATGCTTTGGCGGCGTGAAATAACGACACAAACAAACAAATCTAGGGAGCAACGCCATGCCTACGCATGTTATCGTCCTTGGCGGCGGACCCGCCGGGTATGTATCGGCACTGCATGCGAGCCAGCTCGGCGCACGTGTGACACTGGTGGATGCAAGCGGACTTGGAGGCACCTGTCTCCACAGGGGATGCATCCCCACCAAGACATTGGTCTCTTCGTGTTCGCTGCTCGACCAGCTTAAAGACGCCTCGAAATGCGGGATCACCATCAACGGTGACATCGACGTCAGCTGGCCGGGGGCGCTGGCCAACGTACATCGCGTCATCAACACGATGGCCGGCGGAATCGAGGGTCTCCTCAACAATCGCAAGATCGAGGTCATCAACGACGAAGGCTGGTTGGCCGACGGCCATACCGTGACCCTAGCTGGCGGCGGTCAAGTCAAGGGCGACTACGTGCTGATCTGCACCGGTTCGAAGCCGGCACGTCCCAAAGCCTTCCCGTTCGACGGGCATACGGTCGTCACGAGCGATGATCTGCTGCATTGGTCCGACCTTCCGACTTCGCTGGCCATCATCGGCGAAGGGATCATCGCGTGCGAGTTTGCCTTCATTTTCGCGTCGCTCGGCGTGAAGGTCACTGTCGTCGGGATGGAGCGGCTGCCGGCCCCTGCTCTGGATACCGATATCTCGGCGGTGCTACTTCGGGAGATGCGCAAGAAGGGCATCAAATTCGTCGGCGGCGCTCCTGTCGAAAGTATCGAATGCCGTGACGACGGCGTGGCGGTTAGCCAGAAGGACAAGCCCGAAATTACCGCGGAACGTGCGCTCGTCTGCGTCGGCCGCATTCCGAACAGCGAGACGTTGCATCTCGAGGCGGCCGGCGTGGAGAGCGGGCGGCGCGGCGAGATCATCGTCGACGATTTCATGCGGACCAGTTGCCCGACGGTCTACGCCGCCGGCGACGTCACCGGGCGCGTCATGCTGGCCCACGCAGCGTCCGCGCAAGGCAAGGTGGCCGTGGAACACATTCTCGACCATGCCCCTGCGGCCATCGACGAGAGCAAGATCCCGTGGGCGATCTTCACCTCCCCCGAAATTGGCTGCGTCGGACTCTCCGAGCAGGAGGCCGGCCGGCGAGGAATTGAAGTCCGCTGCGGCACGTTCGACATGCGCGGCCTCGGCAAGGCCCAGGCGATGGGCAAGATTGCCGGGATGGCGAAGATCGTAGCCGACGCATCGACGGGTGAAGTCCTCGGCGCTCACGTCATGGGCGCGCACGCCACGGACATCGTGCATGAAGCCGTCGTCGCGATTCAGCAGGGCATGAGTGTCCGGGAACTTGCACGTGCCGTGCATGCGCACCCTACCCTCTCGGAAAGCGTTGTCGAAGCAGCCGAAGACGTCTTCGGCCTGGCGCTACACAAAGTTCAATAGGCAGGGCAAACGGTGCCTTTGCGGGGAGACGAAACCAATGGAACAGCAGCAGAACTACCTTTTCCACAGCGAGCACCTGTGGGTCCGCAAGATTGACGACCACCACATGCTGGTCGGCATCAGCAACTACGCCAAGGGCCAACTCGGCGACATCGTCTTTGTCGATTTCCCGGACATCGGGTCCGAAATCGTGCAAGGCGTGCCGTTCGGCGTGGTGGAATCGATGAAGGTCGTTTCAGACCTCATCGCTCCCGTGTGCGGCACCGTGATCGAGACGAACGAGCAGCTCCAGGAAGAGATCGCGCTGATCAACGAGGACCCTCAAGGCGGGGGTTGGATTTTGCGCATCAAATTGACGGACCCGTCGCAATTGTCGGCGCTGCTGTCCGACGAGCAGTACGCAGCGCTGCGTGACGACTGATCCTCGTTAGTACTTGTACTTATCGGCAACGTCCGCGCTCGCCTCGTTGGCCGGACGTTCGCCCGTCAAGGACTTGAGGAACGCGACGAGAGCCTGCTTATCACCGTCGTCGAGGTTGAGAGGCTGGACCAGTCCGCTCTTGTTAGGACTGTAGTCCCCGCCTCTGTCATAGTACTCGACGACTTCCATGAGGGTGCCGAACGAGCCATCGTGCATATAGGGTCCGGTGATCGCGACATTCCTCAAGGTCGGCGTCTTGAAGGTCCAACGATCGGCCGGGTCTCGCGTGACCTCATAGCGCCCCAGATCGTTCGGGATGGGATTACTGATCGCGCTGAGCTGCTGTTCGCTCCGCGACGTGTACGTGCCTGGCGCCAATTGAATCTTGTAGTGGCGATCATGGCGCTTACCGCGATCCATTGTCCGCGTATAGCCCAAACCCGTGTCGTGGAATTTTCCGTCTGACAGCAGAGCCGACTCCGAACTGATCGTGTGACACCCGGAGCAGCCCGCCTTACCCGTGAACAGCGCGAAGCCGCGCTGTTCCTCGGCCGTCAATGCGTCGTCCTCACCGCCGTAACGCCAGCGATCGAAGCGTGAATTGCCGAGAAGCAGAGACCGCTCATAGGCAGCCAAGGCTTCGCCAACCGTGTTCATGCTGATTCCCCGGCCTGGAAAGGCCTCCTCGAAAGATCCCTTGTAGTTCGGCAAGGACTCGATCCGGTCCAGCACCCAGCCAATGGACGGGGCGGCTATCTCGTGGTGATCGAGGATGGGGGCCCAGGCCTGTGTCTCGAGATGCGTCTCGCGACCGTCTCGGAACAAGCTCGTCTCGTAGGCGACATTGAAGAGCGACGGCGCGTTCCGTTTGAGGCTCCTGCCTTCCATGCCCACGGAGGAGCCGAGCTGGTTCGACGTGAACGCCTGGGCCTCGATGTGGCACATGCCGCAGGACATGGTGTTGTTGATCGAAAGACGGCGATCGAAAAACAGCTTGTGCCCCAACTCCACCACGACCGGATCCGCCGGCGGCACAGGCAATGGCGGCAACCCCAAAGGAGGGACGTTGCCAGAACCGGCGTCTGACCGCTTCGCAGTATCGTCCGCAAAGCCGGCCGATAGGACGAATGCAGCCGCCACGAGCGTGGCGGCTGCCGCTGAGAATCTATTGACCAATGCTTTGCCCGCGTTCTTCCATCACAAGGGTCTTGATATCATTGAGGATAACACCAGGATCCAGAAAGTTGGATGCGTAGATCTCCCGGACCCAGCCATCTGGATCAATCAAGAACACCTTCAAGGAGTGGTTGATGATGATACGGCCACGCGAGTCCTTGTCAGCGTAGATGGGCTGTCCAAAGTCCTCGAGTGTCGACTTCAAAAAATAGTCCGTCCACGACGTGACGAAGTACCAGGGTACCGGCGCGTTGCCCTTGTTCTCAAGGTCCTCGAAGAGCTGCAACGTCTGCGGCACGTCGTGCTTTGGATCGAAGCTGTAGAAGACGAGTTGAACCTCGTCGCGAAGCTCGGGGTCTTCCGCGATCTTGTCGCGAACTTCGAAGAAGGCGTTCCAAAGCAGCGGACAGCCGGTCGGGTCCGTACACAGCGCGTAGAAGAACGTCATGAGCGTGATCTTGCCGGTCGTATAGCTCGACAGGAGCTTGGGATAGCCCGAGCCGTCGATGACCACGCTGAAAGGTACCTCCTGAATCTTCCCGAGCTCGTAGGTGCCGGGCTCCGGATAAGGGATCAAGCCTGCGTTGTCCTTTGAAAGGGCACTTCCTGCCGCTCCGAACAGAACGGCAGGAAGCAGGATCAGCGCTAGGACTTGGCGAACGAGGGGCAAGCAAATGCCCGTTCGTACATATCCTAGGGATCGATGCATGTCGGTATGGCGACTACATCGACGCGGGGTCGGTAACACCCGTGGGATAGCCGGTCGGAGAAAGCGGTCCGCCGGTGAACTTCATGTGGTGAGCGCGCCCGAGCTTCTCCTCGATGAAGTCGACCTCGAACTTCTGCACGAGCTCCTTGCCGTCCCATTCGAAGGCCTTGAGGAACTGATCGTTCTCCTCGCCCTTCTTGTCCCAGTTGGCCAAGAGAGAGGTGGTGAAATAGACGCGCTTACCGTCCCAGCTCTGGGAAACCATGTTCACCTGATTGCCCATCTTCTTCTCATAGATCTGCACGGGCTTCTCGGGATCGGTGATATCGAAAAGACGCGTCGTCCCATCGAGGAACGTGTTGACCCAGAGCTGCTTGGCGTCGGCCGAGATCGAGATGTCGACAGGAAGCGGAATCTTGGAGGGATCGCCGACATCGGCGACAGGCTTCGCCTGCCACTCGCCATTGTCGTCGCGCTTGATCAGCCACAGCTTCGACGTCAAAGCGGTAGCCGTCAGCGCCCAATCGTCCCCTTCCTTCAAGGACCAGCGAATCTCGAGCGGCGCACCGGGGACCTCAAAGATCTTCTCCGGCTTCATGGACTTCAGATTCCAAATGACCATCGACTTTCCGAAGTTCTTCATGGCTTCTTCGTCTTTGAGCATCTTGCCGAAGTCCATCATGTAGTTGTTCCACCCGGTGAAACTCGATGTCAGCAGCACGTTCTTCGACGGGTTGATGCCGATGTCGTAGCCATAGCCGTCGCCACCATCGGTCGTCGGCATGGGGTGCTTCGAGATGAACTCGCCCTTGTTGTTGTAAACGGCCAAGCCGGTCTCGCCGCCATGGTCGTCCACGTTGGAGAGCGCCTGAATCAGCATGCGGCCAGGGAGGGCATAAAAAGTGTGCGGCCCCACATAACCCGTTTGGTCTGTGAAATCGTCGATCGTTTTGACGAGTTTCGGATTGGCAGGGTCGGTGCCGACGTCAAAGATAAAGATCTTGTTGTCGTCGAGGCGACCGGACCACATGTATTTGCGATCATCGGAAAAGCCGACGTGATGGGCCTCGCCGCGGCCGCCGACCGACAGGGTGTTCACGACCTTGCCATAGGTCTTGGACTCGGGGTCGACATCAATCGTGACGAGCTTGTCGCTCTCGTCGCCCATGCCCTCGATGCCCAGCGTCCAAACTTGCAGGTACTTTTCCTGCCCTTTGATGAGAGCATTCGTGTAGGGCGAGTTGCACGTCTCGTCAGCCTTGGCAACGTGGCTGAGCGAGAGCGGGGCAAACGAAACGATTGACGCCATGAAGATGGCCGTCAAGCGATGCCTTGTCATTTTGGGGTTCCTCCGTTGGTGGATAATTTCACCGCGACCCTGCATTCGAAGGTTGCCGCGGCGGATTCCGTTGTTCAAGTGCACTCGACGGCGCACACATTACACTTTACGCTATACAAATGTTTAAAGTCAATTGACCGAAGATCAATCGAGCCCTCTGGAAATTGGTGTTCCGATTGCGTTCGGGGCGATTCTTCCGCGGAGGCGAACGGGCTTCATATTCTCCGCAAGGCTGGAGAACGATGCAGTCCCCGCAGGGCCGCATTATCGATTGTCGCGAACCACGCGAACCGAAATCGCCGGCTAGGCCATTACGTCGGGAGACGGCACAGCAGCGCAGGGCCAAGGCTGCGGGAACGCCGCGCTCAAAGCTATAGAAATGGCTGAAAACCAATTGATTCCGGGGACTCGTGCTGCTTTGTGTCTTGTTGCGAGAATGGCTTCAAACAAGACGAACCGCAGCCGGCGATCCATCGCGGACTGAGATCCAGGGCCACGGCAGGCAGACGAACAACGGGGCCGGAAGCGCCCTCGCCAGCGATCGCCTGATTGACTGCCGGCTGGCTTGCGGGGCGGCAGACTATCGAGGGCGCCGACCCGCCACCCCGATCGGATGTCAATCTAGCCGTTAATGTCTTGACTTAATAATTTCGATATATGAAAACTATAGTTGCTCGAAAGGGCAACCTATCTTCTCCAGAACCCACATGGCCGCGAGTCTCAGTCCGGGCTCGCGGCCATCATGCTGGTGACTTCGGGAAGGACTGTGGGGCGCTCTCGGCGGGCCCTAGAGACCCGCGCCATCGCGACGGGCATCAGCCACTAGCGTTTGGAACGGTCGGGTCGCGAGACCCCTCTTGAACGGACCTGCTTGAAAGGAGCTGCAAGCCTCGTCAAAGCTTAGCTTGCGTGGAGCCGTACGAACACGGCCGCCTGATTGGACACATTGGATTCGCGTCGAGGCTCGGAAACGATCGGCCGAGCGGAGCTGCCGCCGAAAATCTCCATCAGCCCGCTGGCAAACCGGCGGGCCTCATCGCTTGCCAAGCTGTAGTAGGCGGATTTGAACTCCCGACGTGCCACCGCGATCTTGGCATTGCGCAGTTCCGCCAGGTGCTGGGACAGATTGGGCTGCCGAATCTTGAGCTGTCGCTCGAGCTCCGCGACGGATGTCTCGCCTTTCAGGAGGCAGAACACGATCCGCAGGCGCGCGGGATTGCTCACAGCTTTCAGCCAGGCGGCGGCAGCAGTGGCGTCGATTTCCTTGGCCATTCTTGTCACTTGTTCCTTTTTGATCCGCCAGTATCGGGCGGCGGCGACAGCCTGAAGTACCAGTCTGAACCCAACTCTTGATCTTCTTCGATTGTATCGAGGTTGATCGGGACCGGGAGGAGGACATCCTGTCCCGGTTGCCAGCCCTCAGGCGTCGAAACACCGTGCTCATCGGTGACTTGGAGCGCGGTCAGAAGGCGCAACAGTTCCTCGACATTCCGTCCGGTCGTCATCGGATACCAGATGATGGCGCGAATGATGCCGGCCCGATCGATCAGGAACGCGGCCCGCACGAGCGCGCTGTCCCGCGCTTGCGGTGCGATCATGCCGTATGCTCTGGCGACCATCATCGAAGGATCCTCGATGATCGGAAAGGTGATCTTCACGCCGAACTGCCGCTGGATGCTGTGAATCCACGCCAAATGAGAGAACAGGCTGTCGACCGACAGCGCGAGCAACTCACAATCCAGCGCCCGAAACCGGTCCGCGGCTTTCGCGAACGCGATAAACTCGCTCGCGCAGACAGGCGTGAAGTCGGCGGGATGAGAAAACAGAAGCAGCCATTTTCCGCGATATGACGACAATGACCGCTCGCCCATCGTCGTGCGAGCGCTGAAGTCCGGCGCGGGGTCTAGAAGCAGCGGAGGGCCGGCTGCAGTTGCGCGGGCCCACTCGCTCCCACATTCGTTATTATTGTCGTTCACAAGTGTGCTCCTAGAGAACAGCCCAGTGTTCCGGACGTTGCCAATTCTTGTCGCAGCAATTTTGCTGGCGCCTCGTTCGCGAGGCATTGACCCATCTTAAAGCCCCCTGCCCCCAGGCCCATCAGCAAATAAGCTTCACTCGATTCCGCGTGATGGGAGTGTGGTGCGAAGAATGCTTCGCTTACGGAGGGCCCCTAGTCAACTGTCATCCCGCCGCACTGGAACGCAGGAAAGCTTAGGCGATCACGCGCAATGTATAGTGGGGCCGCACCTCATGGCGCATATTTGGGATTTGCAAAGTATATGTTCCGAAGAGCAATTCTTGCTTTGCGTAACTTCGAAGTCTTTCTAAGCTTACTTTTATACCCGCAGAGATAGCCAGTTGCCAAATGACCACCTGACTCTCAATGTTCTTGGTGAATTGCGGTTTTTTGAAAGTAAGGCTGCTCGGGTGCCTCCGAATGTATTCCCAATTGGAGCCGAAGCGGTTGGGTCACGGTCGTGCCCATGGCGGGCGAGGCACAAAAAGAAACGGCGTTCCGGCACCGGGAATTCATGACCCCGGGCCGAAACGCCGTCAGTTAAGCGTCAGCAGGCGCGATTCGATCACTTCATGCCAGCTGCCGCCGGAGCCGGAGGATTGAACAACGGAACCGTGACGCGCGCCGAAATGCGCGTATCTTTGCCGCCGAAGGTCTGGTTGTTTGCCGCAAGGCTGCGCGTGGCAAAGACTTCCGTCGTAACCGAACCGAAGGTGTAGCCAACCAGCCCGCCGAGGGAGAACTGACTGTATTCGTCGTCCCCCCAATTGTTCCGGGCGGCCTCACTGATGTCCGTGGACGCGCTTCCGATCAACCCGAACTGCCAGTTGTTCACGTGCTTCACGGCAGCGAAGTCGACGTCCAACGTCGAGGGCTGCGTGCGAATCCCCGTGTCGAGGTCCTCTCCGCTATAGAGATAAATGAAGTTCGCGCTGAAGACCCAGCCATTGGTCGCGTAGGCCACGCCCAACAGATCGGCAAAGGTCCAGAAGTTGCCCCCGAGATAATTGCCGATGAACGTGTCGACGGGGGTAAAGCCGCCGACGAAATTGGAGACGCTCCAGCCCCCGCCGAGATCCCAAGCCACGCCGAAGAGGCCTGCCGGATTGTAGAAGTCGCGCGCCCAAAGAGACGACCCGTTGGTGGCACCGGGATTGACGCCGACGCCCAATTGCGGCGTGAACACGATCGCCTCGAAACGGCCGCCGAGGACCTCGTACGGCGTCGACCAAGCGAGGACCGGAATGTTCACGACGGCATCCACTTCATCGACGCCCGGTATCATGTCCCCGGACCGTTCCATGTAGTAGGCCTCGTTGATGAAATACACTCCCTGCGGCAGTGGCATGCCCAGCGGAATGTTTGAGGTCCAGCCTGGAGGGCTCACTGGGTCAGCGAGTGCTGACGCCGGCATGCCAGCAACAAGAGCAAGCACCCCCGCCAGGACGATTGAAAATGAGACCCTCCTCGAGCGGATCCTCTTGGCACGCTTCTCCGACATTGACGTTCCCCCTTGTCGAAACATTTTCCCGAATGAGGCCGAGCGTCCCATTCGAATCTTTGATTAATGATTATTCATATTCTTTTATCTTATATGATATGTCCAGCGCTCCGGCCCGGTTTTGCCGCCGGGTTAGGCAAAATCGTCGCACCCAGTGGCAAAGATGCCACATCTATTTTATCTCTGTTTATCAGTATGTTGCATTGTCTAGCGCCGCTTAACAGGGCTTATGACGCTGCCGGAAGGCGTGCGGGCTCGTATCCCGGCACCCTCTATAGATTAATAAATTATTGTTCTTCTAAGGCTGCAAATAGGTTGGTGCTTGACAGACTGTCTCATGCGGTCTGGCCTTCGTTTCAGGCTCCACGCCGCTGTGTCTGACAGGCCCTTGGGGTTGCGCGCCACGCAATCTGGCGGTCAGCGTCCTCTCCTAATGCCGTCCATCCCACGCGAAGGAGTCTGTCGCTAGGCGCTGCTACGGCGCTCGCGCGACGGAGGCGTCAGGGGCGTGCAAGCGCGGAAAAGTCTGACTATGGATCCGTTTTTGACCCAGGGCGGTTATGCGATTGCGCCATGGCCGTGATTCAAGCGGCCTGACCAGGAAGCAGTGCTCCGACAGCCCCTGAGTGCAGCTCATTTTTCAGCATAGAGCGTCACACCATCCCAATCTTCGGGCGGCGGCTTGTCGATCCACTCGCGACACAGCTCGCGCAGTCGGAGCGAGGGGCCATCATGCGGATCGGCGGTCAACACTGACTCGAGAAGGTCCACTGCCTCCGCGAAGCGGCGTTCGGTGGAGAGGTGCAAGGCAGCCTCATACGCCTTGGCCCGCTCGCGGACTGCCTCCGAGACCTGCGCCGTTTCACCAAGCGGTTCGTAGATGTCGACGGCTACAGCCTTGCCCTTCATTCTCACACGGTCGATCCGTCGCCAGGCGAACGTGGAGCCGGACGCGGAGACGACGGACTCCGTGGCGAGCGCTCTCGTTCCATAGCGGACATTGAGTGCTTCAAGCCGGCTTGCCGTATTGACCGTGTCCCCGAGCGCTGTGTAGCTGAGCCGCTCCGGCGCCCCCACATTGCCGACCACGGCTTCCCCCGTGCAGAGACCGAAATGCGTGGTTAGGGCCGGTCGATCGCTATCCTGCCATCGAGAATTCTGATCCCGAAGCAAACGCTCGCATTTCAGGACTGCGGAAACCGCATGGGCTGCGTGATCTTCAAGCGGATCCGGCGCTCCCCAAAAAGCGACGATGCCGTCGCCTACGATCTTGTCGACGGTGCCGCGCTCGCTCTGTAGCGCTGAGATCATGAGTTGGAAATAGGCCGACATGTGGTGTGTAAGATCTTCGGGGCCCATGCTCTCAGCAATGCTTGTGAAGTCCCTTATGTCTGTGAAGAGCACGGTGAGGCTGGTTCTCTTTCCTCCGATCATTGCGACCTCGCCTCTACGGACCAGGTCGCGGACAAGAGCGACAGAGACATAGCGCGAGAACGATCGAATACCGGTCAGCATCTGAGACTGCGCTTCCGCCAGCTGATCGATTTCGCGAACGCCGGACTTGATCTGAGGGGCGTCCGCCAGGTTCAAGTCGCGGATCTTTACGCTCTGTTCCGCAAGAGCCTCCAGGGGGCGGCTAAAATAGCGGGCGGCGATACCGGCCAACAACAGTGCCAACACCACAGCAGCCGCCGAAACCGCGAGAACCCAGTGCCGTTGACGCTGGGCCTCGCCCAAGAAATCATGCTCGGGAACCGCTACGCCTATCCACAGCAGCTGGTCCTGCAACCGGAACTGCCGGAATCCTCCCCACCACGCATCGCCATCACTTTCAAAACTGAACACCTCCTGCGGACGGCGCCCGCTGCTACGCCAGGTCGAGACTGCATCCCGGATAACATCCAGATCCAGTTCCTCCGCCGTCAGAAGGGTGGCGACCCGGTCGGAGTCGGCTTGGCCAGACGCCTTCCGCAGGACGTCGCGAATTTCAGCTGAATCGGTCCAGCGCGCATCTGCCGGAAGACCAATCAAGGAGCCATCGCTGTGGAGTACGAAAGCTGTTCCGTTCGGACTGGGATGGAGACCAGACGTGAATTCGGACAGATCCCTGAGTAGGAGATCGAACGCGACCAGTCTTGTTTGTCCCGAGGCTTGATCACGCCACTTCTGGGAGACCGTCAGACCGGCGTCTTTGGTGATGAAGAAGTAGTAGGGCGAAGTCCAATGGGTGCTCTCGAGCTCCGCTCCAATATAGAAAGGCCGACGTCGAGGGTCGTAGTCCAGTGCGTCATCCGGCAGCGGCTCTTCCGAGTAGAGTTGCAGATCGCCCGTCCATGTCACCACATAGCCGGCTGCAGGGCCTTTGTCCGCCCATACAAGCCGATTGTACCATTCGTAATCATCGCCACCCCGCAGATCGCGGAACAAGAGGTACTCAAGACCATCATCCCGAACGAGCATCATCGACGTGATCTGGCGGTGCCGATCCAGGAGCGGCATGTACAATGAGTTCAGGCGTTGGAGGTCGTCGCGACCGTTGTAGTCGAGGAGACCGGACTCCCACCAGGTTCTCGATACATTCAGGAATTCTTCGATGGAGCCAAAAAAGTGGCTCATCTCAGACTGCACCTGGTCGGCAGACTGGTCGATGTAGCGCTGCGACAGGTCGCGGATGGTTCGTCGCGCACCAAGGTCCACGACGATTAGAATCGAAGCCGCGATCAGGAAGACGAGCGCCAGCAGCATCAGCAGTAGCGCGCTACGTGTGGTGATCGATCTGGTAGCGGTCATGTCATTCGTTCGGTGGCTGGCGCAGCCGACGAAACCATGCGGCCCAGCCGACGTCTAAGAAGTTGCCAGCAGAGAGCCTGCTCCATCCGTGTTTCATTTGCCGGGCAAGACGCGCTTCCAAGCCGCCGGCTCGTCTACGAGGCCGGTCGTCTCAAGGTGCCGGAAGACGTCGACGAATTCCGGTGCGTACTCGTTGAGGGTTGCCAACGCGGACGAAGCCTCTTCCTCCCGTCCAGCAAGGGTGAGAATTGCCGCGCGCCACATCTGCAGGTCAGCGTCGCTCTTCGTCTTCGCGACCGGCATGTCGACCACGTCTGCAAGAGCCTGCGAAGCCTGCCCGTCGAGTGCCCGCTCGAAGGCCGAGACCATCCGGTTATACCGCGCACTCCTTTCGACGAGAGCGTCGAGGCGATCGACGGGCGTCTCATGGTCGTCGACCCGCAGATCCACCACGCTGTCGCGCCAGGGTCGTCCGCTGCGCGTCGCCCTGACCACTTTGATGGCCGCCGAGCGCTGTCCGCGAAAATCGCCACCGGCCTTCTCGGCCGCGTGCAGCGCCGCCATCAGCCGCGTTGCGAGTGTGCCGGAGCCGCGCTCGAACGCCTCGACCATGGCGTCCCATACACCGTTGGTCCGCATCATGTTCGCCACGGCGATGCAGGTGTCACCAAATGCGTGGCCAGCTTCGGCGATGCAGGCGCTCCCGGTGTAGGCGGCCATTCGGCCGTCGCCGTCGATCATCGCGACCTGCCGCCGTTCCGGGTGGGCATCGATGCTGCTAATCGCGGTGAGCGCCTCACTGGCGGTGAGCCCCGCCCGGAGCGCATCGAGACCTAAGTCGCCGTAGGCCGGTTCGCCCATCGACTGGGTCGCGATGACCCCGAAGCCAGGCATGGTCCATGGCACGCTGTGGCCGACGGCAAAGGCCTGAGATTGGGTCGCGACGCCCATCTCTCCCGTTTTCGGGTCACGAGCGAGTATCGAATAGGTCATCGAATCCTGCCCTTCCGGCAGTCAGATCTTAGGCCCGGCACCGACACCAAATGGACACCGCCCTTCGGGGTCGTGACAAAGCACATGTTTGCCGATTGGCCGGCTGACACTAGCAAAAACCGAGTGGAGACAAATGCTCAGGGCCTACACTATAGCGTTTGCGGCGCTGTCATTGCCCTTCAACGGCTCACTTGTGCACCAAAAGCCCATGGAGGACGGGCGCATCTGAGTAGACGGCACTGCAGCACGGCTCGGCACTAGCGAGCGATCCTTGAGACGCCACCTCAAGAGCGATGGTCTCAATGATCGCGGGCTCGCTAAAGCGGTTCGCGCGAAACGGGCCTCGTCTATTCACGAGTCTCGTCTAGTCACGCGTGGTGTCGGTACCGGGTCCGAGGCTACCTCTTGAGGTCAGCTATTGGCATGGAGCGGACACGTCCGAGCGCGCAGGCCTCACGTCCAGAAAATGATGTAGGCGATCGTAGCCGAGAGAACGCCACCCGCGAGCGCCACATAAGGCAGCAAACCCGCTTTCGGATCGCTGATGGTCTTTCCATCAACGGAAAGGTCCGCCAGCATTTCAGGCGGGAACACACCTCGATCCTGGATGTAGTGCCGGTAGATGAAGACCGGAATAACCAGCCCAATGGCAATAGCACCAGCGATCAGCGTACCCGAACCCCAGACGTCCGCGCCGGCGCCAAGCAGGAAGGCATTGACGAACGCCAGAAGCACGCCCGCGGCGAGGAGCACAGTCGGCGCACGCCAAGGCCGTTTCACGTGAGCGTTGTCGATACGATGGATCCAGCCCGCGTTGAGGTTGAGGAAGTTGAACACGATGTAGCAGACGTTCGAGACTGCGAGCACGAACAGGTAGTCCGACATCAAGAGCAGGATCAGGTTGAAGCCAAGGTCGGTTGCCATGCCGTTGGTCGGCGCGCCGTTCTTGTTGACCCGGCTGAGATAGCGCGGCAGCCAGCCGTCGACGGAGCCCTGATAGAGAGTCCGCGAGCTGCCGGCCATTGCGGTGGTGATCGCCAGCATCAGGGCCAGCAGGAGCATTACCACGAGCAGATTGGTGATGAATGCGCCACCGCCGACCATCGCAGCCATGGCTTGCGCCACGCCGGAACCGTCGACGATGCCAGGCGCGATCACGCCTGCAAGACCAAGCGCTCCCTGAAAGGACAGCGGCACTAGGACGTAAACGGCGATACACAGCAGACCCGAATAGAGGATTGCCTTGTAGGTATCCGTTGCGGGGTTTTTGAACTCACTCGTGTAGCAAATCGCCGTCTCGAAGGCGTATGCCGACCATGCGGCGATGAAAAG
This sequence comes from Methyloceanibacter sp. wino2, assembly GCF_003071365.1. Taxonomy (NCBI): domain Bacteria; kingdom Pseudomonadati; phylum Pseudomonadota; class Alphaproteobacteria; order Hyphomicrobiales; family Hyphomicrobiaceae; genus Methyloceanibacter; species Methyloceanibacter sp. wino2. The sequence continues at coordinate 782,097 of NZ_CP028960.1, forward strand.
GCCGCCGCAGAACAGAGCGATACCGGCCTTGTCCCAAGCAGCTGTCGCGACATCCGTGCCCGGCGCAAATGGCTGAAACGCCTGCATCGATACGTCGCCCGTAACCAGAGGGACGATCCCGATAATCAGAAGCGGTATGAGTACGGATGCGCCGACGATGGTCTGCACCTTGGCGGTAGAGAGGATGCCACGGTGCTGAATGCCAAACGAGATCAGCATCAGGAGCGCGCCGATAAAGAAGGTGGAGTTGAGCCGTAGACTGAGATCCTCTTTGAAGAAGGATAGGTCTACGAGTTGGATTTCCCAGGTTCTGATAGCTGCTTCCGGCGGAAAGAGAGCCGTCAGAATGTAGCCCGCCGCAATGCCGCAACCGATGGCAAGAACGGGTGTCCAGGCGAGCCAGTTGCACCACACCGACAATGGCGCGATGAGCCGGCTGTAGCGAACCCAGGCTGCCGCGCCGTAGACAGAAGCACCACCCGATTTGTTCGGGAACAGCCCGGCAATTTCAGCGTAGGTGAAAGCCTGAATAAAGCCGAAGAGGACCGAAAGAGTCCAAACGAGGACAGAAGGAGTGCCAACCGTGGCGGCGATGCCGCCGATCGAGAACAGTACGAGCGCTGGAACACCGCTCGCGACCCAGAACGCGTCCTTCCAGCCGATGACGCGATGAAGATTGGATCCGCCGACACCCTCTTTTGCTGCGGCTGCGATTGAAGCCATTGAGCTGCCCCCCAAATTGAGCTTCAGTTCTCCTTGCAAAAAAAGAAGCGCTGCCGGGAAGCTGTGTGCCCCCTGACAGCGCTAAAGTCCCTATTAGGGTGGTTACACGTTGCACATTGCGCGGTGCTCCCGCTGGCGGCAATTGGCGCAAGTGGAGTTACCGGAACCCGGACGGGGGAGGCCTCCCCCGGTCGGGGTAGCGGGAGCGTCAGGGAGGTACATTTGAGCACCGATCTCTTTGAGATTGTCGCCAACTACACATACGACTGGGAAACTTGGTTTCTGCCCGACGGCCAAGTCCGCTGGGTCAATCCGGCCGTCGAGCGCATGACCGGGTACTCCGTCGACGCGTGCCTAACGATGCCGGACTATCCCTTGGAGATCGTGCACCCCGACGACCGCGATGCCGTGCGGGCCCTTCTCAAGTCCGCCCTCGAAGGGACGAGCGGCAATGACGTCGAGTTTCGCATCCAGCGTCGGGACGGTCAGGTGGGGTGGGCGGCCGTGTCCTGGCAGCCCATGATCGGGCCCGATGGGGAACGGCTCGGAGTGCGGACCAGCATTCGCGATATCTCATGGCGCAAGAGCGCAGAGGACGCGCTCCGCCTCGCGAAAGTCGATGCCGAGAAGGCGGACCGGGCGAAGAGCCGCTTTCTCGCCGCCGCGAGCCACGACCTGCGCCAGCCCCTTCAGGCGGTCAGCATGTATGTCTCGGCCTTGGCCCGCCGGGAGGCGGACGAGACGAGCCAGGAAATCCTAGCGGACATCCGGACCTGTCTCGACGCTGGGAACGAATTGCTAGAAGACCTCGTCGATATTTCGCGTCTGGACGCCGGCGTGGTCGTTCCCGAATTTTCGGACGTCGCCATCGCCGACCTTTTCGAGATGCTCGAGAAAAGCTTTCAGCGCGAGGCGCAAGACCGGCGGTTGGACCTCCGTTTCGTTCCAAGAAGCATCTTCGTGCGCGCGGACCACGCAATTCTAGCCCGTATCCTGCAGAATCTGCTGGCCAACGCGTTGCGGTACACCGAGCGGGGCCGGGTTCTGGTCGGGTGCAAGGTGCGCGGTGACGCCGCCATCGTGGAGGTCTGGGACAGCGGCATCGGCATTGCCCCGGAGTATCAGGACAAGATCTTCGAGGAGTTCTATCAGCTCGACAATCCGGCGCGGGACCGGCGGCGCGGGGCCGGCCTCGGCCTTGCCATCGTACGCCGCAAGGCCGCTCTCATGGGCGCCCCGATTGCGTTGCAGTCGGAACCTGGAAAAGGTTCCGTGTTCTCCATCACACTCCCCATCGCGCAAGGAAATCAGGCCTTCAAGGTGATACGCGAAGACGGGCAGCTGGATTTGACCGGATGCACCATCGCCGTCATCGATGACGAGCCCCATCAATTGAACGCCTTGGAGACGCTGCTTCGCGCATGCGGAGGACAGGTCATTGCGGCCAATACGATCGACGGCCTCGTCAATCGGGTCGCGGCTTCGCAAGTCCCGCCAGAGCTGGCCATCGCCGATTACCGTTTGCAGGCCGGCGCCAGAGGTTCGGACGCGATCGCGGCGGTGCGCTTCAAGGTCAACCGCACCATTCCGGGTATTCTTGTGACCGGCGATACCGATCCCGGACGCATCGCCGAGGCCGAGGCCAGCGGCTGCCGGCTCATCCATAAGCCGGTGGATGGCGCAAGCTTGGTGCGGACGATCAATCAGTTGCTCGGCAAAGTATCCTCCGCCGCGTGAGGCAAGCTCACGAGGGCCGGGTCGGAATGCGGCGCGGCCAGCCAAGATCCGCGGCAATTAGAGCCGCTTGCGTCCGGTTGTGAGCCGAGAGTTTACGCAAGATCACCTTCACATGCGCTTTCACGGTGCTCTCGAGCAGGCCGAGGCTGCGGGCGATTTCCTTGTTCGACAGGCCCTCGATCATCAACGCAAGGGTGCTGCGCTGACGGGGCGTGAGCTGACGGAGGGGATTGTCTTCCGGGAGGTTCTCCAAATCTCCGGCCGTGCCGCCGCCTCCCTCGGAGAGAATCTGGTCGATCGCGTGACGCGGTACGTAAATCTCACCCGCGAGCACCAAATCGACCGCGTTGCGCAACACGCTTTCGCTCGACGATTTCGGGATATAGCCGCGCACGCCGAGCCCCATGCATTCCGCGATTTCCTCAGGCGCGGTATGGGCGGACAGAATGACGACGGGAACGGCGGGGCGCCGCTCGACGAAGCGCCGTACGCCCGCGGTCCCGTTCATTCCCGGCATCGCCAGATCGAGGAAGACCAAGTCGAACTCCTCGTCGGTGTTGAGGACGTCCCAAGCCTCATTCGCATCCCCGGCATCGAATAGCTCGGCGACCGGAAACAACTGCCCTACGAGCAGTTTGAAGCCGGAGCGAAACAGCCTGTGATCATCGGCGATGAGTAGGTGCATGGGTCTCTTGTTCCCGGTGCGCAAGACAACTTGATCGTTGGGCGTCGTAATACTGGTTTTCAAGGTTCCCTCGTACGTCGGAGACACACCAACCCTCTTCTTGGGGCAGCGCCTCCCTCTTTAGGGGGAGGTATCCCTCCCTTGCGCCGTCGACAGTGTCTGAGTATCGCACGAAGCTGATCGTTCAGTAAAAAAAATTTCCCCTGCGGAAAAGCAGGACTGAGACGAAATGCCGCCTAGGGGCAATGGGAGGAATAAAATGAGAAGCCTAACTGAGCGTATAGAAGCGATGTACGCAATGGATCGGATGGGAGCATGGACCTTCGTGGCCGTGCTCTGGTGCACCGTTCTGTTCGTGCTCTACATGGTTTGGCAGGCCGTGCCGGATCCGACAATTCGTCTGGTCCTAAGCTGCGCTGCTGGAGCCGTCCTCGTGTTCAACACGGCCTCCATTGGGGCGATGATTCGCCACTACAAGGAGGACAAGGACTTCATCTACGGCCTCGACATCAAACATCTCGACGCGGCACGCGAAGCCCGCGCCGGGCAATCGCGCACGGCCGCGCAACGGGCTTAAGGGGGATACGACAATGAGCAGAAAAGCGTATCGGCCGCCCGAGCAAGGCAAGGCCGGACAAATCTTCGACTCCGTCTTTCTGCTGGTGCTGGTCTACGCGGTGCTCTTTGCGCCGCTCGTTCTGGGCCTGACCGGCGGAGGCACCGTCACCAAGACCGTCGACGAACCGACCTGGGAAGCGCTGGGTCAAAACCCGACGATGGCGACGCAGTGGGAGAAGCTCGGATTCACGCCGGAGACGGCCACCGAGATGATTACCACGCGTTTCGACTACACGATCAACCCCTGGGCGCTCCTGATCACCGCAGTGGTGATCCTCGGATACTTCGTGTTCCTGGTCCGCTTCTCGGACAAGGAATATCGCGAAGTCATAGCCGAGCGTTTCGGCGACAAGAAATAGGAGGGGTCGATGGATCTGTGGAACATCCTTGAATACGCCGCCTGGGGCATCTCCGGATTGCTCCTTTTGTGGATGCTTTTCGACGCACTCCAAGTCAATCGAGACTTCAGCGAGGAGCTGTTGACGTCCTCTCGCGAGGGTGAGCTCGAGGGCGAAAGCGAAAAGCACGAACTGACCTAGCGTCACTGATCAAGGGGGACGGCGTCATGTCATCTACTGATACGGCCGGTCAGGACCGGCAGCGAATTTCACTCTTACGCGTTCTTGGGCCTGCCCACGTTTGGGCCCTGGGCGTTGGTATTGTGCTTGTGGGCGAGTTCATGGGTTGGAACTTCTCGGTGGGCAAGGGCGGCGCCATGGGCTCCCTCATCGCCTGCTGGGTCATCGGCTTGCTCTACACTTGCGTCGCGATGATCGACTCGGAGGTGACCTCCACGGTCGCCGCCGCGGGCGGGCAATACGCTCAAGCCAAGCACATCATGGGGCCGCTCATGGCCTTCAATGTCGGACTGTACCTCGTCATGGCCTACACCATGCTCGAGGCTGCCGACGCACTTGTCGTGGGTGACCTGCTCACTGCGGTTGCCGGTGAAATGGGCCATGATGCCCTCGATCCGCGACCGTTCGTGGTTCTGACGATCGCGGCACTCGCGTGGTTGAATTACCGCGGTGTGCTGATGACGTTGACGGTCAACTTCGTCATCACCGCCGCCGCTTTTATCTCCATCGTCGTTCTGTTCCTCGGCGTTCAGCCCTGGAACCCCGGAGAAATGCTGCAACATCGCGAGCTGCTGACCGATTTGCCGTATGGCTGGATCGGTGTAATCGCGGCCTTCCAGTTCGGCATCTGGTACTACCTTGGGATCGAAGGCACGTGCCAAGCCGCGGAAGAGGTGCGGTCACCGGCACGCTCGCTTCCTTATGGAACGATGAGCGGCATCATTACGCTCCTCATTGCAGCGACCATGACGTGGTACGTGGCTACGGGCCTTCTCCCCTGGGAGTTTCTCGGCCAGGCTGCGACCCCACTTTATGATGCTGCCCGTGTCACCGGCGTGCCTGCACTTCAGGTGTTCCTCTTCATTGGTACGCTCTTCGCGGCCATCGCCTCGGCCAATGGCTGCATCAACGATGCCTCTCGCTCCTGGTTCTCCATGGGGCGCGATCGTTACATGCCGCTTTGGTTCGGTGCGGTGCATCCGCGTTACCGTACGCCGTACCGGGCGATCCTGTTCTTGATCCCGATTGCGGTGAGCTTTGCCTTCACGGGACTCCTCGACCAGGTCATCACCTTCTCGATCCTGTCGGGGCTGCTCGGCTACACGTTCATGCCGATCAATATGTGGATGTTCCGGAAGAAGTGGCCGCTCGGCACCATCCGCCGGGGCTATGTGCATCCGTTCCATCCACTGCCGGCGATCGTGCTCCTGCTGCTGTGCGTCACCACGTACTTCGCCACCTTCCTCGGCTACGGCACACAGCTCCTCGCCATGATGTGCTTCTACATCGTCGCGTCGCTGTGGTTCGTCTTCCACCGGTACAAGTATGTCCGGAGGGGCGATCAGTTCACCATGCCGTGGTCGCGGCCGCGCGGATACTAGGAGGCACTCATGATCAAGAACATCCTATGCGCCGCCGACGGATCGGCCATCTCGGCCAAAGCAATCGATTTTGCGATTGATTTGGCCAAGGAACTCGGGGTCCCGCTCACGATCCTTGCGGTCGAGCTGGTCTCCAAAGAGGATATGGCGAACTCGCCGTTCTGGGACTCTCAGGTCCTGGCGGCCAGCGATGCCATCACGCGGGCCGAGTTCGAGCGCGCCGCCAAGCAGGCCAAAGCGGCGGGCTTGGACGGCGTGTCATGTGCGACGGCAAGCAGCCGCAACGTCCCGGAAGCGATCGCGGCTTATGCCGAACAGCATGGCTCTGATCTCATCGTCATGGGATCTCACGGTCATACGGGCCTGTCCCGCATGATCTTGGGCTCGACGGCCTATGCCGTGACAGCACGGGCCCATTGTCCCGTGACGATCGTACGGTAGGCGTCCATGACGGTCCTGGCAGTCATAACAGCGGTGGTGGGGCTGGCATATCTTGCCTACCGCCACCGCGAAGATCAGAAAACGGTCCGAGCACGGAGGGCCGCGTTCTTCAACGACTGCCAGACCGTCCTCGACGACCCCAAGCTCGCCCTCGACGTGTTCGGATATCCTACGATCACCGGCACGTATGAGGGCGAGCCCATTCGGGCGGATGTGGTCGTCGACGGCATGGCGCTGCGCAAGCTGCCGTCACTGTGGCTGCGGGTTACACTGCAGGCGCCTGTCGCGACGGGCAGTGCTGTCGACATTATGATGCGCCCGTCGGGGGCCGAATTCTTCTCGCCTTTCGACACGTTGTCCGAGCGGCTCGATACGCCGGCGAGTTGGCCAGAACGTGCCGTGATCCGTTCCGACGACCCTGACAAGATCCCGCCGCCGGAGGCGATCCAGCCCCATTTGGACATCCTCGACGAGGCCAAGGGGAAGGAGCTTCTGATCACGCCGAAGGGCGTGCGGATCGTTTGGCAAGCCGACGAGGCGCAACGGGGGGACTACCTCTTGCTGCGTCAAGCGCGCTTCGAGGTCGTTCAATTCGATCGTGAGCGCTTTGTCGATCTCGTGCGGCGCTGCATCGCGGTGCGGCATGCGTTGGAGACCGGTGCAACCAAGGAGATGCTTCGTGAAGCCGCCGCCTGAAATTCTCGCGCGAGTCGGTTCTGACCGCCGGCCCGTGAACCCCTATATCGTCCTAGCTCTTGCCATCGTTTTGCCCGGTGCGGGGCACGTCGCGGCCGGCATGCCGAGCCGCGGTCTGGTGTTCGTGTTTTTCATGCTTCTGTTCGGCTATATCACGGTGCAGCTCACCACGCCCGATCAGTCTCTCATGGGCCGATTTGCCGGCGGACTGTTTATCTATGCGCTGTCCATCACCGACGCGTACAAGTGGGCAAGGTTGCGCCAGGAAGAATTCGACAGGTCCCGGCAAGGCGTATCAACCTTGGCGTGACGTTCGGAAGCGTTTTCCGAGCACAGATCTCACCCGATCGATGTGGCTGACCGTGCGAGCATTTTCGCTGCCGTAACCCCCGCCGCTATCCAAAATGGACCGCGAAGCTTCGAACAGAAATGCCGCGTCCCCGGCACACGGAATGCGGCGCGCGTCTTGTGCACTCACACAGTGTGGAACTCAGCTAATTGCCGACTGTCCAGGCACCAACTCGCTCCCGGATGCCATCTGGCACCGGGCGCTAGAGAGCCAGTTGCGCTCAACGCCTCGTGACCATCGACCGATGTTTGCTGGCAGGAAAGGCGGCCGATGCATAGATCGGTTCGGACTGCGGGGCCAGCCGTGAGAGTCCGGAGAGAGCGGGAAATACCACGACTGGGTGGCTGTGCTGGCAGTCCGCAGTGAAAGGGTCTCTGCTCTTTAGTTCCCTGATAACCGGGAAAATACAGGGAATGCCCTCGAGCTGGGGCTGCTGGGTGATGCTCAATACCAGCAACCTGACCGAACTGCGGGTGATATTCCTTAAGCGCGGAACAGGTAAATTCTCTGAGCAAGCAGCGAACTTTCCTTGAAGCAACAGGGATTGCCCCGCCTTTTGACGAAGACGTGCGAGTGACGACAGAGCGGGCCTTTCAGGAGTCATGCCGACTCCACTTTTGACCCAAAGCAGACACGCTAGCTCGAGCCCATGTTAGCGGTGAACCCCGAGGCGATCCTTGGCATGGCATTGCTTCCCTGTCGCAGGGTAGGCTAGGTCGCTTGAACAGAATTAGGGAACGGCCGGACTGGGCTGGGCCCGTGCTTTGGAGAGCGCTGCTTTTTCGAAATGGACGTGCAATCTCCCGAACCGAAACGAGACGAGTCTCCATCATTCTTCGCGCGCGTCGTTGATCTCTTTCTGCGGACCAGTCTGGCGCCGTTCTTGATCGTTGTGGCGCTCATTGCCGGCGCCGCCGCCATTTTTTTGACGCCGCGCGAGGAAGAACCGCAGATCGTCGTGCCCTTGGCCGACGTCGTCGTCTCGGCCCCGGGGCTACCGGTGGAAGAAATCGAGCGGCAAATTGCGACGCCACTCGAGCAGCTTCTCATGCAGATCGACGGTGTTGAGCATGTTTACTCCGCCTCTTATCCCGGTCAGGCCATCGTCACGGTGCGCTTCTTCGTGGGGGAGAATCGGGAGGCCAGCCTCGTCAAGATCTACAACAAGATCTACTCCAACACGGATTCGATCCCAGCGGACGTCACCAGCTGGGTCGTCAAGCCACTTGAGATCGACGACGTGCCAATCGTCATCGCGACCTTGTGGAGCGAACGGCCCGATCAAGTCGACGACTACGCGCTCCGGCGCATTGCCGAAGAGTTGGAGATCGAGCTCCAGGCGATCCAAGATACCAATCGGACCGAAATAGTCGGAGGCCGGCCGCGTGTCGTCAGGGTCGAACTCCAGCCCGATTCATTGTCCGCGCGCCGCACCTCGCCACTCGATGTTGCCTACGCTCTCGGTGTCTCCAATGTACGGCAGCCGGCAGGCAGCTTCGATCATCTCGACCAAAGCTTCACGGTTGAGGCGGGAAGGCTCTTCAACAACGCAGAGCAGTTGAAGAATACGGTCGTCAACGTCGTCGACGGGACGCCTGTGTTTCTGAAGGACGTTGCCCGCGTCGTGGACGGGCCGGAAGAGCGGACAAGCTATAGCTGGATCGGTTTGGGTCCGGCCGAAACCGGCGGCGGCACGAAGAATGACTTCTTCCCCGCCGTGCATATCGCCATCGCCAAGCAGAAGGGCTCAAACGCGGTCTGGGTGTCGGAGCGAATACGGGATCGCTTGGCCGAACTTGCAGAGACGCATCTTCCTGAAGGCGTACACTTTCGCATTACGCGCGACTACGGTGAAACCGCGAATGACAAGGTCAATGAACTGCTCGAGGCCCTCGTCGTTGCCATTATCATCGTGGTCGGGCTGATCGCCTACAGTCTGGGATGGCGTGCGGGATTGGTAGTCGCGGCCGCGGTGCCGATCACGTTTGCCCTGACTCTGATCATCAACTTTTGGGCGGGCTACACCATCAATCGCGTCACGTTGTTCGCATTGATCCTGTCGCTTGGCCTGGTTGTGGACGACTCCATTGTGGGGGTTGAGAACATCCACCGGCACCTTGCCATGAGGAGGCAATCCGCGCTGGACGCCGTCCGCACTGCGGTGAACGAGGTCCTTCCGCCAATCGTGATGGCCACGCTTGCCGTCATCGTCTCTTTCCTGCCGATGATGCTGATCACCGGAATGATGGGGCCCTATATGCGGCCGATGGCGCTGAACGTCCCCGTCGCCATGCTCATGTCGATGCTGGTCGCCATCACCATAACGCCCTGGCTCGCGTACAAGGTTCTGAAAAGTACTACGGATGAGGGCAACGTCGAGGAAGGCGCGGAGATTCCCCCGAAGCTCTATCGTGCCTATGCTGCAACGCTCGGCCCATTACTCGACAGCCGTGGAAAGACGTGGACGCTCCTAGCTGTAACGCTAGTCCTGTTCGTAGGGGCAGCGTTTCTCGCCGCCACGCGGGCTGTCCCGCTCAAAATGCTGCCCTTCGACAACAAGAACGAATTCCAGGTCCTGATCGATCCTCCGGAGGGCACGACTCTGGAGCGGACCGACGCCATTGCTCGGCGCTTGGCCGAAGTGCTGCGGCGCGCGCCCGAGGTCACGGACGTCTCGCTTTATTCCGGGCTGGCCTCGCCGATGGACTTCAACGGCTTGGTTCGGCACTACTATCTGCGTGATGCCCCGCACGTGGCGGACATTCGCGTCAACCTCGCCGGCAAGCGTGACCGAGAGATGCAGTCCCATGAGATTACGTTGAGGCTGCGCAAGGAGCTGGAGAGCGTCGCCAACGCCGAAGGCGCGCGTATCAAGATCATCGAAGTACCGCCCGGCCCGCCCGTATTGGCCACGATCACGGCGGAGGTCTATGGCGCCCCGGGAACACCTTACGCAAACGTGCGGGAGGGTGCCCGCGCTGTGGAAGCACGGCTGCGCGCCGAGCCGGGTGTTTCCGACGTGGACTCGACGGTGGAGGACGATTCTGAACGTTATCTGTTCGTGGTGGATCAGGAGAAGGCAGCGTTGTCGGGTGTGGCGACGGAGGATGTCGCCAAGACCGTCTCGATGGCGCTCTCGGGGTACGATGCTGCCCGGATGCATGATCCGGGCGAGGCGAACCCCTTGAATATCCGTCTGCGGTTGCCGCGCGATACACGGTCGGGGCTTGCACCACTGCGAGGCATGGCGGTCAAGGGCCAGGCCGGCATTGCCAAGATCCGCGAACGCGGCGGTGTGCGTGATGCGCCAGTTCCCATCGTTCGGCTCGGTGAGTTGGGTGCTTTCCAGTCACTTTCGAGCGAGAAGGCGATCTACCACAAGGACCTGAAACCCGTCGCGTTCGTCTACGCCGAATCTGTTGGCCGCGCGCCGGCGGCAATCGTTGCCGATGTAGTCTCCGATCTGGGAAGCGCGCCGGCGGCAAACTCGAGCCCAGACCCGCGCCCGGTTTCGAACCGTACGTATCTCGTCAATGGCGGCGGCCTTCCCTGGGCTCTGCCGCCCGGTGTCGACGTGCAGTGGGTCGGAGAAGGCGAGCTGAAGATTACCGTCGACGTTTTCCGGGATCTCGGTATCGCCTTCGGTGTGGCGCTGATCGGCATCTACCTCATTCTCGTCTATCAGACTGCGAGCTACGCGATGCCACTGATCCTGATGATTTCTATCCCGTTGACGCTGATCGGCATCATGCCCGGTTTTTGGCTGTTGAATGCGCTGAGCGGCGCCCCAATCGGCGGTTACCTGAACCCCACCTTCTTTACGGCGACGGCGATGATCGGAATGATCGCGGTTTCAGGCATCGCGGTTCGTAATGCGATCCTCTTGATCGAGTTTCTCCACATTGCCTTGGCGCGCGGGACGAATTTGCGGGAAGCCCTGCTACAAGCCGGGGCGGTGCGGACGAGAGCCATCTTGCTTACGGCGGGAACGGCGATGTTGGCTGCGGTACCCATCACGCTTGATCCAGTCTTCTCCGGACTTGCCTGGGCGTTGATCTTCGGTTTGCTGGTTTCGACCGCCTTTACGCTTCTCGTCGTGCCCGTCACATATTTTCTGGTGTATCGCGACCAACCCAATCACGGCCTGCCTGCCGGCGGAAACGAAGAGGTAGCCCAATGACCCTTCGCAAAGTGGTTCCAGGACTCCTCATCCTCGTTGGAATTCTGCTCGCCGTCGCGTGGCTGTCCGGGTGGTTCGAGGAGAAGAGCCCGCCTGGAGAAACCGAGGCTGCGCGCGGCGACGCCCCAAGCAATGCCGAGACGGCTGTCGTGGAGCGCGTGGCTGCGCCTGCGGTCGAGTGGGCGAGCGGCGCCGTTGAATCGGCGCGGCGGACGACAGTTGCGGCACGCATCCTCGCACGGATCGAGGACATGAATGTCGTGGCGGGCGACGAAGTCGCAGAGGGTGATCTCTTGGCAACTCTTGACGCGCGCGATCTCTTGGCCCGCGTCAAGCAGGCTCAAGAAGCGCTCAAGGCGGGAGAAGCCGAACGTGATCTCGCCCGCCAAGAGCTTGCGCGCACGGAGCAGCTGCTGGAGCGTGGGGTTTCCACGCAACAACGGTTTGACCAAGCGGTGTCCAATCTGCGGGTTGCCGAGGCTCAGGTGGATCGCCTGAAGCAGGATCTCAGTGAGGCGCAGACGGCTTTGTCCTTCACTGAGATACTGGCGCCTGTCGCAGGCCGAGTGGTCGATAGACTGGCAGAGCCTGGCGATACAATCACACCTGGCCAACCGCTGTTGCGGCTGTACGACCCATTGGCGCTGCGGGTCGAGGCGCCGGTACGTGAATCTCTGGCTTTAGGCTTGAAGACCGGCGATGTCTTGCGCGTCGACATACCAGCACTCCAGGACACGTTGTCAGGTCAAATTGATGAGATCGTCCCCTACGCCGAGCCTGGCGCACGCACGCTCCTTGTGAAGGTTCGTCTGCCAAGCGATGCACGGGCTCTTGCTGGCATGTTCGCGCGGATAGCGGTTCCTGCGGGTGAACGCGCTCGGCTTCTCGTGCCCGCAGATGCGGTGAAGCGTATCGGCCAGCTTGAGCTCGTGACCGTGGTGCGCGATGGCCAGATGGCCCAGCGTATGGTCACGACGGGACAACCTACCAATGATGCCCGCATAGAGATTCTCAGTGGCCTCAAGGAGGGAGAGCGCGTGATGAGGTGAGCCAAGCGCAATGAGCTGGGGCTGCCCCAGCACAGCTTAGTCTGCTTCGTGAGGAGAACGGTGCAACCAAAGGCCGGTTTCGACATATCCGCTAATGGCCCGGAGCGGCCGGGGCCTTGAGTTGGGCCCACATTGGGCCTATCATCATGGTTACTCAGATTACTGAGACAGTCTCCCAGGGTTACTCCAGTCCCGTCGCCAGCCCCCGGCGCGGGGCTTATTTTTTGGGTGCATTGTTGTTGCGCACCTTCCAGCGCTAATGACCACTTCTGGCACGGAACGGACGTGCCGTTTGCTCTGCCTCTAGGTCAGCTTTTGACCCAGAGCAGACGTTCCTGGTCAACTCAACCGCTTTAATCGACAGAGCCCGGTGTCCAACGCCGAAAGCGGCCCGGTGCTCCCGTTTACGCCCCAAGGGATGTCCCTGGAGAACGGTTCTACGGTCTTCTGTTGGCGGCACTTTGTCCCGAGACGATCTACCGGATGCGCCAATGCAAGGCTCGCGGTAAGCTGACCTTCGTTTGGTGCCGGAGCCAAGTTCGAGAGTCCTGGCCGTGTCTGATAGTACGAGTCCCTACGCGAAGCTTGAGATGCATTTTGCAGAGCTTCATCAGATTGAGCACGCCCAGGCAATGCTGAGCTGGGACGAGGCGGTGATAATGCCTCCGGGCGGCGGCACCGAACGCGGCGAAGCGCTGGCGGCGCTAGCAGCCATCGCGCATCGAGCGCTGACCACTGACGCTGTTGGAAACCTCCTCAACGCCGCCGAAGCCGGCAGCGATCCGCTCAGCCAATGGCAGCAGGCTAATCTGCGCGCGATGCGGCGCATGCACACGCGTGCGGTTGCTGTCCCCGAAGACATTGTGAGGGCCTCGCAAGTCGCCGCCGCGCGCTGTCAGCAGATCTGGCGTGTTGCCCGCGCGGAGAACGATTGGAAAGCCGTTGCCGAACCACTCGCGGAGGTGCTCGCGCTGGCCCGGGAGGAAGCCGCCGCACTCGGGGAGGCGCTGGCGCTCGACCCGTACGACGCGCTGCTCGACGGCTACGAAGAGGGGACCCGCGCAGACGATGTGGTCCCCTTGTTCGACGACCTTAAGGGGTTTTTGCCCGGCCTCGTGGACCGGGTTCTGGCCCGGCAGAGAAGCCCGTTGCCACTGCCGGGCCCATTCCCGCAAGATGGCCAGAACCGGCTCGGCGAAGAAATGATGCGAAGGCTCGGCTTCGACTTCGCGCGCGGGCGCCTGGATATCAGTCACCATCCGTTCTGTGGTGGCGTCCCCGACGACACGCGCATCACCACCCGCTACAGCGATACCGACTTCTTGGAGTCTTTCATGGCGGTGCTGCACGAGACCGGGCACGCGCTCTATCAACAGGGCCTTCCTGCCGATTGGCGGCAGCAGCCCGTGGGCAACTGCCTCGGCGCCGCCGTGCACGAGAGCCAGTCGCTATTCGTTGAAATGCAAATCTCCCGGAGCAGCTCTTTCATGGAGTTCGCGGCGCCGCATATCCGTCATCACCTGGGCGGGGGGCAAGACGATGACGCATGGACCGCGGACAACCTCCATGCGCACGCCATCTGCGTACGCCGCGATTATATCCGCGTTGAGGCGGACGAGCTTACCTATCCGCTCCACGTTATTCTCAGGTTCGAGCTGGAGCGCGCCTTGATTGCGGGCGATCTCTCCGTCGCGGACATACCCGATGCCTGGAACGACGGCATGAGCCGGTATCTCGGCCTATCGACCGACGGCAATTTCAAGGACGGCTGTATGCAGGATGTCCACTGGTTCTCCGGGCTCTTCGGCTATTTCCCGACCTATACGCTCGGTGCGCTAGTGGCGGCGCAATGGTTCGCAGCCGCCACGAGATGCCTCCCAGATATCGAAACAAGTATACGGACCGGAGACTTCGCCCCCGTGGTCAGCTGGCTTCGGAAAGAAATTCATTCTCGCGGACAGCTCAAAACAGCACGCGAACTCCTAACGGAGATCACCGGCGAGCCGCTTAACATCCGCTACTTCAAAGACCATTTGGAACGGCGCTATCTCGGTTGAGCCTGTTCCGCTGCTCCGGCGGCATCGACCGTTCCAGATAGCTCCCGGCGGCAGAACTTTTCCATGCTTCTCGCCCCCAGAACGGCTGCCGCCTGTTCTCGAAAATATTCGATGCATCGGTACTCGGCTTCCGTTGCGCCCCGCGCAAACGCCTCATCCCCAAGCGGGCTCCCGATCTCCTCAAAGCGATCGGCATCGTGAACGCCCAATCCCATATTGATAAGCGTTCGGCCATCACTCCTGAAAGGAGGGCCGAGGAGATAGAAGCCGAGGTGGTCAAAGAATACTGCTGCAATTCCGGGCGAGGTAGTCAGCAGCACAATTTCCGCGCCGTCGCGCTCCAGCCGCCTCGTCAGCTCGACCATCAGGGCCTTGGCGGCTGTCATGCTGCTTGCGCTTCCCTTGATGGGCACCGACCGTCCGCGGAAGGGCGGGAGCACGGCAACCGCGTTGACGGTCGCCACCGCGGCTCGGACGCCCTCGAGCTCGGGACGCTTCATGAGCTCCGTGAAAAAGTTCGCGTGAGGAAAAGACTCCCCAATCATCGTGGCCCGCGCGATGCCGATCGCCCTGCCATCTGCACGCGCAATTACAAACATCGAGTGGGGGTCAAAGGGGTCGGGCGCAACGCGGCGGGAACAAGGCTCGAGCGGTAGCTGCCAGCCCTGTTCGATCACGAAGACGTCGTGCTTGATCTCCCGATACTCATCGAACTCAGGCACCGATGTGTCGTCGAAGAAGCTTACAGTGACAGCCATATCTTCAACAAATATCCGATCGACGACCAGCTCTTCGTCAGTGACATCTCGCCGAGTTTCACTTCATGCGAATTGGGATGAAAGAAATCCCCCACATAGCCGTCTTCGGTCTGGGTGAGCTCGACTTCGAAGCGTGCGGTTGGATGTTTCTTATGATTGCCGTTCTGTCCTCGATCGAATTGCTTGAAGGTAACGTCGATCTTCTGCTCGTTTCCGACATATCTGGAGTCGCCACTCATGAGAAACACGACGCGGCGGAACTCGCCCGGGAACCGGAAGAACGCGGTTCCGTGCACGAAATCATCCCGAACGCGCAGGGACGCCCGTCCGTATCCTACTTTTCCGACGACATTCTCCTGACGCTTGAAGTCCTCAACGGCCTTCACGAGACTCGCCTGGATCGGCATTTCTCCCGTCTCTTGGAATCGGTCGACAGCGGTGCGCTGCTCTGGACTGAGCATGTTCTCCTCCCACTGCGGCAGGTAGTCGTCGTAGACGATGCTCATCCGATAGGAATCGGGCCATGCGAGAAAGTAATCGAACGTGTTCAGGAACACGGACCCGAGCAGGTAGACAAAGGCGATGGCAAGGGTCAGGTTGAGAACGCCCCAAGGGTCTCTCAACGAAAAAAAGTGCGGGTGCACACGATTTGAGTCGAGAAGTCTCTTCGCTGTGGCAACGGCCTTTTTGTGCTCACCGCCAATGTTTTTCTCAAGCAGCCGGGATTTTTCGGCCACACATTCCGGAATCCAAAGTGGCTTGTCGGCGAGCTCGGGTTTCGTCTTCGTCCACAAATCCTTCAAAACATACCGGGCGACGCAATAGCCGTGGGCGACCAGCGTCCTAACTTCCATGTCCGTGAACTTGTCGAGATCGGTTCGTATGCTTTTCGCTGCCCTCTGGACATTGAGGTGCAGAGCCTGCTCATCTTCGTGGGGATGAACTTCCGTCGACAACTGCGCGAAGCGAAACCGGCTGAGGCGTTTCTCGTCTTTCAGGAGGGCCTCTGAGAAGATGTTCTGTTCCCGAACGCGTTCGTACTCCAGCTCGCCGACACGCTTCATGAGGATATCGGCAGAGCGGGACGCCGCATTCAGCAAAGAGCGAAAGCGCTTGGTGTAGTTGGGGTCGAAGGTTGCACCGGCATCGCTGATGACGACATGGTCGAAGTCGATCTCGTGGTCCAGCAGCGCAAGCTTCCGCGCTCCGAGGTTGTCGAAGATGCCGCCGTCGGTCACATAGGAGAACGGCGACTGAAACGCGGCCATGTCGACTTGAAGGCGCTCCGCCGTCAGTTCAATCGGAGGAAAGAACAGCGGATAAGAGGATGAGGCGGCGACGGCCAGAGCGGTGCTGATCGCATACGTCTCGTACAGTTCGGTACCTTGAGGTGTATCGATGCAGAAGCCGTCGGCGGTGAATGAGCACAGTTGGCCGCTGGAAAGATTAGTTGTCAGGATATGGAGTGCAGGCGCTTTCGGGTTGCGCACGCGCAAGCCATGCAGAGTCGTGTAGTCGTAGAACTTGTCGTAGAACTGCTCCAACAAGTCCGTCCGGCCGAGCTTGACCTTTGGAATGAGGCTCGCAGCCAGTAGCAGCGGCAGCCGTCGTACAATCTTCCCCCGCACGTCCTGCTGGGTGAACGCGATCAGTTCCGCGGCTGCTTTCTCGAAGTCCGCATCGTTCTCCGACGTATATTCACTCCAGCGATAGATGAGGTGCGCGGCGATGATACTGCCGCCGGACACGCTCGCCAGCTGGGTAACGTCGGCCAGCAGGCCGGCGTCGCGCAAGAAGCGGACCAGCCCAAGGTGAAACAAGGTGGCGCGGAAGCCGCCACCGGAAAGAGCGAGGCCGATATTCAATGCCGGTTCTTGTTGTTCCGGCGGCTTGTCGTCCGCCATGTTCGCATTTACCTCCCAGCCAATCCGAAATTGGTTCGCCGGTACAGAACGTCAATTTCGGTCGACCGCCGGTCAACGAAAGACCGAGGTCAGATGATCTTGCATCATCTTCGGGCACGGGCTCGGCGTATTTGACCTAAATCAGAGAGTTGACGTGCAGCGTGAAGCGATGCCTGGAGCTCGACCACCAACGGTTGCTCAGGCAAGAGGAGTAAGCAGCGGAGCTTGCGGCTGCCCCGCCATTGCTCTGCTCTCCTTGTCCCATCGGCATGCTTGACGCGGGCCAATGCGGCAAGGCATGGGATTAAACGCTCTGCTTTGGTAGCTCGGCTCCGGTCGCCGACCGGCCGCGAGGCGCACGAAGTGCCGAGACCCCTTTGGGACGACAATAGAGCACGGCCGGACGGGAATGCCGGTAGCTAGGACCCCCATGACGAGCACCAACGGTTTGCCACCTCAGATCCGTCTCTACCGCTACACGAAGCCATTCGTGCTGCTTGGCGAGGTGACGTTGCGCTACCCGAGACGGGCGCTCGCAATCCTCGTGTTGCTGACCTTGATAGTGGGCGCGGGTCTATTTCGGGTGGAAGCCGACGATGCGCTAGACCGATTTCTCCAGTCCTCCACACCAGATTACCAGGCGTTCGAGGCGTTGCGAGAACGCTTCCCCGCGAGCGATCTCGACGTCTATCTGGCGGTTGATGGGCGTGACCTTCTCAGCTCAGAGCATCTAGGCCAGATGCAGGACATCGCGTTCGATCTGCTGCTCCTGGATTCGGTCGATACCATCGTCTCGATCTTCGCACTACGTGAGCCGCTGGCGTCGGATCGCTTGCCGGCTCCGATCATACCCGACGACTTGAGCGACGACGATCAACTTGCCGACCTGGGAACGCTGCTCGATGGGCACCCGCTGGCAAGTGGCCGTCTTATTTCGAAATCCGTCGACGGGCGCCGCCTTGCGCTGTTCGTGGTGGCTCTCAATCGCGAACAGGTCTCGAGCCGCGGTCTTCCCAACATCGTTCGCGAACTCGATAGCGCCATCGCTCAGAGCGCTGCCGGAAGCGACCTTCGCCTGGGGCTGTCGGGCATGCCTGTCATGAAGGCGGAGGTGATCGAGAGCACCCGCCGCGATATTCTGGTGTTCAACGCTATCGGCCTCGTGGTCGGTGCCTTGATTCTCGCGATCTTCTTTCGCCGCTGGCAGCTCGTCATGATCGCCATCGCGCCGGCGCTCTTGGCGGTCCTGTGGTGCCTTGGACTGTTCGGCTGGACCGGCACGCGCATCGATCCCCTGATGAATGCCGTAATGCCGCTTGTGCT
The DNA here is from genome assembly GCF_003071365.1 of Methyloceanibacter sp. wino2. Taxonomy (NCBI): domain Bacteria; kingdom Pseudomonadati; phylum Pseudomonadota; class Alphaproteobacteria; order Hyphomicrobiales; family Hyphomicrobiaceae; genus Methyloceanibacter; species Methyloceanibacter sp. wino2. The sequence continues at coordinate 800,577 of NZ_CP028960.1, forward strand.
CGTGGTGGCGCTGAATAACGGCATGCACTTTCTGTATGCCATCTGCCGCAACCTCGACGCCGGCGCGCCCAAAGTGAGCGCTATCCGCCAATCCTTGGCGGAGGTAGGCCCGGCTTGCGCATTGACCTCGATAACAACGTCGATAGCGCTGCTGTCCATGGCACTGAGCAACTCTGAGCTCATCCGCTCGTTTGGGATCATGGCGGCCCTGTCGGTCTTGCTCGCCCTTGCCATCGTCATGGCGGTGATGCCCATGCTGGCAATGGTGTTTCTCAAGGAGGGTAAGTCCAAATATCTGAGCGGTGGTCGCGCCCGGAAAGGCGCGCAGCTCCTGGAAAACTTGTCGGTGAGGCTCTCAACGAGCGTTGCGAAGAAGCCGAACATCATCGCCGTTTCCGGGCTCGTTCTGACGATGGTGTTTGCCTGGGCGTATCTGCAGTTGGAGCCGCGTTTTCGTCTCAGCGACATGCTTCCCGATCAAGGCACCGCAGTGCCGGTTCTGGATCGTATCGAGGACAGGCTGGGCGGCCTTTTCCCGTTGAGCGCTCTTGTGCAGTGGCCGGAGCAATTGGACTACCAGTCGGATGAGGTTCGATCGGCCATCCAGGACATCCATGAGACGCTGCAGGGTCACCCGGGCATCAGCAAGGTCAACTCGCTCTATGACCTACAGGTTTGGGCCGAGTCCGGCGGATTGTCCCCGTCCGCTGCGATCGAACGCCTAAACGAAGCTGCGCCGCCGGAAGTCATCTCGCGATTCGTCAACGCCGACCGCCACGCAGCTTTGGTCTCCGGCTACATCAACGACCTTGAAGCCAATGACATTCTGAAACTCTCGAGCGAGCTCGATTCGGAACTCGACGGGGTGCGCGTGCGTCATCCGGGGTTCACGATAACGCTGACGGGCCTTGCGAGCGTCGGCGCCACTCGTTCCACAGCGATCATATCTCAGCTGAGCCTCTCGATGTTGGGCGCCGTGATAATCGTGATCGCTCTGATCGGCATGGCGTTTCGGTCGATCCTGTTCGCCGGCCTAAGCGTCATCCCAAATCTCTTCGCTCTATTCGCCACTGGGACGTGGCTGATGTTGCTCCAAGGTGGTCTCGACTATGCGACGATCGTTGGTCTTACGGTCGCGTTCGGACTTGCCGTGGATGACACGATCCATGTGTTGAACAGGTATGAAATCGAGGTGCAGCGCTCGGGCGACGCCTCGATTGCGGTCGAAGATACGATGCGTATTATCGGTACGGTTCTGATCCTGACCACGGTCGCGCTGCTTGCCGGGATCTCCGTGACCCAGCTCAGCGTCGTGCCGCCGACGCGGCAATTCGGTTTGATCTGCATGTCCACGCTGATATTCGCCTTGCTCGGAGACTTGGTCATTCTTCCCGCCCTTATCCTCGTCGCGTCTCGCTGGAAGAACTGGCCGCTCCGACCTGAGCCTGTGGAGACAACGGATTTTGACCGGGGCCAACCTGACGAGGAACTGCACGCATGGAAGGTCAAAGGATGAAGCAAGTCTGGCTCTTGCTGGTCGTCGGTTCCGCCGCTGCTCTGAGCACGCTTGGTGCAACGGCATCCGCCTCGAGTTCCCTGGACGGCGTTTGGAGCGGCAGCGGCGAGGTCAACCCCAAGGACGGTGAGAGGGAGACCGTTCGCTGCCGTGTCCAGTACAAGCAAGAAAGCGAAAAAGTCTTCGGCGTCACGGCGACTTGCGCCACGCGCTCGCGAAAAATCCAGCAGACCGGCAAGGTTCTGAAGGCGACCGCCTCAACCTATGTGGGTGACTTCTACAACCAGAGCTACGACGTCTCAGGTCGGGTGCGCGTCGTTCTCAATGGCGCCACCCAGACCGTTACATTTCGGAGCGCCCGGGGCACCGGCAGCGTCAGTCTGCGCAAGCAGTGACCCCAGGCGATGGACGTTGCGACGGAAAAACAGCCTGCTCCCCGCGGTTTGAGCAGAGTCAATGCGTCGCCCAATTTGGATAACGACACTGATCCCCATGAGAACCAGCCGCGCGATCGTTATAGCCGTCGGGATGTTGGCATCGTTGCAGTTCGCGATGTTCGCTGGAAGTGCCAGTGCGGCAGGCTGCCCTCATACCCCTGCGGCATCCAGCGCCGAGCGCAAGGCGATTTTGAATGCGCTGCGAAAGCCCATCGCGCGAGAGCTCGGTCAAGCCGTCAGGTTCCGGATCGAGACGGTCAGCGTGTGCCGCGGCTGGGCCTTTGTCGAAGCCACGCCTCAGAGGCCGAACGGCAAACCGATCGATTGGAGCGTTTCCTCCTACGCAGATGCGGTCGCAAACGATGCGTGCGGGCTCTTGGTCCACGGGTTGCTCGCAAAAAACAAGGGGCAGTGGAAGGTCAGGCAGACCGTGGTTTGCGCTACGGATGTCCCGTATGTCACCTGGGCGAAGGAATTCGGCGCCCCGGTCCAAATCTTTCCGTACCAAGAATAGTCTGCAAGATCGCGATCCCTCCGTCCCGCGGCCCCAGGGGTGCCGGTTAGTCGACGTCGTGAGTGCGCGGGTCTGGCTCATCCTTGTCGATTACGTCCGAGCCGCCTGTAGGAGAGGGGTCGTCCTCGAGATCCGGTAGACCGGCGCGCAGGTATGCCACGGTCATGAAAATTTCTTCCCGCGTCAGTTGGTCTTTGAAGGCCGGCATGGCGGTGCCGAACGGCTTGCCACCTTCTGCGATGCTCCACAGGAGGTACTGATCCACGGCGAAAGGTTGCCCCACCAAATAGGCCAGCATGGCCGGCGAGGGTCTCAGCGCCTGGGAGAGATTTCCATTTCCAAGGCCCAGCCTGCCGTGACACTGCCGGCAATGGGCCGCGTAGAGCTTTGCGCCTTCCACGATGCCGCGCACCGTGTAGCCCACCTTGTTGTCGGCGTTTGTGTATTCTTCTGGGACCTTGCCATTTGAAAACGTCGAGAACCGCAGCATTCTTTGCCGCTGGTCGGTATCCAGATGTTGCAGATCCGCGTCGAAACCGAGCGGCCGTGTATCCGGCTGGGCCTGCGGTGTTGCGTCAGCTTCGGACGAGGCACTATCCGAAGCTGGCGGCGCATCCTCCGCGTATGAAGCGGGCGAAAGCAGACCGGCAAGGCCCGAAAGGATGAGAGCGGCAACAGTCCGCAGCATGGGTGTTGTCCTTTCGCCAAGGGGTTTGCTGCGCGACGACATAGCAACCCTCGCCACACCAAACCTTATCGCTGATCAACTGCCGTCAGCGCGTCGGATCAGGCCAGGCGGAGAACTTTTCTCTATCATAGGACTGTGTATCCGGACTTGGCTCGGACGATCGTGGTCCGCTTCTGGCACGAAGCAGACCTCGATCTCTGTAGCCGACATGCCTGCTTTGAGGGGTAAAGCGGACCTCTCGGCCCCTCTCTACAACTTCGGCTTCTGACCCAAAGCGCAACCCAACGGGCCAGCTATGCGCCGTATCGAACTCTCATCCATGGGCCCGCCCTACCTGTCGAACTTAACTACTCGTGCTCAGCGTGTCCTATCGCCCAGACATAGGTCGCAACCGCGGCGAGATCGTCATCTGACAGAGGAACTCCGCCAAAAGGAGGCATTGCGCCGGGATGTTGCTTCGGCTTCGGCACGCCGTGCCTGATGGTTTCGGTGATGGCCTGAACGCTTCCGTCGCCCCAAAGCCAGGTCCCGTCCGTCAGGTTGGGTCCGACCGGGGTCCCGATGCCATTGGCGCCATGACACCCCGCGCAGGTCGCTCCCGCGGCCTTGCCGTGAAAGATCTCCATACCGAGCGCGACTTGTTCGGGCGTCGCTCCGGGGGGCACCGGAAGATCGGCGGCCCCGTCCTGCCCACCGTCCGCCTCGAAAGCTTCGCCGGAGGAGGCCGCGGCCTCCACGGTCGGCTCCCGTGCGGCCTGAATTGGGGCGTTGGAATCCCCGTTGTAGGTCACGCGCCAGATGCGGCCCCCCTTGTCATCGCCGATATAGAGAGCGCCATCCGGCCCGATCGCGAGCCCCGACGGCCGATGCGCAGCCCCGCCCGGCTCCTTGCTCGCGCCGGCAAAGCCGTCCGCGAACACCACGTAGTCGCCGGAAGGCTTGCCATCGGCGAGAGGCTGGAAAACAACGTTGTATCCGGCTTGGGGACCAGGCGCCCGGTTCCAGGAGCCGTGGAACGCAATGAATGCGCCCCCGTCATACGCCTTCGGAAACTGTGAGCCTTTGTAGATCTTGAGGTCATTGGGCGCCCAATGCGCTGGGAAGACGGCGACCGGCGGCTCATACTCACTGCATTGGCCTACCTTCTTGCCCCCATCACCGCCATATTCGGGCGCGAGCACCAGCTTCTTCTGCTCTGGATCGTAGTAGCAAAACGGCCACCCGTAGTTGGCCCCGTCCTTTACGATCATGACCTGCTCGGCGGGAAGCTCGAAGCCCTGTTGCTGCGAGTAGAGCTCAGGCCAATTCTCGTGGAGCTGATCCCGGCCATGCTGGGTCGTGTAGAGACGTCCGGCCGAGTCGAAGTCGTACCCCTCGGCATTGCGGATACCGGTAGCGTAACGCTCCTTCGAGGAGAAAATCTGTCCTGTCTTGTTGGCATCGTAGCGCCAGATCCCACCGCGCGTCTCAAGCTCCGCACAGGGATCGTTCCCGGGCGAATGCGGCATGCGGTTGCTCACCTCGCAAACATTGGTTTGCGAGGCGCTTGTGACAAACAGATTTCCGTCATCGTCAATCGAGAAGGGATGCATCGGGTGATCCCCGGTCAGCGGCATGCCGCTCAAGATCGTCTCCGGATCGCTCGAGGGCTTGATGTCGCCGTCTTGCAGTTCATAGCGGACGATGCTGTCGTCGCTCTCCGCATACAGCCCGTCCTCGTAGAGCCAGATTCCCGTACCGCCCTTGACCCCGGCCGAAGAGGGCGGACCGAACCGTTCAATCACGTCGGCCCTGCCGCTGCCCTTCGTGTCCTTCAGCGCGACCAGAAATCCCCCCTTTGGAGGCGGATCCTTCGGGTAGTAGGCACCGCTCCAGGTATTCGCGTAAACAACGCCTTCAGGGGTCACGGCAAGCTGACGGACATGACCGAGCTCGTCCGCGAAGATCGTCGCGCAGAATCCTGCGGGTAAGCTTATGCCTGCGGGCTCAGAACAGCTCTCATCCTCAGCGTGAGCAATAGTTGACCCTGATACGAGGAGCGCGAAACCCAGCGCTATGCCACCCAGGCTTCGTTGGTATCGTTTGGCATTCGTTGTCATCTTCACGGCTCCAAGCGGTACGCGACCAGAACACCATCGTTCATGAACGGGATCATCACGAGCTTCTCGTCGCTTCGGTAGAAGAGATCGGCGGTTCCCTGGTTTAGGTCGAGCAGTCTCTCGGCCTTTCCAGAGGGCTGGACCCGGAAGAGAGCGCCAGCCACCCAGTCAGTGACAAGAAAGTCTCCGGCGCCATCCGGCGCGAGCCCATCGAGATTGCCGATCGGGGTGCCGTCGCCGAGATTTGCGATCTCTTTGCTGTCCAGGTCGACGGTCCTGAGATGGTCGGGCTTTGCCGACATCATCTCGCCTTTGCCCCAGGACGCTACGATCAATCTGCCGTCGTCGGGGTATAGACCGTTCGGGGCAGCGAGTTCGGCGCTACGGAGCCACACTCCGAATGCGTCGCCATCGAGTGCGTAGATCGTGTTGGTGAGCGTGTCCGAGATGAACACGCGTCCGTCCTTGTCCACGGCGATGTCGTTCAGGAACTTGGCGTCCGGTGCCTCGTAGACTTTAGAGATCTCTCCTGTACCGATGTCAATGACGACAAGCCGATCGACATCCGCAACATAGAGCCGGTCACCATAAAGCCCCAAGCCCTTCGGGGCATTCAGCCCCGTCACCCATTCTGCCGTCTCGACTTTTCCATCCGGCGTCAGTTTCGCGATGTAGCCCTTGCCGTCCTTGTCGGTTGGCCCGCCGTCCACATTCGACACGTAGAGCACGTTTCGCTCGGGATCGAACAGGACGGATTCGGGCTGACGCAAGCCTTCCGCGCGCCAGACTTCCTTCAATTCTGTAGCCAAGCCGAGGCTTGGAATGCTCGCGACGGCCACCAACGTAGTCGCGAGCAGAAGGCTCGTGATTCTCGACATTCAGCGCTCCTTGATTGGTCAATTTCGCGAGGCGCGGCACGAGCGGCCGTGCGCTGCCTCAGAACTAAGTTAGGCCCTGCCCCGGGCGTGCATTAGGCCGTATAATCTGCATAGTCCTATGAATGGAATTCATAAATGAGCCGCCAGAACGTCGCCGATCTCCCAGCCTTCATTGCCGTGGCACGAGAGCGCAGCTTCACCAAAGCGGCGGCGAAGCTGGGGATCTCCCAATCGGCTTTGAGCCATACAATTCGTGCCTTCGAGGAACGGCTTGGCGTTCGGCTCCTGACCCGCACGACACGAAGTGTTGCGCCGACGGAAGCAGGGGAACGTCTGCTACGATCCGCCGGGCCGAGGTTCGATGAGATCGAGGCTGAACTGGAAGCTCTGAGCGAGCTTCGTGAGAAACCCGCAGGAACTATTCGCATTACCGCAAGCGATCACGCCGTCCGCTGGCTCCTATGGCCGAAGCTTTCGGCTTTCTTGCCGAGCTATCCGGATATCCAGGTCGAGATCGCCGTCGACAACGCACTGACCGACATCGTCGCCCATCGGTTTGACGCAGGCGTTCGCTTCGGCGAACAGGTGGAAAAGGACATGATTGCCGTACGCATTGGACCTGATCTCCGATCCGCGGTGGTTGGCGCGAAGTCTTATTTCGCGCGGCATGGGCGGCCAATGACGCCACATGATCTAGTCGATCATCTCTGCATCAATCTGCGCCTCCTCGCTCAGGGCGGTCTTTACGCCTGGGAATTCGAAAAGGACGGCCACGAGATCAACGTGCGCGTCGAGGGGCAACTTGTCTTCGACAGCATCTTCCCTGCCCTCGATGCCGCCCTTGCTGGTTTCGGCCTGGCCTATCTGCCGGAGGATGTAGCTCGGCCCCATCTTGCCGACGGACGGCTAACACGGGTGCTCGAAAATTGGTGCCCTCCTTGGCCCGGATACCGCCTCTATTATCCAAGTCGAAGGCAACCCACCTCCGCCTTTGCATTGCTGGTCGATGCGCTGCGCCACCGGGGCTGAGCAGGAAGACCGGCCGTCAACACGGCTAGAGCCCGTCTGGATGCTTGATCGGAAACTGATGCCGACTGACCGGATAAACGCGATCGACAGTAACCAGGCCTGCTCGACTGCAATTCTGTCGGCCACTCTTGGCACGGAGCGGGCATGCCCTTTGCCAGACTCTAAATCTGATTCAGACCCAAAGCGGACAGTTAGACCGTCCTTCCGTCACCTCTTTGGGGGCATAAGCTCCTCAGTCTTGATGATAGAGTTCAACAACCGAGTCCGCTCTCGCGTCTTAGGCCGAAGTTGTCGAAGTCTAATCGTTGGAAGTGCGTCGATGCGATCCCAATTTGCCATTGCAGCGCTCGCAATTTGGTTGGTCTTGGGTGGCTCCCAGTGCGTCTTCGCTGAGGAACCGGCTCCGTCAGACGAAAAGTCTGACCGTAGTGAGCTGCCGATGTCGCTCCCGCCGTTCGAAGGAAAGGTTGGCGAGACCTATAAGGAGAGCGAGGAGGACTGGCCAAAAGTTCCCACGGCACCGCAAGACGCGCCAAACGTCGTGGTTATCCTGCTAGACGACGTTGGCTTTGGTCAGCCTTCAACATTTGGTGGGCTCATCCCAGACCCTTTCTCCTCGATCACCAGGGAATACGAACGCTGCAGCTGCCAACGGCGATGCATCTCGATAACTCGACGCCGTAGATCGGGATAATCTAGCCGGTCTCGCAAGACGTCGAGGACCCACACCGTCTAACCTCGTGCCTGCAGCACAACGCAAGCGGAGTAGTCAGCCAATTCGCTTGCGCTCATCGCCGTGTCCCAACTGACGATCAGCTTGTCACCTGATTGCCAGGCAGGAGGATCGTCATAGAGCGGAAACCATGACCACTTGATGAGGTTTCCACTTGGGGCCACTGGTTGCTGCTGATACTGCGCGGCAAAGTCCAAGGAACCCATTGAGCGCTTTAGATCGGCCAAGACTTTCTCGGAGTCACGAGTGGGGTGCAGCAACTCGCCCACCCTGCGTCGGTAGACTCTGTCCTCCCCGATCCGAACTTCCTCGTCCGTCTCTGCAATGGCAGGAAGCCTCAGCTCGGTCCAGCCGTCTTGTTCGAGCAGATGGCCGACGAGGTCGTCCACATGCAGGCGCTGCATCACCACGATGATGGCATCGTCTGCCTTGCTGTCGAGGCGCGGGACGAGGGTGTTGGCCTACCACTGCTTGAGGTTTTCTCTCGCGTTCTCGGAGTGCGCATCCTGCGGTTTCATAGGGTCATCGATGATGAGCAGGTTGCCTCCGCGGCCGGTTAGAGTTCCTCCCACCGACGTGGCGTAACAGAAGCCTCTCGCGGTCGTCATGGCCTCGAGCTCGGTATCCTTGGCCGCACTGACGCGCGTTGATCTGAAGAGGTTCAGGTAGAAGGGCGAGCGGACCAATGCTCGAAAGTCATTCGCATGTCGAGTGGTGTGCTGACAGCGGTCGGCAAAGTGTCCGCGGATAGGCTGGACTAAGGACCACAAAGCCAAGAATCGCGTCCATCACGCCGTATTCAACAGCCGCAGGCATAGCGCGACTGGCTGATCATGAACGATCACGACCTCGCAAAGTGTGACCCCCGAAATCGGCCTGTAGAGAAAAAGCGCGGGAAGTACCCCTTCTGGCACAGAGACTTACGTCTCTCTGCGCTCTCCAGGCAGAACCGCCGCCGACTAGTGGCGCAATTCTGCGCTACTTCCGCGCTGTTTGGTGAGTGTCTGGAGAGAGCGGAAGAGCCCACGACTAGGTGGCTGTGCTGGCAGTCCGCGGCGAACGCGTCTCTGCTTCGCATTTCCCTGATATGCGGGAAAGAATAGGGAATTTCGGCTGTTTTTGCCTCACCCTGCCCTGCTGAAGCCGAGTTTCCCGTTTTACATCAACACGAAATGGCAAAATTCCCTAAGCAGCGCATCAGGGAATTTTTCAGACAAAACAGGGAATTCCGGAGCGGAAACAGCGACGTTCCCTTCGAGAGCAGGCAAGCGGTTCAGAGAACTCTGAGGCGGTCAGCTTACGTTACTTGCAGCCGCGCTTATCATGTCCGCTTCTGACCTGCGGGGGACATGGAGAAAGGGCGCTTTAAGCGTTAGGCGCGTTCGCTCGGTACTACGACCTTTGATACTGCCCGCAACCCATCACGGGTATCGACATCGCGAAACACCCTCTCGTCGCTCATGGGAACGGCACTCCAGGAGCCGGCCAGGTCACCCAACAGACCCTTTCCCCCTTGCGGCCCTGCAAGGCCCTCCAAGAGGCCAAAGTACCGGCGTGGCCAAAGCACGGGGTTCCGTTGCCGGCCCGCAAGCGTCGCCGGAAACACAATCGCCGCTCCATCGCGCTTCAGGAATTCCGCACCGAGCGTATCGATCACGGCGGAGTTGAGGAACGGCATGTCGCCGGGCACGATGGCAACGCCGTCCAGCTCCCGGGAAACCGCCGCGACACCGGACGCAACCGATCCGCCCAAACCATTCCTCCAGGCCGAGTTGAAGACGAAACGGACCGTCAGTCCCTTGAGGGCGTCTTCGATGGCGGATGCGTCGTGTCCGGTGACGACGATCACCTTGTCTACGCAGTCGGCACCGAGCAGCGTATCGGCCGTGACCCGCACCATCGGCCGTCCATCGATATTGGCGAGAAGCTTGTTGCGGGGCCCGAACCGCTCCGATGCACCGGCAGCGAGCAGTATGGCGCCAAGCCTGCTCATCACCGCGTGCCGCCGTGATCGACTTCGATGATCTCGGCCAAGATCGAAACGGCGATCTCCGCTGGCCCCTTGGCGCCGATGGCGAGCCCGACTGGGGCGTGAATTCGGGTGAGGTCGTCTTCCCCGAAGCCCGAGCCTCGTAGCCGCTCGAGGCGCTTCGCGTGGGTCTTCCGCGACCCGAGCGCCCCCACATAGAAGCAATCGGAGCGAAGCGCCGCGGTAAGCGCCGCATCGTCGAGATGCGCGGCGTGGGTCAGAGCGACTACCGCCGTCCGTGTGTCCAACAGCGTCGAGACGACGGCTGGCTCGGGCCAGTCCTCCAAGACGCTCACGCCGCCAAAGCGTGCGGCGCCTGCGAATGCGGGACGCGGATCGACGATGACGACGTCATAACCGACACGGGTCGCCAAACTGGCAAGGACCTGGGTGACGTGTGTCCCGCCGGCCAGAACGAGCCGGAGCGGAGGCATTAGAATCTGGAGAAAGGCCTTGCCTTGAGACAGCTCGACGATCCCGCTGTCGCCTGCCGAAATCCGCGCGATGAGCTCGGGATCCTCTGCCAATTGGGGATCGATGAGACGGCGGGCTCCGGTCGCGAGGTTCGTCACGACAGCCATCAGCCGGCGCGACCGGTGCGCCATGAGCACGCTATCCAGAAAGTCCCTATCCGAAACGCGGAGCGGCTCGATGAAGACTTTGATCGTGCCGCCGCAAGAGAGCCCCGCGCGCCAGGCGACGTCGTCCGCGATACCAAAGTCCAGAAGTTTAGGCGCCCCCGTCGCGATGACGTCCTGCGCCTCGGTGATGACATCGATCTCCACGCATCCGCCCGAGACAGACCCGGCGAAATCGCCGCCGGGCGCAACGACCAGTTGGCCACCGACCGGCACGGGGGCGGAGCCCCAAGCGGAAACGACCGTCGCCAGCGCGACCGAGTCATGCGTTTCAAGCCAATCGCGCGCGGTCTGAATGGGCGTGGACTCGATCGGTCGTTGCGGCTCCAACGTGTTCATCGGACTCGTCTTGCTTCTACCGAACAGGGCGGTCGGCGCAAGGGCTCGCGGCCGGCTCTAAATGCTGCCAGAAGCATGCGCATCGCCGGAGCCCTCTAAGCCTTCAGTGACTCTGCGCTAAGCGGCGGCTTGCGCAGCCTCACGCCCGTTGCCGCGTAGACCGCGTTGAACACGGCAGGGACGACCGCCGAGGTTCCAGGCTCACCAATGCCGCCCGGCGCCTCGGTGTTCTTGATGATGTGGAAATCGATCGCCGGCATGTCGTTGATGTGCGGAGCCCGGTAGTCGTGGAAGTTGCTCTGCTCGACTCGGCCATTCTCGAGGGTGATCTCGTCGAACAGCGCCGCACTGAGTCCATAGACGATTGCGCTCTGCACCTGCGCTTCGATCGTGTTGGGATTGATGGGAAGCCCGCAATCCACGGCGCAAGTGACGCGCTTGACTGTCACGTCGCCGGAATCGGAGACCTCCACTTCGGCGACCTGCGCCATGTAGCAGCCGAACACGTTCTGAACGGCAATGCCTCGGCCTGACCGTTCCGGCAGAGGCTGGCCCCAACCCGATTTCTCCACGGCGAGATCGAGCACGGCGAGCGCACGCGGTTCTTTGGTGAGCAATGCGCGACGATACTCCAAGGGATCTTTCTTGGCCGCGGCGGCGCACTCGTCGACGAAACTCTCGACCACGAAGATATTGTGGGAGGGGCCGACACTCCGCCAGAACGCCGTCGGAATCCCAGGAGGCTCATGCCGCACATACTGGAGCCGGACGTTCGGGATCTCATAAGGCATCTCGAGCGCGCCATCGACCGTGTCGAAGTCGTAGCCATCCTTGAACGCGGGAGAAGCCCAACGAGCGATGACCGAAGAGCCGCATATCCGGTGGCTCCAGGCAATCGGCATGCCATCGGCATCGAGCCCCGCGTGCAGGCGGTCGTAAAAATACGGCCGGTACATGTCGTGCTGGACATCTTCTTCGCGGCTCCAGATGACCTTGACGGGACCGTCGACCTGCTTGGCGATTTCCACGGCTATGGCGATCGAGTCGACTTCAAGACGGCGGCCGAAGCCACCCCCTAGCATGTGGTTGTGTACGACGACCTTCTCGAGCGGGAGGCCCGTCAACTCAGCTGCGATCGCTTGGGCGCGGCCGATGACCTGTGTTCCGACCCAGATCTCGCAGGCGTCCTTCCGCACGTGGACAGTACAATTAAGCGGCTCCATCGCGGTGTGCGCGAGGAACGGCACCTCGTAGATCTCGTCTAAAGTCTGTGCCGCGCCTTCCAAGGCGTTTGGCACATCACCTTCGTGGCGGACAAGCACACCGTCCGCCTCGGACGCCTTTTCCATATCGGCGACGATATCGGCCGTCGAAAGCGTGGCGTTGGGACCGTCGTCCCACACGATCTCGACCGCCGCCAATCCCTTCTTCGCCGCACCCGTATTGGTGGCGACGACAGCCACGGCGTCTTCTGTCTGCACGACCTGCAGGACGCCATTGTTCTCGAGTGCCTTGGCACCGTCCACGCTTTTGACCTTGCCGCCGAATACCGGACAGATCGCCAGGGTCGCAAACTTCATGTCGGGAGCTTTTGCGTCGATACCGTAAACGGTCGTTCCGTTGACCTTTCCCGGCGTGTCGAGCCGCTTGGCGGCGGTCCCGATCAACTTGAAGGCACTCGGGTCTTTGAGTGTCACCTTCTCAGGGACAGGCATGGTCGCGGCCTTTTCGGCCAACGCACCGTAGCCAAGGCTGCGCCCAGTGGCCCCGTGGATCACGCTGCCCTTCTCAGCGCGGCAACTGGACGGGTCGACATTCCATGTGGCGGCAGCCGCCGCGATGAGCATCTCCCTGGCCGTGGCGCCGGCATTGCGCAAGGGCTCGTAGAACGCGCGCATCGAGGTGGAGCCGCCCGTTACCTGAAAGCCGACGAGGCCGTTTGTGTAGAGCGCGCCGTCGGGAGGAGCCTGCTCTGTATAAACTTGAGTGAGGTCGACCTCGAGCTCTTCGGCGATGAGCATCGGGCAGGAGGTGAACGTCCCTTGCCCCATCTCGACCTGCGGAATGATGAAAGCGACACGCCCGTCGTGGCCGATGCGAATGAAGCCGTCCGGCGCGAAGTTTGCCGCTGAAGCGTCCCGGGCCCTTGCGGCGCGTATCGGAAGGCCGAATGTGAGAAGCAAGCCGCCGCCGGCGGCGACACTTGCGCGCAAGAAGCCTCGCCTGGAGAGGCCTCCCGCGCTCGGCGTTTGCGGCTTGTCCGTCAGACGCAACGACATGGTCAGTCTCCCTGGGACGAGGACGTAGGTGAAGTCTCAGCGGCTTGCTTGATTGCTTCGCGGATGCGGAGATACGTCCCGCAGCGACAGATATTGCCGGCCATGGCGCCGTCGATATCGCTGTCGGTCGGCTCCGAATTTGCCGCGAGCAGCGCTGCCGCCGACATGATCTGCCCTGACTGGCAGTAGCCGCACTGGACGACCTCCAGATCGAGCCACGCCTGCTGAAGGCTCTCGCCGATCGGCGTGTCGCCGATGGCTTCGATGGTGGTAACTGCAGACTCGCCAATATACTCGACAGGCATGACGCAGGAACGCATCGGCGTACCGTTCACATGCACGGTGCACGCGCCGCATAGCGCCTTGCCGCACCCGAATTTCGTGCCTGTCATGCCCAGCACGTCGCGTAGAACCCAGAGCAGCGGGATATCGCCGTCTACGTCGACCTCGTGCTCTACCTCGTTGACCTTGATTTTGAAGGTCATTGCCTCACCCATTCTTACGCGGCTAAAATCGTTTGCCGCTTTGGCGCCCAGCCTACTGCGAACTCGTTCGCGTCCCCCACTATGGCGTCGGATATTGGCGCTTTCAAGCGCAAATGTTGTGTAGCAGCGCTGTGCCCCCACGTGACAGCAATCCCTGCACCGGATCTACAATCCCTGCACCAGATCTACCGTTCGAGGATCGGCCTTCGACGTCACAGAGCGACTTTGGCCTGGGCAGGTCCGCAAAGTGCCACGAGCGGACATCGGCAATCAGCCATAGGGCCGCTTATTCGATAGGCTCGATGTCAGGGAGACTCCAACTCTTGTCATAGAAACCCTCTGTGGGGCCATACAAGCGGAAGTAAACCAACCACGCCTTGCCGGGCATCGTCTCGATCCAGGTGGCCTCCATGCCCGCAGGCACCTTTGGTCGGAAGTATGAGTCGACGGAGCGGTTCTGCACGGCGCAGGCAACGGCGCCCACCATGGCGCCGTTACACTTGCGGAGCCGCGAAGCCACGGCTTTGTTGGGCGGTGTGACGGCTAACCCGCTCCGTCCCAGCTTCGCCGGCGCAGCAGAATGCCATAGATGGTCGAAACAGCGGCCATCAGGGTCCCCCACGGGACCAAAACCCACGGCAACAAGGCGGCGATCGACGTCGTGGCCAATGCCATGTCGAATCTGCCCAACATCGCCGTGCTCTCGATCGTCAGAGCAATAACGATATCAAGTGCCACAGCCAGATATCCGGCTAGGACGAATTGCCAAAGCCGGGCGCGATGGACGTCTCGGACGCATAGTAGCCATGCGGCCAGGCCGGAAATCAGCATGACGCCCGAATGGCTGAGGGTGCCGGCATCCGCCACAACCAAGGTGAGGAGCTTGACAAAGACCCAGAAAATCACAGCGTGCCCGGCAGCCACTGCAGTTTGGACCATCGGACTCCCGACGCGCCACCGAGGCTGAACGGCGTTCGTCATCGTGCGGTCACCGGGTTTGCACCTGATCGGGACCCGGCACGACGGTCATGTGCTGCGGGCTTTCCCTTCGGCGGCGAGCCGTAGCTTGGAGACATGGTCACGTCAGTCATCGGATCGCCCCCAACACGCATTGCGCATTCGCCGTGCGGCGCGTCAACGGCCCATGACTTGCCCCACGCCTGCATTCCCATTGGACCAGCCGGAACCGTGGCGAGCGCAGCTGCCAGAATGATTGCCTGTTTGCGAATGCCATCCATGCGAGTCTCCCGTTACTTCCACCTCGACATTGCCATAGGCAGGCGTTTCTGGATATTCGGACAGATGCACTAATAGAGGCGTGGGAGCCCCAACTCCTGTTCGAAGAGAAAATGCCCGTTGGCTGATCGCGATCCATGGAATGTAGTACGGTCCTGCAAAACGCCCTGTGGCTCCCCGCGGTCCGCACTATCGGCAGCACCCGTAGCAAGGGCCGCTTCGCGCCTCCATTGCGCGTGCCCCAAACGCTCCCCGAGCCGCGGCGCAATCCATTCAATCCCGAATTCCGCGATGCATTGGAAATGCCGCGGTTCGAAACCCGAGTTACTATGGTAGACGGATTGGGGTGCAACGACACGGGCGCGGAAGATGGTCGACGAACAGGGGAGCGGTAGCCGTCTCGGTCGCTGGCTCGGCGTCCTGGACGTGGACCGTCGCCCTACGGCGGAGCACGACGAAAACTGGCGCCTCAACTATCTCTTCTCCATCGCCACGGTGAGCTGGATCATTCATTTCTGTGTCACGATGCTCGCCGGCGTCGTGTTGCTCCAGGCCGGCCTCGGCGCCTGGGTTCCCGTGTGGATGGTTTCTATGGCGCTCCTGTCCCTGGCATTGGCGACCGTTGCACTCGCCTATCGCCATCGCAAGGAAGCGACATCGCCCGAGGTGTACGGCGCTGCTCATTCGGTGCTGACAGCCGCTATCGGACTCGTGTGGGGCATTGGCGCTGTCTTGTGCGCGATGTCAGCCTCAACCGAGATGCTAACCTTCTACACGCTTGTGCTGGGCGGAACGGCACTGGGCGCCGTCAGCTCGCAGCACATCCTAATGCGTAGTTGCCTGCTTTCGATCTGGACGTCGGTTCCGCTGCTGGCGCTCGCGTGGCTCGTCAACGGCGTCTCTTACGGGCCGCTGGCGACCGCGGGAATGATGGTGCTGTTTGGCGTGACCCTCACGGTTCTTGCCACCCGCATGAATGGTGCCGTCGAACAGAACGTCATGCTGGCCGATGCGCTGGCAGCGCGCAACGAGGTGCTTCTGCGCACCAGTGCCGGGCTTGCCGAAGCGCATGAGGAGAAATCGCGCTTCCTCGCGCAGGCAAGCCACGACCTGCGTCAACCCATCCATGCCATCGGGCTCTTCGTGGAGTATCTCCATGGCGTGCGTCTAGGGCGGGAGGGACGCGAGGTTCTGCACAACATCGATCGATCGCTGGAGTCTCTGACCCGATTGTGCCGTTCGCTTCTCGACCTTTCGGCACTCGATGTCGGGCGCGTCAAACCGGAGATCGGTCCGGTGTCGCTAGGCGAGCTGATGGGTGAGGTGATACGGCAGGCTAGTGAGCCCGCGCTGGCGCGGAATGTCACCATCCGATTTCGGCCCTCGCGATATTGGGTGCGCAGCGATCCGGCCCTGCTTCATACCATGGTGCAAAACCTCGTCTCCAACGCGATCAAGTATGCGCCCGGAGCGCAGCTTCTCGTGGGCGTGCGGCGGCGCAACGGTGCGCTTTCAATCGTCGTTGCAGATACCGGGCCCGGGATCGCCAGCGAGGATCAGCAACGGATATTCAAGGAGTTCGTCCAGATCAAAGCACCCGATACCGCAGAGGCGGACGGTCTTGGCCTTGGTCTGTCGATCGTGCACCGGCTCGCCGAAATGCTCGGTCTGCGGGTCACAGTCGCCTCGAAACTCACAGAGGGATCGACGTTCTGCATCGACGGACTTGGCGAAGCCCAGCCTGCATCACGTCCACGCCGGCAAAGTCCCGCGGGCCATGTGCACTTGCTGGCAGGGCTGCGGGTCCTTGTCGTCGACGACGACAGGGCCGTGCGCGACAGTACCGTCCAGTTGCTGACGCGATGGGGTTGCGCAGTGCGGGCGACGGATCGTGTGACTCTTGCGACCGATCCCGACGAGTTCGATTTCTTGCTGTTCGACCAGGAACTGGCCGATGGCGAAATTGGACTCTCCCATATCCGTAACATGAGGGCGCGTTCGTCGTGCTGGATACCGGCCGCCCTCATCACCGGTGGGCGTACCGATCACCTTGTCGAGCCGTGCAAAGCGGAAGAGGTCGCCATCCTTGCCAAGCCCGTCCGTCCCACGCAACTGCGGTCGGTTCTACTTTCGGGCGCAGCGGGCCGGACCAACCTCAATCAAACAACTCCCAGCTCGGAGGCCATGCCGGCAGCAGCCGTGCGACTCGTCACGCCGAGCGCACGTAGCAGCGCCGAAACATGAACTCGCACCGTAAAATGCGAAATGCCGAGGTCGCGGGCGATCTGCTTGTTAGACCGCCCAAGCGCCAGAAGGCGCAGGACTTCACGTTGGCGTGGCGACAGACGCGAGAGCCGGTCGGAGGGAACGAGATCGCTTTCACCCAGAGCCGCCTCTGTCTTCACCACCACATCGCCTGCAAGTAACGCAGCAATGCCTGAAGCCATCTCGCTCGATGAAACGCCCTTGGCAATAAACCCGTCGGCACCGGCCCGCATGACTTCCTCGACCATCGCCGCGTCATCGGTCATCGACACAACGAGCAGCGATGTCGTGGGATAGAGCCGGCGCAGCGCGTGGATACTGTCCGGCCCCTCGAAGCCAGGAAAGACGAGATCGAGCACGAGCATACCCGCCGGTTCTCCTTCTGCAGCGACGCGCAGCAATTCATCTGCTGTTCCAACCTCGCAGATCGCCGCATCCGGAACCGCTCTTTGCAGGATGCGGCGCATACCATCTCTAAAAATGGGATGGTCGTCAGCAATGATGATGCGCTCGCCCATGGATTGCGGTTCCTGCCCGTTCTTGTGACATTCCAACTTGGATCGGAATTGTAGCGGGACGGCTGGCAGATTGGCAGTAGCACGGACGTGCTATTCACGTGTCCCTACGTGTTTCCGGAGCCCGTCCGATAGCCAGGCACGGTCCAATGCCAGCAGGCATGGAGCGGACGGCCTTCTTGACCGAACCCAGCGCGCAATCATGCTGTGGCGGACGCTATCGGCACGTCCCTGTCGGCGTCGCCGCGCCGATAGTGCGTCTGTGCTAGTTGCTTCAGAGAGAGGCCGTTCATAGCTTTTGGCCCATGCCGGGAAGCCAAAAAGGAGAAACGGATGACCGCCGGAAAGAGAATAGCTGTTGCAGTCGCCGCGCTCGCCATGAGCGCCGGCGTCGCAGGATCCGCCCATGCGCAACAACAATATGGAGCGGAGATCGTGCTGACCGATCTTGGCCAAACAGGAACCATCACGATGTTTGATCGTCCGACGGCACATTTTACGGTTCCGGTTCGCCTGTGCGGCCGGAGCTTTTTCGTCAGCTCGAAGACGAACCACGCCCATTGGGTTAGGAAGACCCAGGAACGGAACGTCTATAGAGTGACCGGCCAAGGGAAGGTCATCTGCAGCACCTATTGACGGTGCGAGCTGATTATTCGGGCCAGGCCTCGAAGGATCGTTCATGAATGCGCTGCATGCAGCAATTTCGGCCGCAGCTTAGAGTGATTGCCGTGCCGCCGACGATGTGGCACGGCTCTCACGAGACGCAGTTTCCGAAGGGTCGAGCAACGGCCGTTTAGAAGAATGCCGATGGGATCGAACAATCTGCTTCCGGCGAAGCATGCCGCCGGACCCATGTCTTACAGGTGGACATCCGCATTCTGGTTCGCCGCTTTCGCTTGGCCGTGGGCGGGACTCCTCGGTGCGTATATCGGCCTGGGCGATCAATCCTGGTACACGGTCTTCGTATTTGCGGCATCCGCCTTCGCAGGCGCCTTCGTCGGTCACCTAATCCTCGGAGGGTACCGCGGCCTCACGCGTTGCGCCTTGTCCGGAGGCGCGGCGCCGTGGTTCGCGACACTTTTCGGTACTGTTATGACCGGCTGGGGGGCATGGGGGACTTCGGCGCTACACGAGTTCGCCACGATAGGCCCTCTCTTCACCCTGCCCGGCGTAGTTTATGGGGCGGTCTATTGGGTCATCCATGAAGCGATCCGGGACAAGCGGAGTGCCAACGTCTCATGAGGCGACTCGTATTTTCGACAGTGCTCTTGCTGGGACTGGTTCAAGGCGCCAACGCCGGCGAAACGATCTACGATCTTTATGCTGCGATCGGCGACACCGTCTTCTTTCCCCTCGCCGATACGCGGGATGGCCAGACGATAACGAACAGCGCCGGCCGGCCTTTGAAGACGCAAATCGACGAGCAGGGACGCTTCCTCGCCTATCTGGAAGAGGACGGCGGCTGGGCAGTCAATGCGTTCAAACTCTGGCCGCTTCCCGATGGCGGAGCCATCGCCGCTACGATGGTTGGCTCCTTCGAAGGGGAGGTGATGTTTGCCCACAGTTATGTCGAGTTTTACGCCCAGCGTCCGGGCGGAGCGTGGGAGGTCATCGATCCGCCGATGGAGCCGCTAGATGTCTCCTACTTCTTAGACAAGGCGCCGGTCTTTCGTTCGAGCGAGCTGAAGAAATCCTTTGAGGACACCACCTGGGGGCTGTTCTACGAACTGAGGCCGGACCGCGAGCATATCGTTGTTCATCTCACGGCGACCAACCGGAGCAAGTGCTGGCCCGAGACCGTTTTCGGCGTTGCGATGGAACGCGATCGGGGCGACGCGGGCGGCGCGGATTTCTGCCGCGACGTCCATGCTCTGCTCATGAAAGAGGTAGTGCTGCAACTCGACGAGGCGCGGGGCCGCTTCGACATCGTGCCGCTGCCGCGCAAGCTGGCGCTGCCGAAGTCCAGGCGCTGCGATCTTTCAAGAGCCCGGGACTGCAACTCGGCTGATTAGGTCCTTCAAACTCTCCGGCGGATTAGGCCATCCCTTGGCGGCCTCCTGACGGGCAAACTCCAGGATCCCCGCCAGCTTTTCGGCCGAAAGCGGAAGATTTCCGGAGAGGTGCTCGACCCTGCGCTCGCCGCTGCCGTCGACAAAGGCGAATCCGAGTACGGGAACACCGCTGTCGCTCACACCGGGATCGCCGAAAACCCCGACGTAGAACTTCTCCACCCTATCCCAAGGCAGGAAGAGCTTTCTGCCGTTCGTCGTCGTCCGCCAGAATCCGTCGGGCTGAAGCTCCAATTGCCCGTTATGCCCGGTCAGGCCGCGCAGCGAATAGAAGCTGACGATAAGCGGGAAGGGCAGGACAATCACGTACCAAAGTGGGCCAAGGCCACCTTCCAGAAGCGACAGGCCGTAAAGCAAGCCGCCGGCAAACGCCCATACCACAGCGAGGAGGATTGCCTGCTCCAGCGGATTGGGCGACAGGGAAATCTTCCAGTCTCTTGGATCTTTAGAGCTGGTTGCTGTTTGCATCACTATCCCGTCCCGATGCTGCCAGGGCACAATTCCGCACAGAGGCCGGCCTTGCCTATCGACTTGGGCTTGGGGTGTCGATTCGGCGGCCGACGATGTTACCCGAATGATGCCACTATATTCCGTCTGCCGCGCAACTAAGGCGTCTGTGCTAATCGCCTTGCAGACTTGCACGCTCTATCATCGGGACCAGACCGAATCTGATGGGTGATATGAAATGAAAAGACTCTGTATCGGGGGCATGTCTTGCCTGTTGCTTTTTTCTCCGACGCCGGTCAGCGCCTTGGACGAAGCAACGGACGATCTAACGTCCATTTTCGAGTATGTGTGCCTCGACACCCTGCCCTTTTTTGACGGAGCAGAGCCGCGCTTGCGTCAGATGGGGTTCGAGTTGACGGCCTTTGGCGACAACGAATTCGAAGGCCGCCATGCCTCGCAGGGGCTGACTGCCAACCTCGCTGCGGGAAAGCGGGAGCACGCCAATCCCGGATGCACGATTCAGTCCAAGACTGCGGTCTACGATCGTGCCGAGGCTGTTGCGCTGGAGATGTTCAACAATGTTTTCGGCGGCAACGTTACGCAGTGGCGGTACAACGGAAAGCCCGCGGGCTGGAAGGCGGCGCTGAGTGAAGGGTCCGTCTATCTCAGCGTCACTGGCGAAGGCGTGGATGTTCCGTCCGGTGTGGGCATATCTCTTGAGCTGCGCAGCGAATAGCCACAGGTCACGGTCCCGCATCACGCGGGTGGCATACTCATAGAGTTGAGACCGGTTCGCCGGACATCGAAGACGAACAAGTTGGACAATGTCCGCTAGTGGCGGACCAGCGGGCAAGGACTTCGCAATGCCCCCCAAAAAACCAAATGCCCGCCATTCTGGAAACGGCGGGCATCAGATCTCGATCTGAACGGATCAAGCTTATTCGCAAATTCCTGGCGGCTCGACGCACTTATTATTGCAGCAATCAGAATTCGAGTTGCATGAATGACCAGAGTCCTTACATGCAGCCATCTGTATCCCATCAGGGATCTTCGACATCGGAACCGCATCTGCCTTCTTCAAAGCATCGAGGTCCAAGATCCGAGCCTGATTCGAGGCTGCGGCAAGCCGGATATCATCGGCACTGGCGGGTCCAACCGACAGTCCAACAGTCATCATTAGAACCGACAAAGTGATTGCAAGCTTTGGAGTCATAGTCTCTTCCCCACTTGGTTACCGAAACAAGATTGGCAGCATTGAGCAGCAGCTTCAACACAGATTCTGTAGAGCATCTAGAATCCTTCTAGGTCGAGTAACAGGCCGGATAGACAGGTGTCGGCGTAACGGGCGCCAGGATAGACCGACACGATGCGCACCGTAATCGTGGCGGCCTTTGCGGGCTGGCTTAGGGCGAGCCGCTGACTGCCTGGGTCGTCGCGGAGGGTGTATCTCTCCTTGCGGCCCGCCGCCTCGATCTCGACGACCTCTACCCGGCCATTATTCGAGAAGGTCGACGCGGATCTCTGATAGCCGTTACGGATGACGACGGCGTAGACGCTGACAGCGGGTGCCGTCTCGATCCGGATCGATTCACCTTCGCCGTTCCCCGCAACGCCCTCACACCAGGCCGCTCCCTCGGGACCCCAGAAGAGATTCTTCGGTCCATAGGTCTTTCCGCCCTGCTGGGGCAGAATCGAACTGGCGCAATAGCGCTGACTGTCGACGAACTGCGTAGGGCTGTTGTCCTCGTGGCAAACCTCATTCGAGGCGGCTCGCGCAATCTGTTTCGAAGTGGCAACCTGCGATGTGGAGATCTTGCAGTGCCCCTCAACCGGGATCGGTCCACCGCGAATGAAGTTGCCGTCCTCACCGTAGAGTTCGACGTTGCCTGTCGCCCTGCCGCTAACGGTGTCGATCCGGTAACTCGAAATGTTGACCAACTGTCCGGCATTGCGCACCTCGTGCCGGAATTCGATCTCTCGTCCAAGGTCCTTGGTCGCAAGACCGACCGCCACGTCGCCCGCGACAAAATGAGAGGCGGAGACGCCAGTCTGTCTGGCGATATCGTCATGCCGGATCGTTACCCATGTGAGCGGCGAAGCCCCCGGATCGAACCGGCAATCGTAGACCGACTCAGAGGCCTGCGCAGGCAACGGATGGAGGCTGACTGCTGTAGCGGCGGCTATTGCGCCAAGCTTGGCGAACATACGCACTGTCAGTGAACTCATCGAAAACCTCATTGCAGAGTCAGACACTCCATCTTCTACGGCCGTGAAAGGCAACGGCAGGTTGGGCTCGAAGCATCCCAAGGACGGTGAACCCAACCAGCGTTCAACCGGCGTCATAGTGCTGTCTCCAACGACCTCAAGCAACTAGTACAGATGGGCTATGGAGACAGTCTCATGTCGTGATTGCAGAGCGTCAGCGGGAGGAGCGAGTCGCGGGGGCGGGTCTGGCTCGCCGAACTGATGGCGCGCCGGCCAGTCAAGGTTGCCGCGATTGCCTTGGCCAACAAGATCGCCCGCATTGCCTGGGCGCTGATGCTCAGCGGCACGCGCTACAGGGAGCCGTCCACACATGGCACCAAGCCGACGTGGCCAGAATTTTGCTGAGTTCTGGTTGCGTCGGAACAAGACGTCACGGGACGCGTAGAGCAGGCTGGTCCTCTCAAATCGAGAGGAGATTGGTCACTGCAAACCATCAAAAATCGTGTTCGTCTGCCGTTTCGTGGGCTAACTGTTCAACTCCGCTAGCCGCCAATATCCGCGTCAAGTGGGATAGCCAGCATCGCTCGGAGCGCCGATGCTGGTTTCACAAGGTCGCTCAGGGTGTACTCATCCAAAACATCTAGGAACGCTCTCCGCGCGCGTTCCAAAGCCCGCCGCAGGACGCAGCCTGGCGAAATCGCACAACCCGCGTCGACAGGCTCGAGGCACATGACGATCGCAAAGTCGGGCTCGGTGTAGCGAACGACGTCGCCAAGTCCGATTTCTGTGCTGGCCTTTGCGAGCCGCAAACCCCCATGACGCCCGCGGACCGTTTCGATGTAACCGCCGACGCCCAGCTGATGGGTGACTTTCATAAGGTGGTTCTTCGACACGCCATAGCTGTCGGCAACCTCTTCGATGGTCGTCAAGCCATCGCCCTTGAGCGCCAAGTACATCAAGAGCCGTAACGCGTAGTCCGTGTAGACGGTCAGGCGCATGTGGTCTCCTTATCCAGTCCATAAAGATGCATTTAACGTATTGCTTTTAAGCATCGCTCGAGTAACATGCATACAAAATACATCTTTGAACGGATCTGGGTCAAATGGATAAGGCCGGAGGCATTGGCGGCGACGCTCGGAAACCCCGCGTAACAGCGGAGGAGGTTGCCCGCCTCGTGGACGGGTTCTACGCGAAGGTGCGCAGAGACCCTCAACTCGAATACGTCATCGACAGTGCGATCGTCGGCGATTGGGCCGGCCACCTGGCCAGAATGCGCGCCTTCTGGGCTGCCGCGATTTCGCCCCAAGGCGACACGTACGAGACGCTCGTCGGGGCGCATCTGCGCTTCGACGGCATGGATCGGAGGTTGCTAACGCGTTGGATCGCGCTCTTCGATGAGACCTGCAGTGAGCTGTTCGACGAGCCGTTGGCCGCAGCGTTCAGCATGAAGGCGACGCGTATCGCCGAGAGGCTGAGAGGAGCGCTCGCTCAGGAGCGTGGCGGATCTCTGCCGCGGAGTATGCCATGACCTATGTCGTCACGGACAACTGCATCAGGTGTAAATACATGGACTGCGTGGAGGTGTGCCCGGTCGATTGCTTCTACGAAGGCGAAAACATGCTCGTCATTCATCCTGACGAATGCATCGATTGTGGAGTCTGCGAGCCAGAGTGTCCTGCCGAAGCCATCTTCCCCGACACGGGCGCGAATCTCGAAAGCTGGCTCGATCTGAACGCGAAGTACGCGGAACTGTGGCCGAACATCGCCGTGAAGCGCGAGCCGCCCGTCGACGCCGCCGCCTTCGACGGCGTTCCCAATAAGCTCGAGCCGTTTTTTTCGCCTAACCCGGGTCTGGGCGACCATGCTGACCACGAGGCGATAGAACAGGAACTACGAACGAATCCTAATGAACGTCGAGGGCATCCGTAAACAGCGCTCTCCCGCAGCGTCTTGTGGGAGCGTTGGAAGGGGAGGTTGCGGGCCAATGCGTCCACCCGCAATCTCCCTCCGAACGATAGATAGTATAAAGTGTGAAGAAGGAAGTGGTCGATGGCACAAACCGAAGCTCAACGTACCGCACATGACGATCGGCCGCATGGCTGGAGACGTTGGGCCTTCTCGACGAACCACAAAGACATCGGCACGATGTATCTAATCCTCGCGGTCGTCGGCGGTACGATTGGTGGCCTCATGTCGATGGCGATGCGCGCAGAGCTCATGTATCCAGGTCTGCAGATCTTCGTCAATCCGGACGCATTCAACGTCATTGTGACGGGCCATGGACTGATCATGATCTTCTTCGCCATCATGCCAGCGATGATCGGTGGCTTCGGCAACTGGATGGTTCCGTTGATGCTGGGCGCACCCGACATGGCGTTCCCGCGCATGAACAATATTTCGTTCTGGCTTCTCCCGGCCGCGTTCACGCTCCTGTTGGCATCGCTCTTCGTGCCCGGCGCACCCGGAACTGAAGGGGCGGGAACGGGGTGGACTGCGTACGCGCCACTATCCACGAAGGGAAGTCCAGGAATTGCGATGGACTTCGTAATCCTCTCGATTCACCTAGCGGGAATCTCCTCCATCCTCGGGGCGATCAACTTCATTACGACCATCTTCAACATGCGCGCACCAGGCATGACTTTCCACAAGATGCCGCTCTATGTCTGGTCAATCCTGGTGACGTCGTTCCTGCTATTGTTGTCGGTTCCGGTCTTGGCTGGCGGAATCACGATGCTTCTGACCGATCGCAATTTCGGCTCCGCCTTCTTCGACTCGTCCCATGGCGGCGATCCTCTGCTGTACCAACACCTGTTCTGGTTCTTCGGTCACCCGGAGGTCTACATCATGATCCTCGGTGGCTTCGGGATCGTCAGCCACGTCGTTTCGACGTTCTCACGGAAACCCATCTTCGGCTATCTCGGCATGGTCTATGCGTTGGTCGCCATTGGGACTGTCGGATTTGTCGTCTGGGCGCACCATATGTTCACATCCGGTCTAGGCCCAGACACGCAAGCCTATTTCGCCTTTGCTTCGATGGTCATCGCCGTGCCCACCGGCATCAAGATCTTCTCTTGGGTCGCGACCATGTGGGGTGGATCGATAACCTTGCGTACGCCGTTGCTCTGGGCCCTTGGTTTCATCTTCTTGTTTACGATCGGGGGTGTGACGGGCGTCGTGTTGGCCAATGCGGGTCTCGATCGTTCGCTTCACGACACCTATTATGTGGTCGCGCATTTCCACTACGTCTTGTCGGTCGGCGCTGTCTTCGCGATCTTTGCCGGCTGGTATTACTGGTGTCCCAAGATGACGGGGTACATGTATTCCGAAGCCCTGGGGAAGCTACACTTCTGGCTGATGTTCCTCGGCGCGAACATCGCGTTCTTCCCGATGCATTTCCTCGGCCTTGCCGGCATGCCCCGGCGCATCGCCGATTATCCGGACACGTTCGCCGGATGGAACTTCGTGGCGTCGATTGGCGCCTTCATGGCCTTCGCCGGCTTTCTCGTCTTCTTCGTGAGCGTCGCAAACACGTTCTGGGCACGCCGCCGAGCACCGGCCAATCCGTGGGGCGTCGGTGCCACGACCTTGGAATGGACCGTGCCGTCGCCGGCTCCGTTCCACACCTTCCAGACGCTGCCGCGTATCCGATAACGTTGGATCAAAAGGAGAGCGCATTGCGCGCCGCTCGACCGTTCACGATCAAGGTCAAACGAGCCTACGAATCGCCGGCGGAGAGCGATGGGCAGCGGATCCTTGTTGACCGGGTCTGGCCGCGCGGCCTCACCAAGGAGCAGCTCCACCTGCATCGCTGGGCGAAGGAACTGGCCCCAAGTGCGGCGCTGAGAAAATGGTTTGGCCACGATGCCGCGCGCTGGGATGCGTTCTGCGCGCGCTATCATCGCGAACTCGATGCGCGTCCGGAAGTAGTTGCAGAACTCGTGACCGCATGCCGCAAATGGCCGGTGACCTTGGTCTTCGGTGCAAGGGATGTCGATCACAATCAGGCTGTGGCGCTCGAACGGTATCTCCGATCCCGCGTGTAAGCTGGTTCCGAAGCATCACGCGTTCCCTGCCGGTCTACTGCTTATGCGTACTCGTGCTTTGACGAGAGCTTCCGTGATGAACGGTGCCCAACACCGTGGAGTGTTTGACACAATTTTCAGTCAGGGATTCAGGCCGCTTTTCTTCGGTGCAGGTCTCGGGGCAGCGATTGCCGTTGCGATCTGGCTCTCGATCCTTCGCGGAGACGCAACACTGACGACATCCTTCGCGCCGACCCGCTGACATGCGCATGAGATGTTGTTCGGCGCTGCCGCCGCAGCCCTAGGTGGCTTCGTGTTGACTGCTATACCGAACTGGACAGGACGCACGCCAGTGAGAGGTACGCCGCTCGTCGTTTTGGTTACAGCATGGTTGGTGGGCCGAATCGCCGTGGCGACATCGGCCATTGTCGGCAACCTGCAGGCTGTCGTCCTAGATCTCTCGTTTTGGGCGATCCTTTTTGCGCTGGTCGTACGCGAGATCGTCGCAGCCAGAATTTGGCGGCACGCGCCGGCCATCCGCCCAGCCCTCGCGACGTCATGACGGAGCGCATTTGCTTCGTCGTGCGAAATGAAAATCCGTCGCGCGCAATGTCCCGCGCGATCGCTAAGAGTGACTCCGCTGACGATGGGCACTTAGCCACCGCGTCCTGGCTAGCCGCACCGGCGTGCGAACCCTTATTGCCCATGTCGCGCACTTCTACCTGACCCCGACCTGAGGCGCACTCTCATACATCGGCCTGCCCCATATCACCAAGCCAAAGCCTATTCACCCTCTTGCGGAGACCGTGAGCGTCCGTGGCTCAGAATGGGCACGCGCGGCCTGGAGGATCCGGTGCCGACCGACACTCGATGAAACCGGATTCGGCCTGCCGTATTCCGCCCCTCTTCCCAATCCCGGTCCGTCCAATAGGTGCCTTCGAGCACCGCAGGCCGGTGCCCTGGTGGGATGGTCAGGCATGCCGTACCGAGATGTCTTCGGCAAACAGCCGTGGTGTCCAAAACAAGGCTGTCAAACACGTAGAATAGGACAGGCCGGTTCGATGTCTTGTCCTGCCGAAGTGTGCAGACGACCGCCTCGGAGCATTTGCGCCCCTTTCGCGACATCAGCTGCATGCGCACGCCCGAGACGCATGTGTCGATTCGAGCTGTTCCGATCTTACTGTAGAGGCGGGCTTCCGCGTCGGCGGATGATCGCCGCGCCCGGACCGCATTGGAGCGCACCTCGACGAGGTAGTCTCCGTCGATGTCCAGAGCGAGCTGCCACAGCCCGAGAAGGCGACCAAGGATCGGAAGCCGCACCCTTCCGGCGACGAGTGACAGTGCCGCGCAAACAGCAAGAACCTTGAGCGTCGTGCCGAGTTCGGGCTGCAGTTCCGCAAAGAGCAGCACGATGGCCAGCGCGACGACAAGAGACGTGGTGACTGCGCGCGCCGCACTGGAGAGGCGCTGGCGCCAGGTCAGTTCAAATCGCGCGCGGAATTGCCGAGGCCGTACCACGCTGCTCCTCCCGGGCCGGTGTTAGAGAGCCGCCACCCTCTCCCGCGCCACGTCAAACGCCTGTTCCAGATCCGCAAGAAGATCATCTGCCGCTTCGAGACCGATCGAAAGCCGGAGAAGTCTGTCAGTGATTCCCGCCGCGGCCCTTGCAGTTTCGCCCATCCCTACATGCGTCATGGTCGCCGGATGCGCGACGAGACTCTCTATCCCACCGAGAGATTCGGCCAATGTGAAAACGCTCAGAGATTCCACGAAGCGGCGCACGGCTCCCACGCCACCATCGAGTTCGAAACTCAGCATGGCGCCGAACCCGGCTTGTTGGCGGCCAGCAATGGCATGGCCCGGATGCGACGGAAGACCGGGATAGTGCACCGCTGCAACTTGAGGATGGGCGTCCAAGAACCGCGCGATACGTTCCGCATTCTCCTGCTGCCGCTCCATCCGTGGAAAAAGCGTCCGCAATCCGCGAAGGGTCAGATAGGAATCGAAAGGCGCGCCCGTGATGCCGGTAATGTTGGCCCAAGTCGCGAATGTCTCCACATCCGCGGCATCCGCGGCAACGATGGCGCCGCCCACGACATCGGAATGACCGTTGAGGTATTTTGTCGTGGAATGAATCACGAAGTCCGCGCCGAGCGAGATGGGCCGCTGAAGCGCAGGCGACAGGAATGTGTTGTCGACAGCGGTCTTCGCTCCGAACGACTTGGCACGTTCTGCGATCTGCGCGATGTCGACGACACGCATCAGCGGGTTGCTAGGCGTTTCGATCAAGACCAGCGCGGGATACTGCTCGAAGGCCGCTTCCAACGCGGCGTCGTCTCCTTGGTCGACAAACACGACCGAGAAATGGCCCCGGTCCCGCCGCGCGGCCAGAAGCCGATAGGTTCCGCCGTAGCAATCATGCGGGGCAACGATGAGCGTGTCGGGCTCCAGTGTGGACAGGAGCAAGTCGACGGCCGACATGCCCGACGACGTTACGACTGCTCCCGCGCCGCCCTCAAGTCGCGCGATCGTATCCGCAAGAAGTGCGCGGCTAGGATTGGCGGTACGCGAGTAGTCGTAGGGGCCGCTCTGCGCAAACCCCGGAAACACGAACGTGCTCGACAGATAGATCGGGGGCGTGACTGCCCCAAAGGATTCGTCCAACGCGATTCCGTTACCGGCAGCAATCGTTTCAGGATTCAGACTCTTCGACATGTGTCACCGTCCATATTGTCAGTCGGGCAAATCCACCATGCGCAAATAGGGCTTTAGTTCGCGCCAGCCTTGCGGGAAGTGTTCCTTGGCCTGCTGGTTCGTAAGTGCCGGCGAGATGATGACGGGTTCGCCCGGTTGCCAGTTGACGGGCGTCGCGACTTTGGCCCTGTCGCCGGTCTGCACGCTGTCGATAGCGCGCACGATCTCAGCGAAGTTTCGGCCCGCAGCCGGGGGATAGATCAGGATCAGACGGATGCGCTTCGTGGGATCGATCAGGAAGACGGCTCTGACCGTGACCGTCGGATCAGAATCCGGATGGATCATGTCGTAGAGGGTCGCCACGCGCTTGTCGGCGTCCGCGAGCAACGGAAAATTGAGGGCATGCCCCTGGGTCTCGGCGATATCCTTCGCCCATTCGGCGTGGCTCTCCAGCGGATCGACTGAGAGCCCGAGCGTCTTGACGTTGCGCTTCTCCCATTCCGGCTTCAGCCGTGCGACTTCGGCCAACTCCGTGGTGCAGACCGGCGTGAAGTTTTTGGGATGGCTGAAAAGCAGGCCCCACGACTTGCCCAACCACGCATGGAAGTGGATCGGACCTTCAGTGCTTTCCTGCTCGAAGTCCGGCGCAATCTGGCCGAGTTGCAGAGACATCAACGTGCTCCTTTAGACTTTTTCTTGGACCGCGCTTGCGGACTGTTGTCTTGGGTGGGGCCGAGGTATCCGGCGCGGAGGGCAAAATCGCCGAGATGCTCGCCCCGCTTCCGGTCGCGCGCGAAGTCCGCGAGGACACCGCCGAGCTTGTCGAGGATCGCCGCCTCACCGACATTCTCGAGGACCAGCTGGTTCAGCCTCTGACCGTGAAAGCCACCGCCGAGATAGAGATTGTATTTCCCGGGCGCACGCCCCGTGAGACCGATGTCGCAGATATACGGCCGGGCGCATCCGTTCGGGCATCCGGTCATGCGCATTGTGATCGGCTCGTCGTAGAGGCTATGGCGTTTCAGCATCTCCTCGATCTTGGTGATGAGGCTGGGCAGGTAGCGCTCGGACTCCGCCATGGCGAGGCCGCAAGTGGGCAAGGCCACACAGGCCATCGCGTTCAGCCTCAGACCGCTTCCTCGATTGAGTTCGGAAAGACCGTGGACGCCGAGCAGGCCTTCGATTTGGCTTCGCTCCTGCTCGGTGAGGTTGGAGATCATGAGGTTCTGGTTGGGCGTGACGCGAAACTCGCCCGCGTTCATATGCGCGATAGCCTGTATCCCATCGAGCAACCGGCGCTCGGGACCATTCCGTATCCGACCATTCTCGATGAATAGGGTGAAATGCTGGAGGCCGTCCTCGCCCTGTTGCCAGCCGAGCGTGTCGCCGTTCGAGGCGAAGTCGAACGCTTTCGCGGGCGCCAATTCGAATCCGAGCCGCACTTCGATCTCGGCCTTGACCCATTCAAGGCCCTTGTCGTCGATCGTATATTTGAACCGGGCGCGGGCGCGGTCCGCTCGATCTCCGTAATCGCGCTGGACTTCCATGACGGCGTCGATCGTGGCCAGCAGATCGTCTACCGATACGAATCCGATTACGTCCGCCAGGCGCGGGTATGAGTTCGGGTTGCGGTCGATGCGCCCCATGCCTCCGCCGATCGCGATGTTGAATCCGATGAGCTTCGTCCGCTCGATGATGGCGATGAAGCCGAGGTCCTGCGCGTAGACGTCGATGTCGTTGATGGGCGGGACCACAAATCCGATCTTGAATTTGCGGGGCATGTAGGTACGGCCGTAGAGGGGCTCTTCTGGTCCCGCGACAGCCACGCGCTCCTCCTCGTACCAGATCTCCTTGTACGCGCCGGTCTTCGGCACCGCATGATCGCTCGCGCGCTTCGCGAGCGCATAGACCTCAGCGTGCAGCGAGGACAGATGCGGATTGACCGAGCACATAACGCCGCGGCAATCGTCTCCGCATGCGGCCTTGGTATCGAGGAGGACGTCGCGCAAGCCTTGAAGAGTTGCGCGAAGGTTGTGCTTCAGCACACCGTGAAACTGAAAGGTCTGCCGTGTCGTAAGGCGGAGACTCCCGCCTCCGTAGTCGCGGGCCAGCGTATCGAGCTTGAGCCATTGTGATGGGCTGCACACGCCACCCGGCAATCGCACACGGGCCATGAAGCCATAGGCGGGCTCCAACTTCTGCCTGCGTCTTTCATCTCTCACGTCCCGATCGTCCTGGAGATAGAGCCCATGAAACTTCATGAGCTTCTGATCGTCCGGAGAGACGGCGCGGGTGATGGGGTCAGCCAGGCCGTCGACGATGCCGCCGCGCAGCTGATCGCTGTTCGCCTTCAGCGTCTCGTCGGGATGGAGCCTGTCCAAGGACTGCGAGACATCGCGACTCCGGTCGGTCGCCGGCGCGGCAGGACTTTCAATAGACATCGACTTGATACCGGCCTGTGGACTGCATCGTGCCGAGATATTCGGCCGCGGATACGTCGCTGAGCTTACCTTCCTGCTTCAAGGCATCGATCAGCGTCGCGTGGATGGCTGGTGCGAGTTCGCGCCCGCCGCAAACGTATAGCGAGGCGCCCTCCTCCAGCCATGCGTAGATGTCCTTCGCGTTTTCCTTCAGGCGATGCTGGACATAGGACTTCGTGCGCCCGTCGCGCGAAAAGGCCACCTGCATCCGCGTGAGCATTCCGTCCTTCAGCCATTGCTGCCATTCGGTCTGATAGAGGAAGTCCGTATGGAAGTTGCGGTCGCCGAACACCAGCCACGACCGGCCGGACGCGCCGCGCGCCTCGCGTTCCTGCAGGAATGCGCGATAGGGAGCCACGCCCGTCCCCGCTCCGATCATGAGGATTGGAACGTCGTCGGCCGGCAGACGAAACCGTGGATTTGGCTGGATGTAGACTGGTACCGTGCCTGTCGGAGCAACCCGGTCTGCAAGGTAGCCCGTAGCAACGCCGGAACGCGGCTCTCCATTGAGCTCGAATCGAACGGCTCCAACGGTGAGGTGAACCTCATCAGGTACAAGAGATAAAGAAGACGCAACTGAGTAAAGCCGGGGCCGCATATTGCGCAGCCCCGCAATAAAAGCACTCGGACGAACGCCAGGCATCGGATAACGACGAACAACATCGATGATATGGTTGTGGAACAGAAACTCGCTTCTAGCGTCCGCCTGTTCCTTGCCGCGTAGCGCGACAAGATCGTCGGCCCCGGTCAACTCTGCCCATTGGTTGATGAAGCGCGTGGATCCAACGGTGATTTCATACTCATCGGTCAGCGCCTGGCCCAGACCGACCGTTCTATCCCCAATAGACACTTCCTCATCCGAGGACAGACCGAGCGCATCCAGAAGTGCGCTCACCAGACTTGGGTCGTTCGACGGAATGACCCCCAGGGCGTCGCCGGGTTCAAACTTGAGACCGGATCCTTCTATCGACACTTCGATGTGACGGGTCTCTTTGGTCGACCCGCGGCCGCTCAGAACGATGTTGTCGATGACGCTTGCTCGGAAGGGGTGACGTTGGTCAACGATGCGCTTCGTGATCTTGGGTTGCAGCGCAATATCCGGCGCGTGGTGACCTGTTGACGTTCTGTCAAGTGACCTTTTGAGTTCCTGTGTAACAGCCCCTATCCATTCGGAAGCTGAGTCTTCGTAATCGACGTCGCAGTCGACGCGCTCGACCAGGCGTATCGCACCGAGCTCGGTCAACCTTCTGTCGAGCCGTTTGCCGGCCTCGCAGTATTGATCGTACGTGGAGTCACCTAGCGCCAGCACGGCGTATCGCAGGTCATCCAAATGCGGTGCTCTTGCGCTCTCAAGGAACTCGAAGAAGTCCATGGCTGTCGCAGGAGGCTCCCCCTCCCCGTGCGTGCTTGTGATTATTAACAGATCACTCTCGCTTCTCAGCTGTCGGGGCTTGTAGTCCGCCATATCCGCTACGACTGCTTCGAGACCTTCACTGCCGACCGACTGTTGTAACGCCGATGCCACGTCTGCGCTGTTGCCAGTCTCGCTCCCGAACAGGATTGTGATAGTTTGCGTCTCAAGACTTCCGGTGGCCAGTTCGTGGACACGCCCATCGTGCGGACGCACATCGGTCGTTGGCAAAAGCTCTCTCTTTCGATGATCAAGACCGGCGAAATATCCACTAAGCCACAGTGCCTGCTCGGTACTCAGTGTCCCGGCAAGTTCACTTATGTGCCGCCATTGCTCCTCTGTGAGGCCTGGGCCATGAAAATCGAAAACGGTCATCTCGTCTGTCTAAAGTCGGTTCGCAAGCGGATGCGACTGCGGGCCACTCGTGTGCCGCGCCGGGAATGTCTTGCGCAGCTTGGCGCCAGCAATTAGCCTCCGGCAAGCGAATTTAATTCGTACTTCAAAGCAAAAATATTGCTTTTTGTGCAGAGGTCATCCTGGCTGCACTTACCGATTGAATTCGCGGACCCGACATTCCGTAACGATGAAGTCCATAGGAATGTCGTGTGACTGAGGGTGGATGGTCTCAAGGCGGGATTGCTCGTACCCCACGCCGACAATGCGCGGCCTGTTTGGGGCCGCAGCGAGGGTGCGATCGAAATAGCCGCCACCGTAGCCAAGCCGGTAGCCTGCGTTATCGAACCCGACAAGCGGCACGACGACGATATCGGGGTTAACCTCGATACATTTTTCTGGATGAGGAATGTTCCAAATGCCGCGTTCCATCGGAGCGCCAGGCCACCAAAGTCGAAACTGTAAAGGCGCGTGCTTTTTGGCGATCACCGGAAGAGCGACGTGACCGCATCTCAGCCTAACGGAACTCAGCCATGGTCGGAGGTCCGGCTCGCCGTTGCAAGGCCAATAGCCGCTCACGAGCAGTTTCGCGAGATTGGGGAAAAACTGATTGAGCTTCTCGGTTATCTGCCGCGCATAGAGGTCCCGAACAGCTAGGCTAACATCCAGCCGCTCGCCAATCAGCCGGTCGCGGTGAATCCTCCGCCAACGCTGTAGGTCCTCCGGCGCATGAGCCGGAACAACATTGTCTCCGATCACATCTGAGTAGCACGGGGACGAGGACAGTCGGCTGTGGAACATCATTTTGAACCGGTCGGCACCGGCCTCCCATTGTCGAACCACTTAATGACAATACTTTTTTCCGCAAGACAAACGAATATAATCGGTGCTTTGCTGCAGAAATTTTGCTCAATAGGAGTTCCCTTCGACAATGGACATCGAACTGGCGAGAACGTTCCTTACGATTGTGAGGACTCAAAGCTTCATCCGCGCCGCCGAGCAGCTTAACGTCAGCCAGACAACAGTCAGCGCTCGCATCCGCTCACTCGAAGAGAAGCTCGGGAGGACACTCTTCGTCCGCAATAAGAGCGGAGCCTCACTCACGCCCGCCGGCGAGCAGTTTCTGCGTTATGCGCCCACCTTCGTTCAACTGTGGGAGCGTGCTCGTCATCAGGTCGCGGTTCCGCCGGGACACCGCGCCGTACTCGCCGTTGGCGGAGAGTTGATCTTGTGGCACCCATGGATGCTGGAGTGGCTGCACTGGATGCGCAAAACGGCACCGGAAATTGCGCTTCGCGTACAGGTGGGTCTGCCGGAGTCGCTAATGGAACAGGTCACCAATGGCGTACTCGATCTCGCCATCTTGTACGCACCGCAAAACCGACCGGGTGTTCGTGTCGAACTCCTCCTGGAAGAAAAACTCGTTCTCGTAACGACAGATCCAGACATGACGGCTTTTCCGCCCGAGAACTATGTCTATGTCGACTGGGGCGCAGAGTTCGCGAGCCACCATGCCATGGCCTTCCCTGAAATCGGCAATCCCGGGCTGGTCATCGGAGGCGTCGGTCTTCTTGGGTTGAACTACATTCTCGAGGGAGGAGGCTGCGGATATTTCCGCCAGCGGCTTGTGACGCCGCATCTCGAATCCGGAAAGCTCCACCTTGTTCCCGGAGCGCCCAGCATCTCCTATCCAGTCTACGCTGTCTGTTCGGCGCAAACCGAGGGCGAACTGCTGCAGATCGCCCTTCAAGGACTGAGGAGTGTCGTCGCGGGGTAGCGGCTCTCGGCGGGCCGGGCCCAGTTGTGGCGCCAAGCCAACACTTCACTTACTTCAACTGGCGATTCGGTGCCCGCAGCATCGAAAGTGAAGTTCGATGACTAGGCCCGGGCGGCCTAAGACGTAGCGCTGCAGAGCGAGACCTTCGATCGGACCTAGAAGACTAACCACCACATCTTGGTGACAATCCGTTCCAGCACATGAGTGCCTACCAACCAGTGTCCCTCTCCGTTCAAACTAGTGACCACACTGCGATCAAGGCGACTCCGGGCACTATCGGGCTCGACCTACGGCCCGTCCGCTGGCACCAAGATATTCCAGAACCCGCGCTCCATGCGTTTTGCGCCCTTCGTTCAATCAGGTGCTGTTGAGTTGACAAGCTGCCTTTTGAGTCTCTTGATCTCGGCAAACCGCTCAGAAACGTCACGGATGATAGCTGCCATACCAACAATCTTTCCCTCAGCACTCCGAAATGGGGTAATAGAGAACTCAATCGAAATACGCGCCCCGTCCTTCCTTATGGCAGGCACGGACAGCAATGCTCCCGCAGCGTAGCGCGTGACGCCGGTCCGCACTGTGTTTGAGTAGCCTTGCCGATGACGTGCCCGCAGGTTGGTGGGGATTATGATGTCGAGCGGCCGACCAACAGCTTCCCGCTCTGCGAATCCGAACATGCGCTCGCAGCCACCGTTCCACAGCCGGATAACGCCATCTTGATCTGCATACAGAATGGCCTCGGATGTCTCCGAGAGTAACCTCTCTGCGATGTCCACTAGCTGAAAAATGACTAGTTCCCCTCAGTATTTGACAGCTCGCCCCTGCCCTTGTACGGCGCCGAGACGGAACGCACTCAACAGGCGTTGTCGGCCAATGCCGCAGCCATCAATCCGCTGCGCAGGACATGCATTGAGATCAACCTGGACTGACGGCAAGGTGCTGCCGGAGAGAATCTGCAAGACCGCTCGAACTGATCGTCAACTCGTCCAGCGTCCACTCATCGAGAACTCCCAGATACGCTCCCAGCGCATCACGCAGCGCAGTTTGTAGACGGCAAACCGGCGTGATGCAGCACGCGGTCTTCGTTCTGAAGCACTCCACAAGATCGAAGTCCTCCTCCGTCGCTCGAACAACCTCACCGATGGTGATTTTCTCGGGCGGCTGAGCCAGCCGAATACCGCCGTTACGTCCCCGTAGCGTCTCGATAAGACCCAGCCGCGCGAGCCGTTGAACGACCTTCATGATGTGATGGTGCGAGATATCGTACGCAGCTGCGATCTGCTCAGCCGTCGCCAGTCGGTCGGGAAACGCTGCCAGGTACATCAGCACACGCAGAGAATAGTCAGAATGTCGGGTAAGTCTCATTGGCCGCTCCATTCATAGGAAAAGTTCCTCGTCAGAATGCGAAGTCTGACCCTCCAGAACGTCCTTGAATGCTTAGCACTAAAATAAGTATGATAGATACCTATTATTACCGCAGAGCAACTGCGGGGCGATCGAGATGGGGAGGTATTCATGACACGCAAGGGCTACGCGTTCGCGCTCGGACTTGTGCTAGCAGCAGGCATGGCAAGCGCCGATGAAGAGCGAATTTCGTTTCCTAGGGACTACAAAACGCAGTTCGAGAACTATCTGAGTCTCGATCGGGTGCAGAACCCCGATCAAATCATTCGCCTGTTTGCGAACGATGTGGCGATTGAGGCCGCGAAACAAGGGCGTGAGCTCCCCGTTGGGTCGGTCATTGTGGGCGAGGTATATAAGGCCAAGAAGGACGATGACGGTAATGTCATGACCAGCTCTCTCGGGCGCCGAGTGCGTGACAAGTTGGCCGCCGTTGCAGTGATGGAGAAAGGCGAGGGATGGGGCGAAA
Source organism: Methyloceanibacter sp. wino2 (assembly GCF_003071365.1). Taxonomy (NCBI): domain Bacteria; kingdom Pseudomonadati; phylum Pseudomonadota; class Alphaproteobacteria; order Hyphomicrobiales; family Hyphomicrobiaceae; genus Methyloceanibacter; species Methyloceanibacter sp. wino2. The sequence continues at coordinate 837,622 of NZ_CP028960.1, forward strand.
AATTTCCCGAGGAGCTGCAAAACGATGATTGGGACTTTGCGATATTCGCTTCCGATGGCGAACGTCTCAACAAAGATCTAAACACCTGCCGTTCATGCCATGCACCGCTGGCGAAGACCCAGCACCTCTTTTCGCTAGAGCATTTGGCTCAGTAGCGGCTGACGTGAATACGCAATGAGCGGTGTCGGTGGTGTTAGACAAGAGGCGGAACGGGCGGCCAAGACAAAATCGACTCCGCGGTCGGATGGTGGGAGACTAGTTGCAAATCCGACGGTACGTCAGCACCAAGACATCGCGGAAGGTCTTCATTGTCGGGTCCAGCGGCCTGATCGGGGTAACACCATGAAAGACACGACGGTCGTCCAGAAACACTGTGTCAAGCGGATTGGTCAAGGTAAACTCTCCCAATGGTTTGCCAGACGGATCGTAGATCTGCGTTACGCCGCTGGAGACGTTGATCCGGTCGATCAGCATGACGCTTACGAAATCGACACCGTCACGATGGGCCCCCTCCGGCGTTGGCGATCCTGTCTCGGTTGCAGTCGCCTCAATGCGAAACTGATGCATTTCGATATGCCAGCGGGAGCTCAAATCTTCCTGCCCGGCATATAAGTCAAAAAGCATGGTGCAGCAGCCAAGTAGTCTCCGTGCAAAGTGGTTCTCAACCGTGGCGGTTTCCATCGGCAGGAACCAGCGTTCTAAGCCGCCATTCACGGGGTTGTAGTCGCGACTTTGGTAGTGCGGCTGGTGGGTGGCGCGTTGGACAAACCCATCCTTGGCGGTGAATACGGCAAACCGCCGACGCCTATAGCGGCCACCGTCAGCCATGTATGAATCCATGCCGAGGTCATCCCAGCTTGCGGCGAATGCCGACCACGCATTCAGGATCTCGGTGCCCAATATCGAGCGCATCTCATTGCCGGTTCGGAATGAAACTCCGTCTCGCGCAAGTTCCTGCGCGATTATCTCCCTCTTTCCATTCGCGGCCGATGAGTGTTCTTCAGATATCGCTCCATCGGCTATCGCACTGCGTTCTGAACAATTGCGGTCAATCACGTTTCCAACCTCGACGGCTCCCACTTGAAGTCTCTATCCGCATCTCCGCTCTCGGGCTTTGCACGACAAGCCCGCTTAGTGATTGGCGGTGAACCCGTTGCGGCTGCTGACACTACTTACATTGAGGCAGCTCAATGTCTTCTCAAGCGCTTCAACCAGCTCCTCAGTACTCTCCGGAGAGAGATACAGACCGGCATTTTGTTCAGCCAAACACCGCGTCTGGACGATGCTTGCCTCTCCCGTCCAAGACAATCCCCTCACGCGCAAACTAATGACATGAACCGTCAGCTGCTCAGCATCAGCGTGGAGTGCCTTGCCCACGTCGCAGGGGGACCCACCGCACGTATCTTCCCCATCCGTTAGCACGACGATGACGCCGGGATTGTTGCGATAATCGAGCAGGTAAGCGGCTTCCTCGACGGCTCGCGTCAATGGTGTGCCACCAGCGGGCACCAGGCCCCTAACAATTGTCAAAATTTGTTCGTCGGCATCTGCGGTTGGCGCCAAGCTCGCCTCTATGTTGTTGCACTGGTTTGGCAGCCCCGAAGTCCGTGTTGGCCCGTAGGTCACTAGGCCCACGCGGCGGAAACGGGTGACATTCGGCAAGACTTTTTCGAGCGCAGACCTCACCCGATCTATGCGGCTAACCGTGTGAGCACTTTCGCTGCCGTATCCTCAGCCATTACCCGACATGGAACCAGAGGCATCGAACACAAGGACCACGTCCTCTGTGCACGGAACATGGCGCTCGTCCTGTGCACACACTGTAGTCGTTTGGGACAGGATCGAAATCAGCATGACCAAGGCAAAGGCTGACACTGATCGGTAGAGTGAAGCAGCCCCGTTCCTCTGCAGGCCAGCTGCTTCATGATGCATACTGCTGATTCTCACCGAGTGGCACCTCTCAGTCGTACAACCTGTTGGCTAGCTCGTTGGCAATTGGTACCAATCTTATCAGTGCCAACGCTCCAGGCACCAACTAGCGCCCGGATGCCTTCCGGCACCGGGCGCTAGGGAGCCAGTTGTGCTCGACGCCTCGTGAACATCGAGCACGACTGGTGGAGACTCTACTCGTAGAGACGGAAGACGTTCAGCGTACCGCCCTGCGGGATATGATTCAGGCCAGCAGCCTTAGTCATAGCCGTGGCACCGATGGCGCCGAACTTATCGTTCAGGTCCAGACCAGCGGTGACCGGAAGACCGATCCAGCCGCCAATGCCGGAGTACACGCCGACATACTGCTTACCGCCAACCTTGTAGGTGATGGGATTGGCGATGATGCCCGAGCCCAGCTTGCGGCTCCAAAGAACCTTGCCGGACTTACGGTCGACAGCGCGGAAGTCACCGCCCAGCGAACCGTAGAACATCAGACCACCGTCAGTGACCATCGTACCGGCCCAGTTCGGATACGGATCCGGGATCTCCCAGAGCGTCTTACCCGTCAGGACGTCGTACTTCTTGATCTTGCCGGTCGTGCCCTGCTTCTCAGGATACATGTACACGTTCGCGAACACGTAGACCGTGCCCTGGTTCGTGTGCGTGCGCTCCTGGGGCTCCAGCTCCATGCACCAGTTGTTGGTGGGCATGTAGAAGATGTTCGGCTCCTTCGGATCAACCGAACCAGGCTGGTGATCCTTACCACCCATCGCGGACGGGCAAGTCGAGACGTTGCGGCCAACTTCGAGCGGCGAATGGTCACGCACCTTGATCGGACGGCCAGTCTTCATGTCGACCTTCTCGGCCCAGTCCGTCGTCACGTACTTCGTGGCGCGCAGAAGGGTACCGTCGGTACGGTCGAGCACATAAGCAAAGCCGTTACGATCGAAGTGGGTGAGAGCCTTCACCTTCTTACCGTCGATGTCCATGTCGGTAAGAATGTTCTCGTTGATGCCGTCATAGTCCCACTGGTCAAACGGAGTCATCTGATAGGCCCAGACAGCGTCGCCGTTGTCGGCCTTGCGAGCGAAGATCGTCATCGACCACTTGTTGTCGAACGCACCAGTGTTGCACTCCTCATGGGTCTTATCGGGGCAACGATAGGACGGGCTCCACAGGCCGGGGTTACCGGTCGAGTAGTAGACCAGCTTCAGCTCGGGGTCATAGGAGACATAGCCCCAAGCAGCACCACCACCAATCTTGTAGTCCTCACCGGGGAAGGTCTTGATACCAAGATCCTCACCAGCCTGGCCAAAATGGGGGTTGGCCTTGTTGGTTTCAGGCGTCAGGCACACGTCCTTGTCGGAACCCGTGCTGTGGCACACCCAAGCCTCGGAACCGTCCGCCAGATTGAAGGCGGCAACGCGGCCACGAGCGGCGAACTCATTACCACCAAAGCCCATAATAACCTTGTTGTCGGCGATCAACGGAGCCGGCGTGATGGTCTCACCCTTCTCGGGATAGGCGTACTTGACGACCCAAACTTCCTTACCGGTCTGGCCGTCCAGGGCAATCACGAAACCATCGAGAGTGCCATAAACGAACTTGCCATCGGCATAGGAGCCGCCACGGTTGACGGTGTCGCAGCAAGCGCGCGGCACAGCCGACTCGTCACGGTCGGTCTTCTTCACGTAGGACCAAACCTGCTTCGGATTGTCGGGATCCGAAAGATCCAGACCCTGGACCACGTTACAATTGGCCATGGACGGGCAACCCGAAATCATGAACAGCATGGTCTTGCCACCAACGTCCTTGATCACAAGCGGCTGACCCTCGTGACCACGAAGGGCGTTCGTGCCCTGGGCCCAAGACATCTGGAGCTTGTTGACGTTATCGGTCGTAATGTCTGAGAGCGTGCTGTGGCGCGTCAGCTCAAAGTCACGACCAGGGGCAGGCCACTGGTCGGGATCAGCCATACGCTTCAGCTGCTCCTCGTCGGAGTTCATTGAAAAGGCCTGACCAGACATGCCCATCGTCAATGCGACGACGGTGCCGGCAAGCACACCGAAACTCATTCTCATAGATTTTCCTCCCTAGCGATTCGGTTCACGGAACCGAAAGCCACTCCAGTTGAATTGCCTGAGTGCCCCAGCTTGGCCGGGAACATTTGGCATCAGGCTCTTCTTGATATCTCTTAACCGGCCTATCCTGCAGGTCCGGATTCGATATACTGTCTAGGCCGGTTCTTCAGCTGATTCTCGGGCTTGGACTTCGCCTGCCACAAGAGATGCCTCAGCCGGCAACTAGTGCGGCGACGGTCAGTCAGATGGAAGGGGCGGCACCAAGTGGGCAAAGGCGCGACACTAGCAATCGAGGTGAAGCAAGAGGGACGCGAACCCATTTTTCTTGCACTCTCTCGTGCAATCATTGCTGAAATCGAGAGGGGGCGGCTTAAGCCCGGTGATCCCCTACCCGGAACCCGCGCGCTGTCGAAGAGTCTGCTGCTCAACCGCAACACGGTCGATGCCGCTTATCACGAGCTCACCATGCAGGGTTGGCTTGTAACGGAGCCCTCTCGCGGCACGTTCGTTGCGCACGATTTGCCCGACTTCGGTCGCGAGCGCTCTCTGGCAGACACCACTGCCACAGGTCATCCCAACGCTACCAAGCAATATAGCCGAGGCCTGAGCCTTTCGGATGGTTTGCCCGATCCCCGGATTGCCCCCACTACTGCACTAGGCAGAGCATTTCGCAGAACCTTGAAGTCACCGGTGTTCCTTGACGGTGCGTATGGTGACCCGCGCGGTAACGAGGCGCTCCGGACATCGCTTGCCCACTACTTGACAAACGAACGCGGTCTAACACTCCACTACGATGACGTACTGATTGCGCGGGGGAGCCAGATGGCTTTGTACCTCGCTGCTGCAGCTGTCGCTGAGCCCGGATCGAAGATTGCCGTTGAATCGCCGGGCTACCCGCTCGCCTGGGCCGCAATTCGTGCGGCAGGTGCAAGCGTAGTGGCGGTTCCGGTGGACGATGGCGGCATCAACGTTGATAGACTAGAGCAGCTCGCTGCCCGAGAGCCTAGCCTCAAGGCAGTGTACGTAACTCCGCATCACCAATACCCCACGACAACCACTCTCGGCGCGGCGCGGCGACTGCGTCTCTTACAACTAGCCCGGCGGTATCGCTTGACCATAATCGAGGACGACTACGATCATGAATACCGCTTTGACGGACACCCTGTGTTACCCCTGGCGGCTCACGCTGAGCGTGATGCATCTGTGGTCTACGTAGGATCGCTATCGAAGATTCTCGCGCCCGGCATTCGGATCGGTTACGCGGTGGCGCCGCCTGGAATTCTCAAAGGTATGAGCGATAGGCGTGAGGCCATCGACAGGCAAGGAGATGTCTTTCTAGAACTCGCGCTCAGCGAGTTAATTTCGGACGGTACGCTCCGACGGCATGCTCGAAAAGCGCGCCGCGTCTATCACGCGCGCCGAGATTACTTGTATGGGTTGCTGAAGAGACACTTCTCAAAATGTGCCGAGTTTGTCCTTCCGGCGGGCGGGCTTGCGATTTGGTTGAGGCTTAACCCAGGCTTCCACGCTGAAACCTGGGCTCGGAACGCCGCCGACCTTGGTCTTTCTGTTCTTCCGGGAGCTCATTTCACCCCGAAGCCGGCCGAGGCGCCCGAGGCCTTCCGACTCGGGTTTGCAACCCTCAGCGAAGATGAGATTTCAGAAGCGATTAAGCTGCTCGTGAAGGCAAATCCAGGTCGCTCCAAGCGCGTCTGAAGCCGTGCCGTCGACTTTTTAATCGACCTCGATGCACTAAAATGTTCGTCGCAGCCTTTCGCCTTACGCTGTCGGTTGCAGCAAGCCTGGCCACACGCCCCATGTCGCAACTCTGCTGGCAAGCGCAACGATCCAGGATGCTAGAAATCCATAGGTCCCTTATCGGCGATTGCGGGACCGCACTGCCCGGCCTTCCCTGCCGCATCACCCACACGAGCATTGTCCAACCCGATCGTCGGCCAGCTTGCGCTGCGTCAACGTTCCGCCGGGCCGGGCTGGCGATAACAGCGAGAACATGGCGTGTCCTTGCGGTTTGCGGCCTTCCCCCCAGCCGCCCGTCGGGACGGCCGACCACCCTTGGACGCCAATGTAGGGTGAGTTAGGGCGCACCACGCCGTTATGGGGCGCCGCGAGCCAGACAGGGGATCCGAGAAAACGACACGCATCGGGACAGCCGACTGCGGCACAGGGGCTTTCGTGTCCATCGTGTGTCAAAACCGGGTACTCCCGAGCAGTTCGCAGGGAGTGCCGAGATGACCACGACGCGTTCGACGCCTGGGGCAAACCGGGCTCTTTGGCTTTCGACGGTTGCCTTCACGGTGTGCTTCGCCGTGTGGACGATTTTTGCCATCATCGGTGTACGCATCCAAGAAAATCTCGGTCTGAACGAGACCGAATTCGGCTTGCTTGTCGGGACGCCTATCCTGACCGGCTCGCTCAGCCGCATATTGCTCGGCATCTGGACGGACCAGTATGGCGGCCGTGTCGTCTATGTCCTGACCATGTTGTCGGCCGCTGCTGCCACCTTCCTCCTCTCCTTGGCCACCACCTATCCGTGGATGCTCGTCGCGGCTCTCGGCGTCGGGCTTGCAGGCGGCTCATTCGCCGTCGGCATCGCCTATGTGTCCAAGTGGTTCCCGCCGGAGAAACAAGGAACGGCGCTCGGCATCTTCGGCGCCGGCAATGTCGGCGCGGCGGTCACGAAGTTCGTAGCCCCGTTCGTGCTCGTCGCCTTCGGCTGGCAGATGGTCGCCGTGGCTTGGGCGTCCGTCTTGGCCATCACCGCGATCGTCTTCTGGCTCGCCACCGACGACGACCCAGAGATCAAGGCCAGACGCGCCCGCAATGAGAAGCCGCGCTCGCTGCTGGCCCAATTGGAGCCGCTGCGGCATCAGCAGGTCTGGCGGTTCTCGCTGTACTACTTCTTCGTGTTCGGCGGGTTCGTGGCACTCGCATTGTGGCTGCCCCGCTACATGATCGGCGTTTACAAGCTCGACATCGAAACCGCGGGCATGCTCGCGGCATTATACTCGATCCCTGCAAGCCTCTTCCGTGCCTATGGCGGGCATCTATCCGACCGCTACGGGGCGCGGACGGTCATGTACTGGACCTTTGGGGTCTCGCTGGTTTGCCTGTTGATGCTGTCCTACCCGCAAACGGACTATGTAATCCACGGCATTAAGGGACCGATCTCCTTCTCGACGCAGATGAATCTGATTCCGTTTGTGGTCACGATTTTCGTTCTGGGCTTCTTCATGTCGCTCGGCAAGGCCGCGGTCTACAAATACATCCCCGTCTATTACGGCAATAATGTCGGTTCGGTCGGCGGATTGGTCGGCATGATCGGCGGCCTCGGAGGTTTCGTGCTGCCGCTGGCCTTCGGTATCATGGCCGATCTGACCAGTATTTGGACGAGCTGCTTCATGCTGCTGTTCCTGATCGTCGCCGTCTCGCTCGCCTGGATGCACTTCTCCATTCGCCACATGGAGCAGCGCGCCGCCGGCGACGTGCTGGCCAAGTTGCCGCCCCTCGCCGAGCTCGAGCACGCGCACAGCCACGAGGAACATGGCCCGCACCATGGGCTGATCGAAGACTGGCGCCCTGAAGACGAGACGTTCTGGGAGACCACAGGGCGCCGTATCGCGCGGCGCAATCTATGGATCTCCGTGCCGGCGCTCCTGCTGGCTTTCGCGGTCTGGATGGTGTGGAGCGTGGTCGTGGCTAAACTCCCGGCGATCGGCTTCACCTATTCCACCGATCAGCTGTTCTGGCTGGCGGCATTGCCAGGCCTCTCCGGCGCGACGTTCCGCATTTTCTATTCGTTCATGGTGCCCATTTTCGGCGGCCGACTGTGGACGGCGTTGACAACCGCCTCACTGCTCATACCTGCCTTCGGCATCGGCTACGCCGTGCAGAATCCCGATACGCCCTATTTGCTGTTCCTTATCCTCGCACTGTTGTGCGGCTTCGGCGGCGGTAACTTTGCTTCGTCCATGGCCAATATCAGTTTCTTCTTCCCCAAAAAGGAGAAGGGCAACGCGCTGGCGCTCAACGCCGGTCTCGGCAATCTCGGCGTGAGCGTCGTTCAGTTCGTCGTGCCCCTGGTGATTACCGCCGGCGTCTTCGGCGTGGTGGGGGGCGAGCCGCAGACCACGTCGGAAGGCACACGGCTGTGGTTGCAGAATGCCGGATTCATCTGGGTACCGTTCCTGCTCGTCACCACGGTCGCTGCCTGGATCGGCATGAACGATATCGCTTCGGCGAAAGCGTCGTTCAGCGAGCAGGCGGTGATCTTCCAGCGGAAGCACAACTGGATCATGTGCTGGCTGTATACGGGCACGTTCGGCTCATTCATCGGCTACTCGGCGGGCTTTCCCCTTCTCGCCAAGACCCAGTTCCCAGAAGTGAACTCGCTGCCCTTGGTCTTCCTGGGACCTCTGGTCGGCGCTCTGTCGCGCGCCGCGACGGGATGGATCGCCGACCGTTGGGGCGGCGGGCGCGTCACCATCTGGGTGTTCACGGTCATGATCGCCGCGGTCGCTGGTGTCCTCTTCTTCCTAGGTATCAAGGATCAGCCTAATGCATTCTGGGGCTTCTTCGCGATGTTCTTGCTCTTGTTCTTCGCGACAGGCGTCGGCAACGCTTCGACCTTCCAAATGATCCCGGCGATCATGCGCAAGGAAGTCGGCCGCTTGATGCCCGGCTTGTCCGCGGCCGAACAGACACGCCACGCCGACAAGGAATCCGCGGCGATCATCGGCTTTACCTCGGCCGTTGCGGCCTACGGCGCCTTCTTCATCCCCAAAGCCTACGGTAGCTCGATTGCGGCGACCGGCGGACCCGAACTCGCGCTGTGGGGCTTCTTGGGCTTCTACGCGACGTGTATCGCGGTCACGTGGTGGTTCTACACCCGCCGCGGCGGCCTGCTCCACGACATCGAACGCGGCGGCCCGTCGGACTCGGGCACGAGGCGCAAGACGGCAGAAGCCGGGAAGCCCGCCGAGGTCGTTCCCGTGCCGGCGGGCGTCAGCAGGTGAAGGCGCCCTCGGATCATCGGCCGAGAGTACGGTATTTCGTGGCCGGACCATGCGTACTACTTGCATCCGTCGTCGCGTTCGGCGCTACGGCGTTTGCCCAGGAGGCAACCTACAATCCGCAACAAGGGGCGCCGACGCGCTACCAGCCGCCGCACGAGGGCTTTTTGAACGCTAGGTTCTGGACCGACACCCGGTATCGTTACGAGTATGTGGACCAGGGCAACAAGCCAAAGAACGCGCGCGCCTCGACAATCCGCAACAAGACCGGCATCGAGTCCGGCTTCTTCCATGGTTTCCGGGCGGGCGTCGAGGGAGAGTTCGTGCTCGAGCTTGGACCCAACGATTTCAACAACACGATCAACGGCCGCACCCAGTATCCGGTCGTGGCGGACGTCGAGTCCGCGGAAGTCGATCAGGCTTATCTAGAGTCGTACAACATTCCGGGCGTGGTGCTGCTCGGCGGCCGCTATTTGGAGAACCTCGACAATCTCCGCTATGTCGGCTCGGTGGCTTGGCGTCAGAACGACCAGACCTTCGATGGTGCCAAGGCGACCATCACGGCGCTCCCCGGGGTGGAGCTGCTCTACGCCTATATCGGCAATGTCAACCGCATCTTCAGCGACCGTTCGCCGGCCGGAAACATCAATTCGAACGTGCATCTGATCCATGCCGAGAGCGACGAGCTCTCAATCGGCAAGCTCACGGCCTACACGTATTTGACGGATCTCTACGACCTCGACCCGCTTTCCAACGCAAGCTTCGGCGGTTTTCTCAAGGGTAAGCAGGGGCTGACCGGAGGCATCGACTACCACTATCGCTTCGAGTATGCGCACCAGATCAGCTACGGGGATGCCCCGGTCGACTACGATGCGGACTATGTGCGCGTCGAGCAGGGTCTAAGCAAAGCCGGGTTCACCGGCACGCTCGTCTATGAGCTGCTGGGCAGCGACAATGGCGTCGCTGCGTTTCAGACGCCCCTTGCCACGGGACATGTCTTCAACGGCTTCGCCGACGTCTTCCTGGTCATCCCGCCCACGGGCCTGCAGGACTTCTACGCGCAGGCGAAGTACAAGGTGCCGACGAACATCGGCGGCCCGTTCAGCTATTTTGGCGGGCTGCTGCTCCTGGCCCAATACCACGAGTTCCGCTCCGCGGTGCAGAACCTGGACTACGGCTCGGAGTTCGACTTCTACTCCTACCTGCCCTTGCGCGACGGTTTCTATGCGCAAGCCAAATATGCCAACTACCAAGCGGACGACTACTTCGTCGACACTCAGAAGGTCATCTTCGGACTTGGATATCAGTACTAGTGCCGAGCACGCGCGCCCTCAGCTGTCGAGTCTAGGGCAAGACCGGAAGAACGCGACATTGGGACAGAAATCCGCGGCCCTTCTTCCCCCGTCACCGAGCAGCCAGCGGCGGCATACCCCAGCATGCTGACAGTAGCGGCACTTGGCGCGTGCCTCGATAAAGGCAAGCCCGCCATCCACGCGTATCGCCGCAAGGACATCGACCCCTTGCGCCTCCATCATCTGATCCATCAAGGCGTACCGTTGACTTAGCTCCTCCTTGGTGGCCCACAACAACCTCGAGTTTGGCATCACGCACCTCCTTGTTCCGCATACGCGGCTATTGAGCGCGGTCCCTTAAAAGCAGCTCCGCCGCTTCGGGTCGTTGCTCCGCGACAAACTCGCGGCCGAAAGTTGTTGGCTTCCCGCCTAGCCGGCATGCTCCACACGCCGCCCGAGCAGCATTGGCCCATATTCGAGAACAAAGAGCATGAAGGCGGCGATCCAGGCTATACCCGCAGCCGTCACCAACGGCCCGTGGACTTCCGGAACGAGCCCGGCGCCGATGCGCAGCAGCGCCGCCGCCACGACGGCGCTATACATGAGGATCGTGAGGGCCGAAGCGCTAAGAGGCCGTCCAGTGTGACCACGTGATGCACGAGTCATGATGGCAAGGGTCATCAGTCCGATGGCGCCCACGGTCCATGCGTGAAGCGGTTCAGTGCCGGCAAAGCTGTTCGGGACGAGCACCGCGATCGCCCCTAGAAAAAAACCGAGCGGAACGAACGCGTAGCCGAGGTGGAGAACAAAGACGAGCGGCTCGCGCCAAGTCTGCAGGCCGGTCCAACGCCATAGGCGTACACAATGCAGGAGCGCGGCCCCCAGGAACAAGACGCCGGTCCCGGCGGCTCGCGGAACGACAATCCACGAGATGAGGGCGGCAGCCGAAGCGAGCAGTGTCACCACATCGAAACGGTCGAACGAGACCGGGAGGCGCTTGGCTTTGTTTCGCATCAACCAGGTGTGCGTAAAGCTGGGAACGACGCGCCCGCCGATCAGCATGATCAGTCCGATGAGGGCCGCAATCCCGACCCGGCTCCCATAGTTGGCGCTTCCTGAGGTCAAGACCTCTGCGTGAAACGCTATATCTGCCGCCGCGAGAAACGTGACAAGGATGAGCGGCTTGAGATTACGCCAATTGCGCCCGACAACAACCTCACGCGCCATCAACACCAAGAGACACGGCAAGAACAAGCTATCGAGCACGACGGCCGGGAGCGGGCCGATGGTCCCAGTTACAAGGAACGCTAGGCGCGCCACGCCCCACAGCGTGAATATCAGAGCCAACCGCCAGCCCGCGACCGGGAGACGGCCTGTCCAATTGGGGACAGCTGTCAGGAGAAATCCCGCAACGACCGCACCCGTATAGCCAAAGATCATCTCATGGGCGTGCCATGCCAGAGCACCGTAGCCCTGGCCCAAGGTCCACAGTCCGGCAAGCGCGCCGATCCACAGAGCCACGGCGACGACCGCCCAAAACGCCGACCCCAGGAAGAATGGCCGGAAACCATAGGTAAAAAGCGCGAAAGCGCTATCCCGCTCGAGTCTCCGCTGCATCGTCCGTGGGACTCCATCCTCCCGGTTCAAACGGACGGATAGTAGCGGCGGAGCGGGTCGCCAAACTTGCTTCAACGCAAGCTCGGTTTCAGGTGCAAGGATTCGCCACCTACTCTTTGCCGCTAGGGGCCTGCTCGGCCAAGTGCGACAGGCCTTCGACATCGCTGACAACGACTTTTCGGCGCCCGATCGTGACAAGGCCCTCGCTTTCCCACCCGCTGAGAATCCGGCTGACGCTGTGGAACGTCGTTCCGGACGCCTGGGCAAGATCCTGTTGGGTGATGGGGAAATCAATCATGACGCCCTCCTCCGTGCTACGGCCGGACTGGGCGATGAGCCGCAACAATGTGTGGGCCACACGCCGTTCCACCTCCTCGGTCGACAGTTCCTTGACCCTGGTATGGGCTTCCTGGAGCCGGTCCCCCATCATCCGCATGACGTTCAACGACATGGACGGATGAGACGTCATGAACTCGTCCCAAATATCGCTCGGCCAGACGAGGGTGACGCTGTCGATGACAGCCGTCGCCGTCGCCGGGTAATCCTCCCGGCTCAGCGCCTTGGCAATGCCGTAGATGTCGCCGGGATTGACGAAGCGGATGAGGACCTGTTGTCCGCTGGGGGTGACCTTCACCACTTTGAGCCGGCCGTGCAGCAACACGAAGAAGGACTTGGTCGGCTCGCCCTGCCGGAACACCGCCGTTCCTTTCGGGATGCGCTGCGCCTTGGCACGGGCGATAACATCGTCCAGCTCGCCCACATCCATTTCGGCAAAAACCGGCAAGGCCTGGATCAGGCTACGGTCCAATTTCGTCATCCCGCCGGGGCCTTTCTGCTAGGTGGCCCCATAGGGTAGCGACCGCCGTGCCGAAAGGTCAAACGTCTACCGTCCCAGGGCCAGCGGCAAACCGGCCCAGGCAGCGGCTCCGGCAGACTCTTACCCGCTCGTGCTGACCTGATGGGCTTCGGCACCGGCGAGAATGACACCCGCGATCTCCGCCTTCGAAACTAGGCGGGCGATAAATTGGGCAGCCGCTCGACGGACGACGCTCTCCCGGAGATAGTCCGCGATTCGGTCGGAGACCAGTTCGAACGGCAGTTCCTGTCCTTCGATCCGGCGATCCAGGCGGATAATGTGGACCCCGTAACGGGTCTTCACGGGCTTCTGGCTGATCGCGCCAGGGGCCAACTCAACGAGGGCCTCCTCGAATTCCGTTGTGGTCTGACCGGCTGTTATTTGACCGAGATTTCCGCCTTGGGCCGCCGACGGGCAGGCCGAGTGAGCCCGCGCCAAGTCGCCGAACCGGGCAGGCTGGGCCTGCAACTCTTCAAGGACGAGGTTGGCCGCGCGTAGGGCCGCCGCGAAGTCTTCCGCGCTGTCCTCTCGTGCTGGAAATAGAATGTGCGCGGCCTCGTAGATCGGTTCCGAGTGAAAGCGGCGCCTGTTGTGCTCGTAGTAGCGCCTGCAGCTTGTTTCGTCCGGTTCCGGTGTCGCGACCTCGCTCTCGATCAACTCTCGGACAAGGGCCTCTTCCTCGGCCTCGCGGCGTCCGCTCGTGTCCGTGCGGGGCGTCGCCGCAATGCCGAGGCGGCGCGCCTCCTGGAGCAACAGTTCGCGGACTACGAGCGCATGCGCTGCCGCCTGCCACGCCTCGATCGGTTTGAACGCCGGATGGTGCTGCGCTTCGCGGGCGATGGCGTCGTGCGGAATCTCCACGCCATTGACACTGACGGGACTGCGCTCCGGGAGCGTATGGGCGGCGCACGTCACTGTACTCACTCCGCCGGCATGGGTCGATCGCCGGGGCGGGGCGGTGACATCCCGTGTCGCCTGCCCTGCTCACGGGTGCGAACCACCTGATAGCCGCGCCGCCCAAGATACCAGACCGGCGCGCTCCAGATATGGACGAGGCGCGTGAATGGAAAGACCAGGAAGATTGTCATGCCGAGAAACAGATGCAGCTTGAAGATGGGATTGACGTCGGCGACCAGCGCCGCCACGTCAGGCTGCAGCGTCATGATCCCTTGTGCCCAGGTCATGAACTTCAGCATCTCCCCGCCATCCAAATGCTCCAGCGAGATCGAAATGGTGGCCAAACCTAAGATCAGCTGAACGTAGAGCAACAAGAGAATTGCTATATCGCCAAAGGAAGAGGTGTTGCGGATGCGTGCGTCAAACAGGCGCCGGTGCACAAGCAGCGTCAGCCCGATAAAGCAGGCGATGCCCGAGATACCGCCCACCACGATGGCCATCATCTGCTTGAAGCCGTGAGAGATGCCGAGAAAGTCGAACACGGCTATGGGCGTCAGCAGGCCAACCAAGTGGCCGAGGAAGATGACGAGAATACCAACATGAAAAAGGTTCGAGCCCCAGGCGAGCTGCTTGCGCCGCAGGAGCTGGCTCGATCCCGACCGCCATGTGTATTGCTCGCGGTCGAAGCGCACCAGGCTGCCAATCAGAAAGATTGTAATGCAAAGATACGGGTACCACCCAAAGAGAAGCTGATTGATGGTGGCGTTCACGGCGCTTCTCCCTTCATCGGCATGTCGGCAACCGGGCGCCGGCCGGCGCGGATTTGCGCCACGAGACGGTCCTTGCAACTCGGTCCGGCGTCGGGGCCAAAGGTCACCGCCTCCTCCTCCCACTGAGCATCGAGCGCGGCGAAATCGTTCGGATCGGCGTCGGGACCTTCGGGCACCACTTCTATATCCGCCGTTTCGGGGGCCGGCGTGGCGAGCGCCGCCAGCGCCCGGAACACGGCCTCGTACGGCGCGTCCCGTTTATGCAGACGCTCGGCAAGCGCGTTCAGAATATGCGTTGTCTGCCCCAGCATCTGCAGGGCGTCAGGCAATGGCAGCGTCGACAGAAATTCGAGAAATGCCGGCAGGTAGTCCGGAAGCTCACTCGCGCTGAGCGTCAGCCCACTCTGTTCGTACTGGGCCTTGAGGTCGATCATCGCTTGGCCGCGGTCGCGACTTTCACCATGGACATGCTCGAAAAGGTGTAACGACAAGGACCGCGTACGATCGAACAGTTCGACGTAGCGCTCCTGCAGGTCGTAGAGGTCGCCTGTCGCCATCTCCTCGATCAGTGCGTCAAGCAAAGGCCGGCTCTCGGGCGGCAGAAGGTTCTCTTCGTCGAGAGCCATTCTCAGTTCGGGCGCCGCATCGACAAGGGCCGCTTCGGGATAGCCAAGCAGGGCCGACAAGACCTTGAGGGTTTTCGTCATTAGCCAACCTCCAGGGGAGTCTTGTGCTTCTTCGGCGTGCCGAACAGGTTGGGCTCCGACGTTCCGCCCGAGCAACCATTGCCGAAGGAAAACCCGCAACCGCCGCGAATATCGTAGGCGTCCTCGGTAAGCTCGCGATGAGCCGTGGGAATGACGAAGCGATCCTCGTAGTTCGCGATCGCCATCGTCTGGTACATGTCGTCCATCGCGTCCGTCTCGAGACCGACCCGGCGGGGAATGCTCTCGTCGATCACGCCATCCACGGTCTTCGCCCGCATATAGGCGCGCATGGCGAGCATGCGCTCAAGCGCCGTCGCCACTGGCTCCTCTTTTCCGGCCGTCAGCAGATTGGCGAGATATTTGAGCGGAATCCGTAGACTGCGGACATCGGGCATCTCGCCGTCATGTCCGATCTTGCCCGCCTCCACCGCCGCGTTGATCGGCGACAGCGGTGGCACGTACCAAACCATCGGCAGCGTGCGGTATTCCGGATGGAGCGGGAAAGCCACTTTCCAATCCATCGCCATCTTCCACACCGGTGAGTGGACTGCGGCTTCGAGCCAATTATGCGGCACGCCGTCGGCCTGCGCTTGCGCGATGACCTCGGGATCGTTGGGATCCAGAAAGATCGAGAGCTGCGCTTCGTACAGATCCTGCTCGTCGGCGGCGCTGGCGGCTTCTTCGATGCGATCCGCGTCGTAGAGCACGACGCCGAGATAGCGGATGCGGCCGACGCAGGTCTCGGAACAGACGGTGGTGAGCCCGGCCTCGATGCGCGGGTAGCAGAAGATGCATTTCTCCGACTTACCGCTCGACCAGTTGTAGTAGATCTTCTTGTACGGACAGCCCGACACGCACATGCGCCAGCCGCGGCACTTGTCCTGATCGATGAGGACGATGCCGTCCTCCTCGCGCTTATAGATTGCGCCGGACGGGCACGCGGCGACGCAGGCCGGGTTGAGGCAATGCTCGCACAGCCTGGGCAGGTACATCATGAAGGTGTTCTCGAACTGCCCGTAGATCTCCTTCTGCACGCCCTCGAAATTGACATCGGCCGAGCGCTGCTCGAACTCGCCGCCGAGGATCTCCTCCCAGTTCGGGCCCCACTTGATCTTCTCCATCCGCTCGCCGCTAACGAGAGACCGGGGGCGCGCGGTCGGCATGGCCTGCATTTCAGGCGCCTTTTGCAGGTGCTCGTAGTCGAAGGTAAACGGCTCGTAATAGTCGTCGATCTCCGGCAGGTCTGGATTGGCGAAGATGTTCGCGAGCACGCGCCACTTCGAGCCGATGCGGGGCTCGATCTGGCCGTTGCGTTTGCGCCGCCAGCCTCCGTTCCAGCGGTCCTGGTTCTCCCACTCCTTGGGGTAGCCAATGCCCGGCTTGGTCTCGACGTTGTTGAACCAGGCGTATTCCATGCCTTCGCGGCTGGTCCACACGTTCTTGCACGTGACCGAACACGTGTGACACCCGATGCACTTGTCGAGATTCAGCACCATCGCGATTTGAGCACGGATCTTCATTCTGCGGCCTCCAGGTTAGCGCTGTCGGAAGCCTGGTCCGCGGCCGGACGCTCCAGCCAGTCGACATCAGCCATCTTGCGTATAATGACGAACTCGTCGCGGTTAGACCCGACGGTGCCGTAGTAATTGAAACCGTAGGATTGCTGGGCATAACCGCCGATCATGTGTGTCGGCTTCACCACGGTGCGCGTCACCGAGTTGTGGATGCCGCCGCGCTGACCGGTCTGCTCGGAACCCGGAACGTTCACGATCTTCTCCTGCGCGTGATACATCATGCACATGCCTTCCTTGACGCGCTGGGAAACGACGGCGCGAGCGACGAGCGCGCCGTTCGTGTTGAAGGCCTCGATCCAATCGTTGTCGACAATGCCCGCTTTGGCGGCATCGACCTCGCTGATCCATACGATTGGACCGCCGCGCGAAAGCGTCAGCATCAGGAGATTGTCTGTATACGTGGAGTGGATGCCCCATTTCTGGTGGGGCGTAATGAAGTTCAGCACGACGGTTTTGTTGCCGTTCGGTTTGCGATCGACAACCGGTTTCACCGTCTTCGTGTCGATTGGCGGACGGTAGACGCAGAAGCCCTCGCCGAAGGCCCTCATCCAAAGGTGGTCCTGATAGAGCTGCTGGCGGCCGGTGAGTGTCCGCCACGGGATCAGCTCATGGACATTGGTGTAGCCCGCGTTGTAGCAAACGATCTCCGACTCAAGACCCGACCACGTCGGCGAAGATATGATCTTGCGCGGCTGCGCCACGCAGTCCCGGAAGCGAATTTTTTCGTCTTCCTTGTGCGTGGCGAGGTGAGCGTGTTCGCGGCCTGTTGCCTTGCTCAAGGCCTCCCAGGCCTTGACCGCCACCTCTCCGTTTGTCTCCGGAGCCAAGGTCAAAATCACCTCGGCGGCATCGATATCTGTGTCGATCCGCGGCAGCCCCTCCGTCGGTCCGTTCTCAACGGAACCGTTGAGTCTTTTAAGGAAGTCGACCTCGTGCTCCGTGTTCCAAGCGATGCCCTTGCCGCCATTGCCGAGTTTGGTCATCAGGGGCCCGAGCGACGTGAACTGCCGATAGAGGTTGGGATAGTCGCGCTCGATCACGGCGACTTGCGGCATGGTCTTGCCGGGGATCGGTTCGACCTCTCCGCGCTTCCAATCCTTGACGTCGACCGCCTGGGCGATCTCGGAGGGCGTGTCGTGCAGGATGGGCGTCAGCACGACATCGGTCTCTTTGCCGAGAACCTCGGGGGCAACCTCGGAAAAGGCCTTGGCGATGCCCTTGTAGATTTCCCAGTCGCTGCGCGCGCCCCAGACCGGATCCACGGCCGAGGTCAGCGGATGGATAAAGGGATGCATGTCGGAGGTATTGAGGTCGTTCTTCTCGTACCAAGTCGCGGTCGGCAGCACGATGTCCGAGTACATACACGTCGTCGACATGCGGAAGTCGAGAGTTACGAGGAGATCGAGCTTTCCTTCCGGCGCCGTGTCGTGCCAGACGACGTCCTCCGGTTTCTGCTTGCCGTCTTGGCCAAGATCCTTGCCCATGACGCCGTGCGACGTGCCGAGCAAGTGCTTTAGAAAGTACTCGTGGCCTTTGCCGGACGAGCCGAGCAGGTTCGAGCGCCAGACGAAAAGATTGCGTGGCCAGTTCTTCGGGTTGTCCGGATCATGGCAGGACAGCGCCAGGTCGCCGGACTTCAGAGCCGACGCGACATACTCTTTCGGCTCCATGCCGGAGGCCTTGGCCTTCGCGGCGATCCCCAGAGGGTTTTCCTCAAGCTGCGGCGCGGACGGCAGCCACCCCATGCGTTCGGCCCGGACATTGTAGTCTATCAGCGCGCCGTCCCAGGGCCCGGCCGGCGCCGTGGGAGACAAAATCTCTTTCACGTCCAGCGTCTCGTAGCGCCATTGATCAGTGTGGGCGTACCAGAACGATGTCGAGTTCTGCTGCCGCGGCGGGCGCGCCCAATCTAGCGCGAAGGCAAGCGGCAGCCAGCCCGTCTGGGGGCGGAGCTTCTCCTGACCCACATAGTGCGACCAGCCTCCGCCGGACTGACCGACACAACCGCACATCACCAGCATGTTGATGACGCCGCGGTAGTTCATGTCCATGTGATACCAATGGTTCATCGCCGCGCCGATGATGATCATGGAGCGGCCATGCGTCTTCTCGGCGTTCAGTGCGAATTCGCGCGCCACCGCGACGATCTTGTCACGCGATATGCCGGTGATCTTTTCGGCCCAGGCCGGAGTGTACGGCATATCGTCGTCGAAACTCTTGGCGACGTTCCCGCCGCCGAAGCCACGGTCGACACCGTAGTTAGCAAGGAACAGATCGTAGACCGTCGCGACCAGCGCCTCGCCGTCGGCGAGCGCGACGCGCGTCACCGGAACCTTCCGCTCCAACACGCTATCGTGGTCGCTCGAGGTGAAATGTTCGTGCTCGATATTGCCGAAATACGGGAAGGCGACGTCCGCCATCTCGTCCGTGTGATCCGAGAGTGTCAGGCGAAGCTTGACGTTCGACTCGTCCGACTTCTTCTCCTCGAGGTTCCACTTGCCTTGTTCGCCCCAACGGAAGCCGACCGAGCCGAGCGGGACCACGACGTCCCCTGATGCCTCATCGATCGCGACGGTTTTCCACTCCGGATTGTTGGTTTCGCCGAGCGCTTTGTCGAAATCGCTCGCCCGCAGGAACCGCTCCGGCACAAGCCTGCCATCCTGTTTCACCAGCCGGACAAGCATGGGCATGTCGGTATATTTGCGGACGTAGTCGCTGAAATATTCCGCCTGCCGATCGACGTGGAACTCCTTGAGAATGACGTGGCCCATGGCCATGGCCAGCGCCGCGTCCGTTCCCTGCTTCACGGACAGCCAGAGATCGGCGAACTTCGAGGCCTCGGAATAGTCCGGCGATACGACGACGCTCTTGGCACCGCGATAGCGGGCCTCGGTGTAGAAGTGAGCGTCCGGTGTCCTCGTCTGCGGTACGTTGGAGCCCCACAAGATGAGAAAGCCGGAATTGTACCAGTCGGCGCTTTCGGGCACGTCGGTCTGCTCGCCCCAGGTCTGCGGCGATGCCGGCGGCAAGTCGCAATACCAGTCGTAGAACGACATGCACACGCCGCCCAGCAGCGACAGGTAGCGCGAGCCCGCCGCATAGCTCACCATGGACATGGCCGGGATGGGAGAGAAGCCGACCACGCGGTCGGGCCCATAGGTTTTCGCCGTATACGCGTTAGCGGCGGCGATGATTTCGTTGACCTCATCCCAATCGGCGCGGACAAAGCCGCCAAGACCGCGTTTCCTGACGTATGAATCCCGCTTCGCGGGGTCTTCAACGATCGAGGCCCAGGCGGCGACGGGTGGACGCGCGCGACGCGCCTCGCGCCACGCCTTGAGCAAACGCGAGCGCACGAGCGGATATTTCACGCGGTTGCCGGAGTACAGGTACCAGGAGTAGCTCGCGCCCCGGGAGCATCCGCGCGGCTCGTGATTTGGGAACTCGGGCCGCGTGCGTGGATAGTCGGTCTGTTGCGTCTCCCACGTAACAATGCCGCCTTTGACGTAGATCTTCCAGGAACAGGAACCGGTGCAGTTGGCCCCGTGTGTAGAGCGAATGATCTTGTCGTGCTGCCAGCGTTTGCGATAGCCATCCTCCCAACGTCTGTCTTCGCGCGTGACGACGCCGTAGCCGTCGGAGAAGTCGTCGACGACCCGATCGAAGAAGGTGAGACGATCGAGAAAATAGCTCATGCGTTTCCTCCCCGTTCAGCGGCCGCCGAACCGGTTGTTGCACGTATGTCGACTACGCAAGTCAATCGTGGCCATGCCTTGCCCTGACGCCACCAGGAGGTGCTCCGCAGGGCTGAATTCCCCGTCGAGCGATCTAAGTCTGACTGTTTGAGCCGCGTGGAACGTTGATGGCCATCAAGTTGGAAACCGATGAACTGACTCCGGCGATTCCAGTACGAGACGTAACAAGAGCCACCACAAGAACCCACGCGAAATGTCCGCTTCAGGTCAGGAGCAGACATCGGGATCCGAATTTTCGGCGTCTGGTTAGTACCACTGAGCCGACATTGCCGACCTAGGGCTCGATGCTGGCCCAATCCCACAGGGAGACACCTGTGGATGGGACTCACGGATCGCCTGCTCATGGCAGGACTGGTTTCCGAAGCCGTCGAAGCCCGATCTCTGTTAGCACCTCACCGTGGTGCACCGAATTCTGCCTTTGGCGGTGAATGCTCGGTCCAATGCTTGCGTGAGGGCATCGACCTGATCCTTATGTTTGCTCGCAGGAAATGCCATGAGCTCGTGTCGGAAGTCGTCAAGCCACCCCGCTTGCCGCGGCAGGTATACGGAGCCGGCCTCGATCCGCGCCGTGTGCGCTGACATGCGTAGCACCTTGTCCTGAGTCGGCTTGACGCCGATGGCGTGAATGCCCTCCCTTTTCAGGTCTTGGATTAGGCTCATCCCCGATCCCTTCTCCTCAATGACCAGGGAATACGAACGCGGCAGCTGCCAACGGCGATGCATCTCGATAACTCGACGCCGCAGATCAGGATAGTCGAGCCGCTCTCGCAAGACATCGAGGATCCACACCGTCTCGCCTCGTGTCTGCAGCACGATGCAGGCAGAGTAGTCCGCCAACTCCCCCGCACTCATCGCCGTGTCCCAACTGACAATCAGCTTATCGCCTGATTGCCAAGCAGGAGGACTGTCATAGAGTGGAAACCACGACCACTTGATGAGGTTTCCACTTGGGGCCACGGGTTGCTGCTGGTACTGCGCGGCAAAGTCCAAGGAACCCATCGTGTGCTTTAGGTCGGCCAAGACCTTCTCGGAGTCGCGAGTAGGGTGCAGTAACTCGCCCACCCTGCGTCGGTAGACTCTGTCCTCCCCGATCCGCACTTCATCGTCCGTCTCTGCAATGGCAGGAAGCCTCAGCTCGGTCCAGCCGTCTTGTTCGAGGAGATGGCCAACGAGGTCGTCCACATGCAGGCGCTGCATCACCACGATAATGGCATCATCGGCTTTGCTGTCGAGGCGCGGGACGAGGGTGTTGGCGTACCACTGCTTGAGGTTCTCCCTCGCGTTCTCGGAGTGGGCATCCTGTGGCTTCATAGGGTCGTCGATGATGAGCAGATTGCCTCCGCGGCCGGTTAGCGTTCCTCCCACCGATGTGGCGTAGCGGAAGCCTCTCGCGGTCGTCATGACCTCGAGCTCGGTATCCTTGGCCGCACTGACGCGCGTTGATCTGAAGAGGTTCAGGTAGAAGGGCGAGCGGACCAAAGCTCGAAAGTCATTCGCATGCTTTCGGGCAAGGCCCTCGGAATAGCTGACGCAGATGATGCGGCGCGTTGGATCGTGACCGAGAACGAACGCCGGAAAGGCTACAGATGCGCAGATCGACTTCAGGCTGCGGGGCGGGACGGTGATGATCAAGCGCTTGATCTCCCCGTCTAGCACGCGCGTCAACGCATCGGCGATTGCCTCAATATGCCAGTTCGGCTGAAACCTATCGCCCGCCGAGACAATGGGGAAAGCCCTCTGAACGAATGAATAGAGATCTTTGCGAAAAATGGCGTCCAGGTCACATGGACGAAGGCCTTTCAGAAGGCTGGTTCGTGCTTCACTCATTCTCTGACTCCAGATGGACTGTGGCTTGGCTGGAACCGGAATCGTCTTCTTGCTGGCTGTTCTGCATCGCCAGCGCGCCGTGACGTCTTAGGAACTCCTCGACGATCAGGGCGTCGTCCTGCCCGACATTCTCCGTTTCTGTCGGCTCCGCTACGTCATCCATGAAACCAGCCAATCTCAAGAGCTGAAGGACTGACGCAAAGGCCTTGTTGTCGTTCATGAGCGCGTTGGTGAGCGTCATGCGGATGAGAGCCTCCTGTTTCGATACACGCCGCGTACGATCTCCCTCACGAACGTGTACTTTCTCTGCGAGCACGTCCTTGAGGATGGTCTTGAAGTTTCTGTGCCCTTTTGGGCGTCCCTTCGGATTGCCCGACTGACCCGGCTTGAACTGCGCGTGCTTCGGCGGCTTCTGGTATCCGACTTCGTAAGAGGCGGAATCCCGGGTTCCACGACTTCTGTTCTTACGCTTCCCCATCATTCGCCCCCTCGCTGGCCGCTTCGTGCAGCCGCTGACGCTCGCTTGCGACTTCCTCGAAGGTCTGGCCTGTGCCGTGGAGAGTCGCATCGCGCCGTGTGAACGCCTGCCATCGACGAACGGCGACATCGACATATTTGGGTGCGAGCTCGATCGCAAAGGCGCGCCGCCCGACGCGTTCCGCGGCCATGACCGTCGTACCGGCACCACAGAAGGTATCCAGCACGGTATCCCCGCGGCGAGTGCAGTCCTTCAGCGCATCGACCACCATCGCGATCGGCTTGACTGTCGGGTGTGCTGCAAGATCGTCCATGCGGCCGGACCGAAAGCTGTTCGCGCCGGCGTAGTGCCAGACATTCGAGCGCGAACGCCCGTGCCGGCCGAGTTGAACATTGTTGCGGTGTGGTTCAGCACCGACGCGGAACACGCCGATGAGTTCGTGCTGGCTACGATAGAAGCTTCCCTGCCCCGCATTGGACTTTGCCCAGACAACAAGATTCAGCATGGCGCCATACACGCCCCGGCCAGCGCAGACCAATTCCTCTACATGTCGCCAATCCATGCACACGAAGTGGACGGCCCCGTCCCGGGAAACGGCGGAAGCAACGCTGAGGGTTTCTTGGAGAAACTCGATAAACTCGGGACGAGACATCTCTCCGGACGCCATCGCGAACTCGTCATGCTTGGTCCGTCCCCGCCCTACGATGTCTTTTACTCGGACGTTGTAGGGTGGATCCAGGAACGCCATAGCGGCGCGTTCCTTGCCCATGAGAAGGCCGATTGAGCCGATATCCCGTGCGTCTCCACACAGAAGACGATGAGCGCCCAGCTGCCACAGGTCTCCTGGTTTGCTGACGATGGGTTCGGCCTCCCACGCAGACTCCAACCTGTCTGCTGGATCCCTGCTGTCCGTCTCAAAGTCAGCGACGATTTGGTCGATCTCGACCGCCTCAAAGGCAGTAATAGAGATATCCAGGTTCTCCTCGATCAGGAGATCGGTGAGTTCAGGGATCTCGGCGGCTAGCCGTTCGCGATCCCACCCCGCATTTTCTGCAATCTTATTATCGGCGATGAGAAGCGCGCGTTTCTTAGCCTCACTCAAACCGTCCAGAACGATGGCCGGCGCCTCCTGAAGACCGAGCATCCTGGCAGCCTCCAGGCGCCCATGGCCGGTGATGATCAGCCCGTCTTCGTCAATAAGGAGTGGCACGACGAAGCCGAATGCCGTGATGCTCTTCGCAATCTGTCGGATTTGCTTCTTCGAGTGGGTTCGCGCATTGCGCGGATTGAGCTTGAACGTGCTCAAGGGCACGGATTGGATTGTCGGCATGACGTCCTCCATCACGCTTGGGCGAAGACGCACGAGTGACGTCACCCCAAGCAGGGTTCAAAAATTCAGTTCTGAAGGATTCAGGCCTTGGCTCGTGGCAACTGAGCGCTCTGCGATCTCAGTGACCTTACCGATCGCCTCTGGCGACCATGAGTTCGTGGACTCTGGCTCTGCCTTGTCCGTGGCAGGCTCTGCCCACCCAGCCAAAGACCGGCTCGGAGTGCAGTGAAACATTGCTTCCACTGCCGACTGGGCTCCGCCCATTCGTACCGATTCGGCCTGCCAACTAGAATGATGTTGCCCTCGTTCAAGTCAAGGGGTCTCACTCTACGGACGTCAGTGCCGGATTTTGCTGGACTTCCCTTCTAAAGAGAGCGTGCATGCAGGCAGCGAGCACCTCGCCTCCGTTATTGTCCTCCCCCGGCCTGCGGGCTGGGCTGTGGGCAGTGGAAGCGCCGGCATCGGGCCGGTGCGCCATGATGGAGGCAACCCATGCCCAAACCCAAAACACAAACTCCAAAGCTCAACGACACGCAGCTCGTGATCTTGAGCGCCGCGGCCCAACGCAGCGATCATGCGCTGTTGCCCCTTCCCCAAGGCCTGAGCCTGCAAGGCCCCGCACGCGCCAAAGCCATCACGACCCTGCTCAAACGAGGTCTGATCGAAGAGCGCCGTATTGCCGACGGCGCCCTTGAATGGCGACGCGACGAAGACAGCAGTGCCTACGGCCTTTTCCTCACGACAGCTGGGCTTGTGGCACTCGGAATTGATGAGACCGAGAAGGACCAACGCGCAACGGCGGTCGCCCCTGACAAAGGCAAAGCAGAGGCCGCATGCCCGCGTCGCAACGTGAAGAAGGCGCCATCGGCAGCGCCCAAGAAGCGCTCTGCGTCTCCACAAAGCAAACAGGCTCTCGTGATCACAATGCTACGCCGGAAGTCGGGCGCCACCATCGATGACATCGTCGCCGAGACTGGCTGGCAGCCGCATTCAGTGCGCGGTTTCTTCTCAGGAGTCGTCAAGAAGAAGCTCAAGCTGCCGCTCGTCTCCGAGGTCGGCAAGAAGGGCGTGCGGCGCTATCGGATGGCCACGGCGGAATCCCATAAGGCTTAGAACCATGTCGGGAAACACATACGCTCGGTCGCGCCGAAAACGGCGCGGGCCGGTAACGGCTCAGGTCGAGGCGGATCTCGCCACTCGGGTTCGCGCCCTGCCGCGCTCCCCGAGGGCTGAACTCGAAGCTGAATGGCGTCGCCTGTGGAGTCCCACAGTGCCGCGCCATGCAAGCCGCGCCTTCCTCGTCCGCGCGGTAGCCTACGGGATCCAGGCGGAAGTCTATGGAGGACTCGATGCCGAGACGCTGCGGCTCCTCAAGAAGGCCGGCCAGGCGAAAGGCAAACCGTCACGACCGCAGCCGCGCCGCTTGAGCAAAGGCACGAAGCTCTTTCGTGAATGGCACGGCGAGACGCACGAAGTGCTCGTTCTCGAGAAGGGCTTTGCCTGGCGTGGCCGAACCTATCCAAGCCTCACCGCTGTCGCTCGTGCGATCACCGGCACCAACTGGAACGGCTGGGCCTTCTTTGGGCTCAAGCGCCGCAGCACGGAGACGCCTGCAGATGGGTGAGATCAACAAGCGGTCCAAGCGCATCCGTTGCGCCATCTACACCCGCAAGTCCTCCGATGAGGGGCTCGAGCAGGAGTTCAACTCACTCCATGCTCAACGGGAGGCTTGCGAGTCCTACATTGCCAGCCAGCGCCATGAAGGGTGGCATGCTCTTTCCGCCCACTATGACGATGGCGGGTATTCCGGCGGGACCATGGGCCGCCCCGCGCTCAAGCGCCTTCTTGCAGATATCGCTGCAGGTAAAGTGGATACCGTCGTCGTCTATAAGATCGACCGCCTGACACGATCTCTGTTCGACTTCGCGAAGATTGTAGAGGCCTTCGACGCCAAGGGCGTGTCATTCGTCTCGGTGACGCAGGCCTTCAACACCACGACATCCATGGGTCGGCTCACCCTCAACGTTTTGCTCTCCTTCGCCCAGTTCGAGCGCGAGGTCACGAGCGAACGTATCCGCGACAAGATTGCGGCCTCCAAGAAGAAGGGCATGTGGATGGGTGGCGCCGTGCCGCTCGGCTACGACGCCATCGATCGGAAGCTCAAGATCAATGCCGATGAGGCCAAGACAGTCAGGCATCTGTTTGCGCTCTACCTCGAGCTGGGTAGCGTCCGAAAGCTCCAAGAGAAGACCCACCGTCTCAACCTCAGGACCAAGGTCCGCACCCTAGCCGATGGACGCCGGCTAGGGGGCACTGACTTCAGCCGCGGGCATCTGTATCGCATCCTCTCGAGCCCGATCTATCTCGGCCGCATTCCGCATCGCCAAACCAGCTACGACGGAGAACACGACGCAATCGTCGATGCTGAGACCTGGGACAAAGTTCAGGCTCTCCTCGCTGCCAACGCCGGTCGAAAGCGCGGTCGGACCAGTTCGAAGCACCCGAGCCTGCTCGCAGGTCTCCTATTCACGGCAGAAGGCGTGCCGTTCACGCCCTCCCATGCGGTCAACCACGGGCGGCGGTACCGGTACTATGTCGAGCGGTCGCTCCTGGCACCTCGGGCCGCGGCCGCCAAGAAGGCTAGCGCCGCGAATGAGGAAAACGAGACCGGGCTCGTATCAAAAGGCTGGCGCCTTCCCGCGCATGAGATCGAGAAGCTTGTGCTCGACCAACTCTCCGCATTTCTGAAAGACCGCGTCGCGGTGCTTGATGCCTTGGCTTCAATGAAGAAGTCGCCGGACGTGGTTACTGCTGTGCTCGCGCGCGCATCGAAACTGACTTATGCGTGTGAGGCTGGCGCTCCTTCAGGAAAAGCAGAAGTCATTGCCAATCTCGTGCGACGCATCGTGGTGGCGCAGGACACGGTGACGATTGAAATTGCACGGAACATGCTAACGGCGCGGTTGCTCGATCAGGAAATCGCCCACGCGTCACTAGCGAAATGCCGTGGCACGATCACGCTTGAGGTTCAGGTGAGGCTTCGGCGGCGGGGCGTCGAGGCCAAGTTGGTTGTCTCAGATCAAGGGCACGCCAATTCTGTGCCTGATGCCAACTTGGTCAGGGCACTCGCGCGGGCACATGAATGGTTTGGCCAGATCGTTCGAGGCGAGGCGGACGGGATCGGCGCTGTCGCATGCGCTGAACGCCTCGATCGGACCTATGTGACCCGCATCATCTGTTTGGCTTTTCTGGCGCCAGAAATGACCACGGCACTACTGGAGGGGCGGCAGCCGGCGGAGCTGACAGCAAAGCGGCTCATCAGATCAACCGCCAGCATTCCACTTTTTTGGATGGACCAATTGCCGTTGTTGTCCACCTAGGTTCTAAACCCAATGTTCGCGCCCCGTAATCCTACTGAGGCGGCCAAGAGAGTAATTGCTCGCTTGATCTTTGCACGACAGCTGGCCGCACCGGCAATGGTGTAGGAGCACGTCACGTCGCAACCCAGATTTGGCAAGGCTAGCTCTGGCCTAGTCATAATGCGACCTGCTACGGATCAGCAGTGCCGCGCCATCTCACGGGCACCTTCTCAATTCACCCCCCTGGCCTCTACGTGGCTTCCCGTGACTTCCTTCCAAACATAGAAGCCATTTGGAATGGCTTCCTGCACAAGGGAGACATGCGAGATGAGGCCCACCGCGCGGTTCTGACTGACGAGCTTGGCAAGCACTTGCAGGACCTGATCGAGCGTGCCTGAACCGTTCTCGGTGTCTAGACTGCCGAAGCCCTCATCAATGAAAATTGTATCCAGCCGGACCTTCCCGCTCGCACTTTCGACGACGTCGGCGAGCCCGAGCGCGAGAGCGAGAGCGGCGATAAACGTCTCTCCGCCCGACAACGTGCTGGTTGGGCGCGCCTTGCCCGTGAAGATATCGAAAACTTCGATCTCAAGGCCGCGCCGCCCGCGGCCAGCACTTTCCTCATTCCGCATCAACCTGTAGCGGTCTCCCGTCATGGGACCGAGCCGCAGATTAGCCGCCTCCAAAACCCGGTCGAACATCGCGCCGATGGCAAACGTTTCAAGGTCGAGCCGTTGCGGGTTCTCGCCGTTCGCAAGCGCGGCGAGGGCTCGAAGGGGACCCGAGGAGGCTTCCAACGCGTCGAGCTCGCGCAGGGTCTCCTCCAAATCGCCTTTGAGCTTTGAGAGGTGGGCCAATCGTTGCTGCGCCCCGGAACGCAAGTCCACGGCTTCGGTCAGCTTCTGATCGGCATCCAGCTTCGCCGCTTGCAGTACCGATAGATCAGGACGCTCTCGATCCTGAATTGCCTCCGAGGTCTTGTGCATCTCCTCATTCGCATTCTCAAGCTTCCGAAGATGCTCATTCACCGTTGTGCGATCCTCTTCGACCGTCGCAATAGCGGGCTTGAGGGCCCGGAACTCGTCCTCTGTCACACCGGCTTGTGCAAGGCGCGCTGCGAATGCTTCTTCTGCCTTGCGGTGGCGCGCTTGAGATTCCGTGAGCTTGCCTGCAGCTGCCTGCAAATCCTTCGCGGTGGAAAGATCGGCATCGCGCGTTTCCCTCGCCATGGCCTCTGCAGCGTCTCGCGCAGCTTGCCGCTCTGCTAGGCCTCCGGCGACCTTCTGCCTGGTAGCGGCGAGAGCTGCCGGGTCCCGCAAATCTTGTGGAACCGCCGATAGCATCTGATCGAGGCGCGCTTGCTCCGCGGCAGCGCTCGCTTGGAGCTTGCCGAGTGTATCGCGGCATTCCTCGCGTACTTGCGTGGCCTCTCGAATCTGTTCGGCAAGTCGCTCACCGTCGGCTTCCATTGCAGCGATGTCGCGTGGGGGGCCGGCATCTTCTAGTAAAAGCTGTTCCGTCTCAATCTGCTCCGTGAGCACCGCGGCACTTTCACGGGGAGGATCAAACGCCGCGAGTATGCCTTGCCGCTCCGCAAGGATCACCCGTCCCGCTTCGAGACTTGCAAACGCTTCGTGAACTGCTGCGTCCGCCAACTCGAATGCAGCTTTCGTGTCCCGAAACGCTTGATCCAACCCGGCATGCTCGGCGGCTCCGGTAGCCGGTGCCGGATGTTCAATCGAGCCGCAAACAGGACAGGGCTCTCCAGGCTCGAGCTTGGCGGCCAAGTGCAGCGCCTGGGCCTCGGAGAGTGCCCGTTCCGCCTCCGCGTACTCGGACTTGGCCTCATGCGCGGCTCGGGCGGCATTTGCATGCGTCGATGTCAGCACTTGAAGCTCGTCATGAGCCACTTGCACGCTGACTTCCGCTTTTTCGAAGTTCGTAGCCGCGGAGAGCAATCGCTTCAGGCCCTCAAGCCGCGCCACAGAGTCCCGGAGATGGACCTCTGCTTGGCGCGCCGCTTTGATGGCATCGACATTCGTCTGATGCTGCTTATCGAGGCCCGCCAGTCTTCTTTCAGCGCTTTCGAGACTCTCACCAGCCTGGCGCTTGGCCTCGCGCGCTCGATCAACCGCCTCCACCAGTCCCGTGGACTTTTCGAGCACCTCCTTGTGACGGTCCAACGCCTCGAGATTCTGGCGCATTTCGTCCATTTCGCCCGCACGCTGTGTTTCGACCTCAAGCGCGGTCACAGCCTCCTTGGCCTTCGCAGACGCCATCTCCGCGAGACGCTGGGATTCGTTCCGTGCATGCCGCGCATTCTTGGCGTCGGCATCCGCCTCGCTCACGTTGCTTTCCACATCGAGCAGGGTCCTGGCGCGTTCGGCCTGGACAATTCGTTTGGCAAGCGCATCCATTGCCTCTTGGCCCGCTTCAAGAACAGCGAGCGTCTCGCGTGCCAGATCGAGGCTCTTGAATTGCTCCTCCAGCTTCTCGGCTGCTCCCAGCGCAGTCTGAGCCGCGAGGAGACCGGCCCTTGCGCCTTCTTCCACTTTTGCAGTCTCAGAGCAGTGCACGCCGGCGGCATCGATTCCATCGTTCAGCGCATCGAGGCTCTCGAAGCCCTCCGCACCAAGACGGCCGCTGCAGACTCTGCGCTGGTCCTGAACGTGGCGCTCGGCAGTGTCTGCATCCGACTTCAGCTTGGCCGACAGGGCTCGATAGGCAGAAACATCGAATAGGTCCCGCAGGATTGCGAGCCGTTCCTTCGTCTTCGCCGCGAGAAACGCCTCGAACTTCCCCTGCGGCAGAAGTACGATCTGGCGGAACTGCTCGGGCCCATAGCCCAGCATTTCGATGATCGCCTTATCAACATCGCGAACCTTCTTCTCAGCCAAGATCTTGCCGCGGCTCTCACCTCCGATCTCGTCAACCGCAATTCCTGTCGCGTCAAACAGGAATGCCTCGTGGGGATGCCGCGTCTCGCCAACTCCACGTTGCTTCGGGCGCATTTGCTCCGGGCGACGCGCAACGACATAGCGATGGCCGCCCATGTCGAACACAAGCTCGACCTCTGTCTGCATATCCGCGTCGGCGTGATCGGACCTTAACGACGGCGTCTCCTGCTCGGGCTTCGCCGGCTCTCCAAATAGCGCGAATGTCATTGCGCTGAAGACCGTGGATTTCCCCGAACCGGTTTGACCGTAGATACCAAACAGCCCAGCCTCGACCGCGTCGCGGAAGTCGATGACTTCCTTGCCCGGGTATGGGCCGAACGCCTGCAAGGTCAGCCTCACCGGTCTCATTCGACGTCCTCTCCTGTCCGCACGTCATGGAGCGCAGTCGCAATGACCTTCAATTCATCCTCATTGAAGCGCTCTCCCCTCACTAGTTCCAAGAAGTCTCCCATGACGTCTAATGGATTGGCCATTTTCGTCTGCCGTCCATCGAGCGACTTCACCTCAGGGGCGCGTTGGTCGCGCTCGTAAGTCAAATCGCACGCGTTTGGAAAGACCGCGCGCAGGCGCTTCATCCCGTCAATCACCGGCACGTCGTCCGTAAGGACGGCCTTGATAAAATCCGTAGAGGGTTCCGCGGCTACAAGCTCAGCATGCTTCCCTCTGAGGGTCCGGATACCCCGAAGCGGCTCGAATGGAATCGTCTTGACATCGACGGCGCCGGCCCCATCGATTTCGACTAGACTCATGGACTTGGCAGTGCCCGCCTCATCGAAGCCGAAGGCGAGAGGCGATCCGGAATAACAGATGTGCGGCACGCCCACCAATTGGGGACGATGCAGATGCCCCAGGGCGACATAGTGTGCGCCGTCGAAGATCTCCGGCCCGACCGTCTCAATTCCACCTACTCGGACGAGTGGCCTCTCGCTATCGCTGCTCTGCGCACCGGAGACAAAAGCGTGGCCGATGATTACCCAACGAGCCCCTTCCGGGACATTGCGGCGAGCAGCGGCAACCTGGGCGGCAAGAACGTCCTCCGGGGATTGCAGCGTTTCATCGGCGAAACACTCCCGGGCTGTGTACTCATATGCGAATGGAAGACCAGAAAAGGCGACGGGGCCGTACTTATCAGCCAGGACCAATGGCCTCTCGTCCGCACTCACATCCCCGCGGATAAGCGCTCTACGTGTGTCCGTCATGATAGACATCGACGCGATGCGATCGCCAGAATCGTGGTTGCCGGCAATCATGGCGACCGCAGCCCTGGTCTCCGAGGCTACTCGCGACAGGAATGCATTGAACTGACGGACCGCCGTCGCAGGCGGCGCGGCGCGGCGCGATCAAAAATATCGCCAGCGATCACAAGGACGTCCACCTCACATTCCACTATCGTGCCAATGATCTGATCGAGAACCACAGCGTGATCCTCTTCCAGCGAGATGCCGTTGAACTGGCGGCCGAGATGCAGATCGGCAGTGTGAAGAACTCTCACGACTGGGGCCCTCTCGCCGCGCCGGAACCGGCCAAACCTGCCGCTAGTTCGGCGAGCCCGTCCGCAGCCCGCCTATGCCCCTCCACCCACATTCGCCGGAGGACGGGCTCTGGCACCATCTCGTCAAACTTCTCCGTTTGAAGATTTTCCACAAACTCTACAATATCCGAGATGTCCGGCGGCTTCGCCGCAAGCTGGCGCAATATCTCGCACACGATCTCCGGATGGGTATCCACCACTGTTACGCCAACGTCCAAGATCGAGCAGTCCAGCCCTGCGGCGAGAAAGGCAACCCCCAGAACACTGTTCATCTCGGTGCCGCGCCAAGTGAGCACGTGCGTGTCCCTGCCGCTTGCAATCAGGCTCTTTGAAGCGAGCTTCAGTTCGGCGTACGCACCACGCCCTTCCCCAAGCAGCGCCGTCGCATCCTTATCGAGATAGGGGGGAAGATCGTGCGAAGCCAATACGGTACGCATGGTGGCCGACAATCGGTCATGGACTGGCTCGATGAACAGGCTCTCAAACCTCGGTATCCGGCCCGCGCGGTGACGCTGGACCTCAAGCACCTTGCTCCGATCGTCCACATCGACAATTCTCCAGCGCTGCCCCGCGAACGTTACGATCACACCAATGCCAACCGCATTGGAGATTGGGATCGTCCCCAGGGAACGGGCACCGAACACGAGCCGCCACTCCTGGTCGGTTGAAAAAATGGCGTAAAAGTCCCGCGATGCCACAAGCCGCTCGCCAGTCTCGCCAAGCATGATCGTGCCGTCCGGGGCCTGTTCCAACAGTCGGTGCTCAGGCGAAGCCATGCCGCGCAACAGCTCCGCGTAGTCCCGCTTTGTCATAACGGACATCGGCCCTATGCCACAGATCGCATCGTAGAGGGCCTCCGCGCGGGATCCTCCCAACTGCGTTATCAATGACAATGTCTGGTGGAGCACAACCGTAGCGACGGCCGCGTCGGCGCACGGTGCTTCTACAAATCTCTCGACGAGCAACCGGACCGCGGCAACTGAGCGCACGACATCCAACCTTAGGCGATCTATCGGGTCTGCATCCTTCGACAAGAGCTGTTCCCTCGCATAGATGCGCAAGATGGCCGGCACACCGCTTCTGCGGCCGCTCCTCCCGAGTCGCTGACGAAGTGACGACATGGAACGCGGCGCACCCACCTGGGCGATCGAGGTGACGGAACCGATATCGATGCCGAGTTCGAGCGTCGTTGTGGCCACGGCCGTGGTTGGAAGTTCTCCTTGCTTCAACCGAAGTTCCAGCTCCTCACGCAGCTCCTTCGACAGGCTGCCATGATGCGGAAAGAACTCATTGGGAACATGAGCTAAATCTGATCGAGTGCGCAGACGGTCAGCTACCGCCTCGACCCGGCGCCTTGAACCCGCAAAGGCAAGATTGTTTGAGCCGCGAAGCGTCGCAAAAAGATGATCCGCAATCCGATCAAGGGCGACAGGCTTTGCCTCATCTTCGATACCATCCACATCGTCAGCGTCCGCCGGGTCCGTGTATGCCCTGATCTGGAGACGTAGCTCCGGGGAATCGCCGGCTGCCTCCACTATAGACACTAGACTTGGGTCGTTCGGATTGAGCCAGGCCGCGGCCCGTTCGAGGTCACCAATTGTTGCCGACAGACCGAGCCGCCGCGCGCGATTGCTTGACAACGCATCGATGCGCCGAAGCAAGCTGGATAAATGTAGTCCCCGTGGGCCATTGAGGAATGCATGCAGCTCATCGACAACGATGTACGACAAAGACCCCAACATGGCCTTCGCGTCGTTCGGCCGCCGGATTAACATGGCCTCAATCGATTCAGGCGTGATCAGAATTAGCCCTCTGGGGTTCCTGCGGGCCCGTTGCTTTGCAGCCTGCGGGGCATCGCCGTGCCAACGCACCACCTCCACTCCAAGGCGCTCACAAAGTTGATCGAGACGCCGAAACTGATCGTTGATGAGAGCCTTGAGGGGGCTCACGTAAAGGACCGAGAAACCCCGCTCCATGCGATCGGCGACCTGCGTCAGGATCGGCAGGAAGGCGGCTTCCGTCTTTCCTGCCGCGGTCGAAGCCGCAATGAGAATGTCCGCATTCTCGTCAAGCACCGCTGAAATGGTTCGGTTTTGGACATCGCGAAGCTCCGCCCACTGCTGCTCCCAGATCCAGCGGCGAATCTCTGCATGGAGCCTATCGAAGCTCGAGGCCGACTCAGAGTCGGATAGAGGAGAGGTCGTCATTGCTACCGCCGCCTTCGTCTCCCAATTCGAGGTCCATTGCGGCCTCGGCATCGAGCGCGACTTCCATGTCACCGATCAGGTTCTGCCACTTGGTTTCTGGATTTTGTTCGAGAACCGCCAAGAACTGGACGAAGGCCTTGATTGTGTTGCGCGGCGTCCGGAAATAGGCCTCCCCGACATGCCGATTGCAGTGCTGCATGAACATCGGCAGCGCGTCATCCGGCACGAGATAGTTTGAAGGGTCTCCCAGGGCAAAAATGGCGCGGATCTTGGCAAGAAGGATCAGCAAGTCCTCCGGCGTGAGGTTCTGCAGCCTCACGATGGGTCCGGAAAGGTCGACGAGTCCATCTCTTGCGAAGCTGTTCTCCGCGAGACGCGATTGCAGCGCCGCATAGCTATAGAGGCCCCGCCGGGTGTCCATAAGAAACTCGGGCGTGCCGCCGAAAGCGAATCCAATTCCCCCGACATTGCCCTGCAAGACGTCATTCAGGATCCGAAGGATTTGTTCGAAGTTCTGGTTGCGTGCTTGACTGCTTTGAAGCTTGTAAAGATTGACCATCTCGTCGAAGACGATGAAGAGGCCGGCATAGCCCGCCAACCTCACGAAGGCGGCAAGCAACTTCAATGCGTCGTAGACATCGTTGTCACCGATAATGTTGCGCACGCCGAGTGCTTGTCGCGCCTCCGTCTTGGTTGAGTATTCACCCCGAAGCCAACGAAGGGCGGCGTCCTTCAGGTTCTCGTCGCCCTCTTCGCTGCCGCGCCAATATGCCTTGAGAACTGTCGCATAGTCATAGCCGCCAATGTACTCTTGTAGATGCGCGAGCCTATCGTCAACGACCCTCTCGACAGGTCTCGCATTGTTGCTCGCCTCGTTGACACAGTCCGTCACGAAACGCTCGACGACGCTTGGCAACGCACCGCCATTGGGTCTCGTGCGCGTGGCCATGTTTCTAACGGCTTCCGCATATAGGCCGCGTGCCTGCCCGGCGGAGGCGTGCAGACGCCGGTCAGGAGCGAGGTCAGCATGTAGCGTAATGCACTTCCGCTCCAGCGCGATCAGTCGAACAAGATTTAGGAAGAAGGTCTTCCCTGCACCGTATTCGCCGATCACGAACCTAATCGTTGCCCCGCCGGCGACAACGCGCTCGACGTCGCGCACCAAGGCCTCTACCTCGGCGGCGCGGCCGACCTGGACATGTTGAAGTCCAACCCGCGGAACCACACCGGCGGCAAGAGCCTGCAGGATTACGTCACGCTCGCGAGGCCGAATCCGTGATGTTCCAGTCATATAGTGGCCTCCATGCCCTTCAGTTCGATCTCGATGTGGTGCGCGATTGAAAGCTCTACGTCGTCGTCAATGATTGGTTCTCCGAAGAGATCGAAGCCCCAATCGTTGATCAGTTCGATGGCACCGTCCGGTAGCAGTCTCAGGTTCCGCGCCAGATCGTCGAAACGTTCCCGCGCCAAACCAGGAGCGGAGAGGAGGTGCTCCAAAAGGGCAGCGTGGGCAGCATCGAGCCCTGAGAAGCGTGAAGCGGCGGTCGGTGTGGACGTTTCGGCCGGTGGTGGCGGTGGCGCGAACTCTTCTTCTACGAAGATGCCCGTCAGCAGTTTGGAGACGGCCAAGGTTTCGGACCTAATGCGCTCAAGGCGAGCAAGATCGATCTGGACCCCAGTGGAAGCGGTTCGCAAATCCCGCGGATCGCCGGGAATCGGGACACCTGGGGTCCGATGTTCACCGGACACGGGAACGGGCTCGTCCAGCGCGATTGCTCCCCGGTGCAGGGCCGCGTAGAGGTTCTCCTTAGGGAACCCGAGAGTCTTGTAGACCCGTTCCAGGAATTTGACTTCCGCTGGGCTGGCATGGCCGTCCGCCAAGACCGCAGCGGTTGCCGAATCGACTGCAGCTTGTCTTGCAGCCGGCGATAGCGCCTTCAACTTCTGGATCGCGGCCTGCTGAGCAGGCATGTCCTCGAGGAACGTGCTTGCGTATGCCGTGAGCCGGACCTTTTCGATCTCACCAATGCTGCTTAGCGCTCGTACCTCGCCCACGATCGACTCGAACTCTTCAGGCGCAACCCGACCGTCGGCGGCAACAGCTAGACTGGAGATGTCGATCATGGTTCGAGCAGCGACAAAATCAGGGGCATCGCCATCGATGCTGGCTCCGTTCCTCGCTTTGAACAGCAGCATGCGGCCGTCGCCCTGCATGTTCCTGGAACCGTACCGGCGGTCTGGCTCGAATGCTATGTCGAGCCTGTCGAGCAGCGCGCCAATCTTGTTGCAAAGTCCAGCGGGAACGTTCCCAGTTGCTTCAATCTTCAAGGACAGCGCAGATGCCAGATCCGAGACCTTCAAACTCACCGCGTCACGACCGGCGAAGAGTTGTTCCAGTCTTTGGGCAACAGCCGTGCCCAATGTCGACGAGAACAGCTCTGTTGGAAGCAGGAGGGCTGCTTCCATGGTTCCCCGCGCCTCAGGCGATCTTCCGAGCAGCCTGCTATAGGCGGCGAGTTCATCACTGCAGGCATTCAGGATGTCCCGCAGACTGTCGAGAGGTGCCGAGATTGCTGCGATGTCGGGAAGCGGCCCTGATTCGTCACATATCTCTGTCTGGGAACCGAAGCCGCCACTCGCCGCGCGATAATCCAGTTTCAGCCGTGACTTGGGCGGCCTGACCTTCAAACCATTCGGATACCGTTCGGCAAACCGATGCCGCCAGAGGGCTAGCAATTTGGTGAAGCAACGCCGTGCCGGCGTCCGCAGATTCGTGTCCGGAAGCGACAGCAACCACAAAAGCGCTTCGCCATGATCAAGGCTTTCACGGGCTGCGAGCTTGCGGCCGAGATACGCACGGACTTGCATGGGCATCTCGTAGCCGGAACGAAGATCTGGCGACAGTTGCGGCCGCTCTATGTCCGCAGAGGAGACGAGCCGGGCTGCATCGAGAAACCTCGTCGCGTAGCCTTTGAACGAATTGTTCGTGCCGTAGATCTCGAGGAGTCGACGGACTTCGCGAATTAGGTCCGGCGCTTCCGAATGCGCTCCATCCACAAGCAAGCGGCGTTCGATGCCATAGAAGAACAGAAAGACATATCCGATGCCGATGGATGGATCGTCACGCCCGGCCGCCAGCCAGCCAAGATAGGTTCTCCGCGCGACCGGCGTCATCCTCTGATAGGAAGGCCAGTAGGACATCGAACTTCCCAGTCGGTCCTCTCC
Source organism: Methyloceanibacter sp. wino2 (assembly GCF_003071365.1). Classification (NCBI taxonomy): domain Bacteria; kingdom Pseudomonadati; phylum Pseudomonadota; class Alphaproteobacteria; order Hyphomicrobiales; family Hyphomicrobiaceae; genus Methyloceanibacter; species Methyloceanibacter sp. wino2. The sequence continues at coordinate 875,047 of NZ_CP028960.1, forward strand.
CGACGAAGCGACCTTGCAGGCCGGGTCTACGACACAGTTTCCGCAGTTCCCTTCGAATTGGTCCGGGAGTAGTCCGCCGAGGTAGAACATTCCAGAAGTAATCGTGAAGCCTGCAACATTGGCAGTCTGTCCAACGGAGACCCAGCGGGCCGGAGCCGACGTCCTTCGCGAGACGCGCCCGGCCTGAGGCGACGCTCCCCACGATGTCTCTAATGACGAGGACGCATCGTGGCCGGCGAGGACTCTTTGGTGCGCGGCGCCAAGCCTTGCTTTCGGGCCTTTGGAACCACGATAGACAAGCCACAAGACCACACCGCCGATGACGAGCAACCAGAACAACTGATACCCCTCCCGAGCGGCTAATGTATACGTAAGATTGCAGTCAGGAAATATACGCGAGTGACGTGGTTACCGTGATCATGCTCGGCGGACGCGTCAGCAGGTGTGAGGTTGAACAGCACGCAGAAGATGGAGCAAATGGCCTTGGTCGACGAGCAGATTGCGTAGTTTACGAACTGTCCCGCCAAGTGTGACCCCAAGAGTGGCCAGTTGAGAAAAAGCGCGAGAAACACCCCTGCTCGCGCAAAGGCTTGCGTCTCCCTACACCCTTTCCGCAGAACCGCCGCCGACTAGTGGCGCAATTCCGCGCTTCTTCGGCGCTGTTTGGTGAGTGTCTGGAGAGAGCCGAAGAGCCCGCGACTTGGTGGCTGAGAGCATCGGATTCGAAGTTCGACACACATCATGATGCTAGGCTGACGGTGAGACCATCAGGTCCTCGCAAAGTGTGACCCCCGAAATCGGCCTGTAGAGAAAAAGCGCGGGAAGTGCCCCTTCTAGCACCGAGACTTATGTCTCTCTGCGCTCTTCAGGCAGAACCGCCGCCGAGGAGTGGCGCAATTCCGCGCTTCTTCGGCGCTGTTTGGTGAGTGTCTGGAGAGAGCCGAAGAGCCCGCGACTAGGTGGCTGTGCTGGGAGGCTGCAGCGAACGCGTCTCTGCCGTCAAATTCCCTGATACCCGGGAAAATACAGGGAATCTAGTCGGATTCAAGTCGTCAGGCGACGAGGGCACCAGCCTATACAAGCGATTGCGGGTGGAATTCCCTACTAAGCAGAACAGGGAAATATTGGCTGCGAACAGGGAACGTTCCCTCAGCAACAGGGATCGCCCTCGCCTCTTAATGAATTTTCACAACCGCTGGGTAATGGACGTTACGAAGCAGCTCGCCGCTGACTGCTTTTGACCCAGAGCAGACATCCTTAACAACCAGGCCGGTGCCTATCCAGAACGGCCACACCGCCGCTCACGACCTTGGTTTGTGGCGCCCGCTTCACTATGTTGCGGGCATGAGTGCAAGTTGCTGCGGAAATGAGGTACGTTTCGAGGGTCTTGATCCTGCCTATAAGCGTCGTCTCTGGGCGGTCATCGGCATCAACGCCGTTATGTTCTTTGTAGAGATGGGTGCAGGTGCGTTGGCAGGTTCGCGAGCGCTCCAGGCTGATGCGCTCGACTTCCTGGGCGACACGCTGACCTACGGCATGACCCTCGCGGTGATCGGCTCCGCTCTGCGGATTCGCGCCTGGGCCGCGTTCGTCAAAGGCGTAAGTCTCACGCTTATGGGAGTGTGGGTCCTTGGTGCAACGGCGTACCATGTCCTGGTAATCGGCACTCCCCAGGCAGAAGTAATGGGTCTCGTCGGCTTTCTAGCACTTGCCGCTAATGCCACGAGCGTTCTCCTCCTCATTCCCTACAAGGATGGCGACGCCAACGTCAGGTCGGTTTGGCTCTGCTCGCGCAATGATGCCATTGGCAACGTGGCGGTGATGGTCGCGGCGCTGGGTGTTTGGATCACGGGCACAAAGTGGCCGGATCTATTTGTTGCGGCATTGATGGCAGGCGTATTCGTCAGCTCCGCGGTTCAAATCCTCCGGCAGGCGGTGGGCGAGCTGCGTAGTGTCGAAGCGACCACCTGACCTTCTGCTACAATGAGGCGTGCCATCTTCTTTGGAGCAAGGCGTTTATCGCTCGGGTCGGCTCGCGAGCTTCGCCGAAGCTATTTGACTAGTAGACCCAATTCCGCTTCTTCAAAAATCATTGCAGCGTTGCCGCGTCGTTAACCGCCTTCAATTCCGCTTTAAGCTTGCTTTCGGCGTCGATGAGGAAGGTGGCGGAGGTCACGACCTCCTCGCCTTCCTCCAAGCTGTCGATCACTTCTATAAAGCCGCTGCCGATGCGCCCAATGCTGACCTCGCGCGGCTCGAACCGGTCTTTACCCTTGGCGACGAGAACGATCTTGCGCGTGCCGCTGTCGATGACGGCGTTGGCAGGCACCCGCCATGACGTCGGGAGCATTGGCGTTGGGACGGAGCACCACGTCGGCATACATGCCGGGCTTCATCGACCCGTCGGGATTCGGCAGCTCGATGCGGACCGAGACGGTTCGCGTCTCCATCGTTCGCATGTGGGGATAGATGAAGGTCACCTTGCCTTCGTGCGGGTCGCTGGGAAACGCACGGAGTGTCACCGTGAGGGGCGTGCCGACCGTGATATCGGCGATGTCGGCCTCGGCGACCTCGGCGATCACCCAAACATGAGAGTTGTCGGCGATGCGGAACAACTCATCGCCCTTCTCCACAAACTGGCCCTTGATCACGTTCTTTTCGATCACGTGACCCGAGGCGGACGCCGGCCAGTCGAGCGTTCTCAGATTCTCCTTGGTCTTGATCACCTCGTCGATCCGCTCTTGCGGCACGTTGAGGTTCCGCAACTTTTGAATAGCTCCGTCGACGTCGCTAGTGCGGCCTTGCGTACGCAAAGAAACCAGGAGATCGACTTGGGCCAGCTGCGCGCCACGTCGACAACAGGGCGGCCTACCCGCCTCCCCTCAGGGCGAACAACTGCAGTCACTCCTAGCGGCCTCTCCGGTACCAAAATTACCGGGATTTTTCTAGCCACCGCACTTGTATTCGGGGGTTTGGTCCGCATGCGGGTTTGACGTCGACTAGGGAGATGTTTCGGAATTCAGCCGCTCTTAGGGCATGTACGATGTCCGCGACTCGGCTGCGGTGCAGGAACGCCTTAATCTCCTTCATCCTAGGCTTCATGCGCTCTAAGCCTTTGCTCGGCTGAGCTGCGGCGCTCTTCGACTCTGATTTCAACCCACTCGTAGATTACGGGGAGCAGAACGAGTGTGAGGAGGGTCGAGGTGATCAAGCCGCCAACCACGACAGTCGCGAGCGGTCGCTGCGTTTCAGCACCTACACCCGACGACAAGAGCATCGGTATAAGACCGAGAATCGCGACGCTTGCCGTCATTAGTACCGGACGAAGCCTAAGCTCGGCACCGCGCCGCACGGCATCTGAGATCTTAAATCCTTTTTCGCGCAACTCATTGATGAATGAGGTGAGCACGATACCGTTAAGCATAGCCACGCCGAAAACGGCGATAAATCCAATCGCGGACGGTACGGACAAGTATTGACCCGAGACCCATAGAAAAATGAGCCCACCAATTGTCGCAAACGGTACGTTGGCAATGATCAGCACTGCCTGACGAACGGAATTGAAGGCGGTTTGAAGCAGAACGAAGATAAAGAAGATCGTCAGCGGGACGATGATGGAGAGGCGCGCAAGGGCGCGCTGCTGGTTCTCGAATGCACCGCCCCATTCGATCCAATATCCAGGAGGTAAATTGACCTTCTGCTCGATCGCTTTATTGGCATCCTGCACAAAACTGTCCACGTCGCGCCCGCGAACATCCATTTGGATGACTGCATAACGCTGAAGCTGTTCCCGGCGGATGAAGGAATAGCCTTCGGCTACAGACACGTCGGCCACCCGTGACAGCAGAACGATAGCGCCGTCAGGCGTACGTAAGGGGATATTCTTGATTGCTTCGACTGACTGCTTCGATGTGTCCTGGAGCCGTGCAGTGATGTCGAAGCGCTTCACCCCTTCTATTAGAGTGGACACCGGCTGGTTGCCGATACCAGTGCGCACGATCGTCAACACGTCATCTGCATTCAATCCATAACGTGCGAGTTCTTCGCGGTCGACCTGAATGCGAATTTGGGGCTTGCCCAGGTTTGCCTCAAGTGACAGATCCGCTACGCCCGGCACTCCAGCGATAACCCCTTTGATATCTTGGCTCAACCGGTCAAGTTCGGCGAGATCTTGGCCGTAGAGTTTGGCAGCGAGCGTCGCCCGCACACCTGAAATCAGCTCTTCAACACGCATCTGGATTGGCTGCGTAAAGGCGATCACCGCCGTCGGAACTGTTTCTTCCAGCGTCTTACGCATGGCAGTGGCGAGATCTTCAATTGACAGACGGGATGGCCATTCGTCTTGCGGCCTCAGCGCCGTATAGACTTCCATATAGTTGACGTCGGCTGTCTCACCCTTCTCGGCCCGTCCAATCATCGCGATCGTCGTTTCGACCTCAGGGAATTCAGCTAGCGCAGCTTCGATTCTTTTCGAGATCTCGATCGATTCGTCGAGAGACGTTGAAGGGATGGAGGTCACCCGCCACATGATTGAGCCCTCCTGTAGCTGCGGCATAAATTCTTTGCCTAAAAGGGGGAAGAGCGCCAGGCTGAGCACCAGCAGTAGCCCAGCAGCAACAACCACTTTTCCCTTGTTGGCCAATGACCACGCGAGAAGGGGCAGATACCCCCGCTTGATCCAGCGAACGATAAGGGTGTCGCGCTCCTCCTTGGGTTTGAGAATGATCGCCGCCAAGACGGGAATAATTGTAAGCGTCAGAAGAAGCGAGCCCGCCATGGCGAAGCTGATATTGAAAGCCATCGGCTTAAACAGCTTGCCTTCCAGGCCTTGCAAGCTAAAGAGAGGCAGAAAGACAACGATAATAATCAGAATGGCGAATGCAATTGGGTTAGCAACTTCGCGTGCGGCGGTGAGAACCGCTGCCGTTCGGTTCACCTCCTCGCCGGCTGACTTCCGTTCCGCCATGATGCGGAACGAGTTTTCGACCATCACGACGGCGCCGTCGACCATCATGCCGATACCGATGGCGAGGCCGGCTAGAGACATGAGATTGGCGGAGAGTCCTGCCTGCTCCATAAAAATAAACGCGATAAGCATTGCGAGCGGCAGCGCGGCGATAACGACGAAAGCCGACCGCAACTCGCCGAGAAACAAAAAAAGCACAATGGCAACGAGGATCGACCCTTCAATCAGGGCGCGTTCCGCGGTGCCTACGGCTTTTTCCACCAACTCTGTACGGTCATATATGGGCTTCAGAACGATGCCTTCTGGCAGAGCCTGCTCCGCTACGGAGAGCTTGCCCTTCACTGCATCGACTACGTCTTTGGCGTTTTCTCCAATACGCGCCAAAGACATTCCAAGAACCACCTCTTTACCGTCGCGGGTCACGGCGCCGAAACGCAAGGCGGGAGCCTGAGTGATTTTGGCCACGTCGCGGAGGTATACAGCAGATCCATCGTGAACTTTCAGAACGATATCGCCGATGTTGTTCTCATTCGCGACGAGACCCAGCCCTCGCACTAGGAACTGCTCTGGCCCTTGATCGATGTACTGGCCGCCAACCTGCCGATTGTTCGCCTCAATCGCCTCGATGATATCTCTATAGCCGAGCTTGTATTTGATGAGCTTAAGGGGATCGATCTGGACCTGATATTGCCGCTCCTGACCGCCCCAGGACATCACGTCATCGACGCCGGGAGCGGTTCTCAAGATCAATCGAACTGACCAATCTTGAAGGGTGCGCAAATCCATGTCGGAAATGTCCTCGGCAAGTTTCTCATCGGTACGTTCCAGCGTGTACCAATAGACTTGACCGAGGCCAGAAGCGTTCGGTCCCATTTCCGGCGTGCCATACCCTTCAGGGATCCGGTCGCCCACTTCAGCCAACCTCTCCATTACAAGGCGACGCGCGAAATAAATGTCTACGTCGTCCGCGAAATAGACGGCTACGTAAGATAGGCCAAATAAGCTTACCGAGCGGATTTCGTCGACGTTGGGCAGACCAGCCATGGCCGATTCAACGGGAAATGTGAGGAGTTGCTCTACGTCCTCGGCTGCAAGGCCCGGCGATTCTGTGTAGATGTTCACCTGGACTGGCGTCACGTCAGGAAAGGCATCGATTGGCACGTTGGTCACCGCCCGCCAGCCGAGAAAGCCCACGACAAGAAACGCAATGATCACGAGGAATTTGTACTGAAGTGAAATCTCGACGAGCCTGTTCAGCATGGCATCCTCAGTGACCGTGGCCTTCGCCCATTTGTGCCTTCTGGATGAGTGCTTTCAGCGTGAACGCCCCCTCTTCAACGTAGCTCTCTCCTTTAGTAAGCCCCGATAGAACTTGGACGTATTTCGAGTTTTCGCGGCCAGGCTTGACGGGTCTCGGCTCGAAGCTTTCCCCCTCCTGGACAAAGACCACGGTGTTGTTGTTGAAGTTTTGCACTGCAGTCTTGGGAACGCGAACGCCGCCGGTCTCTTGGCTCAGTTCAATCCACGCCTTGACGAACATGCCTGGCTTCAATCGGCCTCCTGCATTGTCCCTGATGACCCGCGCGACGGCGGTGCGCGTCTCCTCTTGTACATCGGCCGTGACGAAGGCTATCTGCCCTTCAACGACGTCGTTCTCGTCAAGTTGAATTTGGACAATTTGTCCGGCGCCAACCTCTCGTAGGTCCTCGGGATAGACTGTTATGTCCACCCAGACGGTCGACGTGTCGGCTACCATAAATGCGTCACTGTCGACGGACACAGCCTCACCGAGGCTGATGTGCTTCTTAATGACAGTTCCGGTAATCGGCGCGCGTATCTCATATTTCGCAAGGTCTTCAACCGCGCCATCCTTAAGCTTGTCGAGGTAGCTTTGTGATAGACCAAGCGCGCGAAGCTTCTGCTGCGAGGCGGTCAAAGCAATGTCCGCCTCAGCCAATGCGGTCTTCTGTGCCAGATAGTCCTTCTCGGAAGAGATCTTTTTCTCCCAAAGCCGCTTCGCTCGGTCGAAATTCTCCCATGCCAAGTCTCGCCGCTCCAGATCAGCGAGATACGCTGATTTCATTTCCGCGAGCTCTCGACTATGAACGACCGCGAGGACCTCGTCCTCCTCGACAACCTCACCTTCTGACACCGACACACTGCTAACCACGCCAGCAACGCGGGGCACGACGTGAACCACCCGATCGTTGTCGAATTTCACTTCTGCGGGACGCTCGATATCCATCACCATTGGGCTGTCGTCAGCGACAGCGACTTTGATACCGAGGCGCTTGAGATTTTCGACACCGAGGTCCGGCGCCCCTTCCCCTTCAGACTCGTGCTGCCCTGACGATGATTCGCCGTCGTCCGCCGGGCCACCGATTGCTGCAACTTGGTCTTTCTCGGTCTCGGTTTTTGATTGTTCGTCACTATTCTCAGCATGGGGCGGATCCGATCGGTCGGGGCCCGTTCCAGCACCGTTGATGCTGGTCTCTGCACGCTCGACACCGGTGGTCACGAGGGAATTAATCGTTGCTCTCGAGTATGGAAGCCAAACAGCAACGGCGGCCATAACCATCAAGACGACAAGAATTGCCGTCCCAATGAGCAGCCGGTTCAGCGGGCGTCGTTGATTCCCATTCTTCTCAGAAGTCATAGAGGCTGCGTCCAATCAAAGCTTCGATTCTCACCTTTGCCTTTTGGAAGTCCGCCTGCGCATTCACGATCTCCAGGCGTGTCGCAAACAGGGTTCGCTGAGAATCCAAAACGCTCAAGAGATCGAACTCTCCGGCGGCATAGCCCTTGTTCGTGTCTGCGTAGACTTCTTGAGCGGTAGGCAGGATCTGTTTCTGCAGGGCCTCAAGCTTTCGGGAGGCAACCACAAGGTCGCCGTAGGCCTCCAGCATCTGGGAATTCACATCGATTCTTGCGGCCATTGTCTCGCGTCGCGCCTTGAAAACGCGGGTTTGTGCGGCAGCGATATTGCCCTGATTGCGATCAAATACCGGTAGCGGAATCGAGAGGCCAACTAGGGCTCCCGTTTCGTCAGCGTCCCTTACGTTCCGCGCGCCAGCGCCGACAGTCAGGTCGGGTATCCGTTTGGACTTCTCTAACCTAAGAACGGCCTCCCGCTGCATCATCTCGGTCGTCCAGCGTGCAACGTCAGGATTCGAAGACAAAAAAGCGCTGAGTTGGTCTGCCGACGGCAGACGAGTGCCCGTCGCCAAGTCACCCTTGACGTACTCAAAGTCTGCGCTGCGCGCACCCCAGTTGTTCGCGAGCCGGCGGCGTAGAACGCCAAGGAGCGATTTTTCTTGACTTAGCTGGGACTGCGCACGAATGACTTCGATCTCGGTTCTCTTTAGGTCAACCGCACTTATCGTTCCGGCATCCACCCGTTCGTTCACCGCTTTCTTGAGCTGTCTGGCCACGCCCTCGAGCTCGCCAAGGATCTGAATCCGTCGTTGGCTTCCCAGAACGTCGACAAAGTCCTCCGCAGTGTTGCTCGCTGTCCGCAGACGCACAGCTTCGTAATCCCATTCCGCGACCCCGACATCGAGCTCGGCGGCCCTGATACGCTTTAGCCGCTTTCCGCCAAGAAGAATGACCTGAGAGAGCTCCAAAGTAGATTCCTGAACATCCTGTCCGACATTCTGTACATCTCCCGTGATGACAGGGTTTGGTCTAAGGCCCGCCTGAACAGTTTCCGCGCGCTTGGCATCAACCTCGATCGACGCAGCCTCCAAGGCCGGGCTGTAACGGAGAGCGCGCCGAACCGCATCGCTCAGCGTGACCGTGCCAGTATAAGTTGCCTGCGAGTCCGGATAGCGCGATGCGTTCGCGTAGCGAACGACAGTCTTATCGGCTGGCGTGACCGCTGAGACGTCCGTCTCGGCGTTTAGGCGGCTTCCATCCGCCAAGGTGGATGGCCCGCCATCGAGATAGGAAACCGGCTGCTTGTAGCAGGCGGACAGCGAAAGCGTCAGAATCAAGATGATAAACCGTCGTATTTTTGTTGCGATCATTTCCCCCCCCATACACGGCGATAGATGACTGCGCGCTTGATGCACGCGAAGTCAGTGCCTGTAATCGGAGAGAGTTAGATCAGCAGCACAACGGTGCGGAGATGGGCGAGTTGGCTGGCGACAACACCAGTCCAAGTGCGGACCACTTCCAAGGGAGATTCGGAGCCATCAAAATAATTATGCGAAATGATCGCTGAGGCAGTCGGATTCTTCGATGGCGATGCAAGCGAAGCCAATTTCTTTGGAACTTCAGCGAGCTGCAATACATCATAATTTAGGCAGCGTCCGCCTTCCACGCAAAGCTCACGCACCTGAGAAGAAAACCTGGACGTCTCATGATGATGGCTGGACGCCGCGCTTTCGATAGCGTTGTGCCCGTTGAGGCCCACACACCAGACTAGCGACGCTCCCACGGCTGAAGCCGGAAGAAGGAGTGCCACCAACGCGAAAATGGCGAACTTGCGTGCTCTATGCATGAGATTTATAGACGAAGTAGGCCCCTAACTAACCTACGAAAGTTAGAGGGAATTCAAGGCCGAATCAAGACTTCACCACTGCGACAGCGAAGGATGGGCGGGGGCGTCCACGGCCCTCCTGATCACAGCGAGCGGACGGGTCAGAGTGGACCTCTAGCGGTTTCTAGATCCTACCACTTCGCCTTCATGGTCACGAAGGCCGAGGTCGGCGCCCCGTAGGAGATGTTGTTGTTGTTGTGCGAGGAGATCCAGTACTCGGTGTCGAACATGTTCTCGACATTGAGCTGCGCGGACCAGTGCTCGTTGATGTCGTAATAGACGGCACTGTCGAACCGCGTGTAGCTCGGCACCTTAACCGCGTTGTTCGCCTCGGCGAACCAGCCCGCCTGGTAGATGACGCCGAGGCCCACGCCCCATTTCTTGGTGAGCTGGTACTTGTTCCACATCGAGAAGGTGTCGACCGGGACGGACTCCACCGAGTTGCCGACCAGGGAGAGATCGTCGCCGGCGAAGAGGATCTCGGAGTCCGTGTGGGCATAGCCGCCGAACACCTGCCACTTGTCGGTGACGTAGCCGCTGATCTCGATCTCCTTGCCCCGCGTCCGGGTCAGGCCGCGCGCGAAGGTGTCGGGACCGATGGTCACCGCCTGGTTGTCGCGGTCCAGGCGGTAGATCGCGCCCTGCAACAGCAGGCGCGGCATGATCGTCCACTTGAAGCCCGTCTCGTAGTTCTCGAACGTCTCCGGCTCCAGATCCGACGCCGTGACGCTGAGTTCGCCGAAATTGTCGCCATTCGCCGGCAGGAACGACTTGGCGTAGCTCGCATAGAAATGCAGGCTCTCCCACGGCTTGACGACGCCGCCGACGCGGGGCGACCACTCGTCGTCGACGCGCGAGGTCTGGAAGCCGTTCAGCGTATCCTCGAAGCTGACGTCGAAGCGGTCGAAGCGGATGCCGCCGATCAGCTCGAAATAGCGCGTGATCTCGAACTGATCCTGGATGAAGGCGCTCGACGTATCGAGGTCGGTGAAACGGCGCCGGTTCGGCCGGTTGTACAGGGTCCTGGTGAAGACCGTCGGATCGGCCACCGGCACGTCGAGGGTGAAGATGCCGGAACCCGGCGCCACGAAGACCGGCAGATTGCGGAACGCATCGTTCTTTTGCACGCCGAACTCCAGGCCGCCCACCAGCGTGTGGCGGAGGTGCTGCCCGTGCGCGAACGAATAGGAGAAGTCCGTCTGATTGACGAAGTTCTGGCGGGCTTCGATATTTTGATAGCCGTCGAGCTCCACCAGACCCGGCCCCGGCGCGTTCACCGCCGAAGATGCGAAAATGTTCTGGTAGAGCTTGTCGTAGTCCGCGAAGAAGGTGTGGTTGCGGATCTGCAGGCCGCCCGTGGTCTCGTGCTCGAGCGTCGCCGTGGCCACGTGCCCGTCGAACGTGGTCAAGCTCGCGAAGGGCTGGCCGAAATACGTCTCGAGGGGAGCCTGAAACGGCCTGCCGTCGATCGACGGACCGCCGCGGTCGATGTTCTGGTCGTGGGTCTTGTACTCGTAGCTGAAATGCAGCGTGGTCCGCTCGCCGAGCTTGAAGCCCATGGTCGGATTGATGCCGTAGCGCTCGAGCCACGAGAATTCCCGGAACGTCTCCGAGTCCTCGTACATGGCATTCAGGCGGAACGCGGCGTTGGGCGAGATCGCCTGGCCGACGTCTGCCGTCCCGCGCGCGCGGCCCCAGCTGCCGACCTGCACCGTGCCCTCGTAGATCGGAACGCCGTCGGCGCGCTTGGTGACGCGGTTGATCACGCCACCGCCGCCGCCGCGGCCGAAGATCATGGCGTTCGGGCCTTTGAGCACCTCGATGGTCTGGACGTTGTAGAGATCGCGGAACGTCTCGATGTCGTCGCGCACGCCGTCGACGAAAAAGTCCGCGGTGGTTTCCTGGCCGCGGAAGGTCAGCTGATCGCGATGCCCCTCGCCCTGCTGCACGGCGATGCCCGGAACGTAGAGCAGCGCCTGGCCGAGCGTGTTGGCGGCCTGATCCTCGGCGAGCTCCTCGGGGATGATCGAGACCGAGCCCGGGATGTTCATGATCAGCGTATTCGTCTTGGTCGCGGACGAGGTGCCCGCGGCGTAATAGCCGTCGACGCCCGACGAGCCGCGGTTCAGCGTGCTGCCGTCCACGGGGAGATCGAAGATCGCCTCCTCGATCGCGTCCTGGGAGGCGTAGCCGCCGTCGGCCGTGGCGGCGGGCGCGCTCACGGGAGCGCTCGCGGTGGTGCGCGGCGCGGGGCGGGGCCGCGGCCTCGGCTCAGGGTCGGGCTCCGCCTCGACCACGGCGGGCGCGGCCTCAATGTCGGGATCCTGCTCGACGATCACCGGAGGGACCTGGGTGTCGGCTCCAGGATCGGGGCTGCCGCCCGTGGCGGCGGGGGCGCCGTTGCCGGTCACGCCCGATTCTAGGCCGCCCTCTCCGGTTGTTTTCCCGGTCTCCTGTGCATGAACTATTTCACCCGATAGGGCAATGAGCGCCGCAGAGGCCGCCAAGGCGAGCAGCCGCTCTCTAACTTCGCTGAGTTTCCTGGACGAACGCGACGCGGAATGCGCCGCCGTGACACGGAGTTCCATTTACTGCCCCCCGGCTCTGATCGACCTTGGGGCGCGCCTCATCTCACGCGAAACTGCTCCCCTCAAATCCACAGGCAACGATATTAGGGTTCGAGTGCTGCGCATAATGAAGGGTTTTCAACTTAATATATGAACAAAATTCATTTTTAGGATAGTGACCAGGCAGTAGAGGACCTCAACCGATTTCTGGCGTCACGCACACGAAGGTTTAGTTACCCTGTGCCTACATCTGGTTGGGTTGGTCTCTCGAGGACGGCAATTCGCGCTATAAGCTCAGACTTTGCCTTGGTGCAGGATCACGTCACCCTTTTTTTTATCCTGGCGCCCTACCACCCGGCCTTCATCGTCACAAAGGCCGACGTCGGCGCCCCCGAAAGAGATGTTGTTGTGCAAGGAGATCTAATACCCGGTGCCGAACATGTTCTCCGCATTGACGCGCTCTTTTCTAGCCTGTTTCGCGATTTTGAATCGCCGCCCGATTTCACATGAGTTTCTACTCGTCACGCTATTCCTGGGATCAGTAATTGATGATGCTCCTCATCCCAACGACCAACGCATTCTCGACTTTTTGGTTGGGTGTATCGTTGAATAGATTGGGCACCGAGCCTCCGGGATTATGGATGTATTGCACCACTGGCTGTATCGCCCAGCCAGATACGATCTCTGCAATGTAGTTCAACTCGAGGATTAGTTCATAATCGCGAATGATATGCAGCCCCGCCTTGCGGTCGAGATCGGAGGCTTCGTTCGAAATACCGGAATACGCGACGCCTAGAGCGATGCCGTCATGAGGGCGCCCGGGCACCCATCCGTCGAAGACAATGCCAACATCAGCATAAGTGTCGACCTGATTGCGGTCAGCCGGGCTAAGGATCGCTCGGGCGAAGGCCGATACACCTCCTGTGCCGCATTGGCCTTCTGGTTGATAGAGCACCTGATCGACTACCACATAGACGGCTTGGTTTCCTTCATGGCGAGACGCAGAAAGCCCCTGCGCGAGCGGGTGTATTGGATCATCGAACTCGCCAAAATCGTACCAGCCGCCAAGTTTGACCGTGCCGGACGGGCAGCTGCCGTTGCCGTAGGAATAGTCGGCCTCGAAGAGCAACAAGGGGGGATCGTTAAGGCGAAAATCGAAGCCGTGCGCGTTACACTGCCCGGGATCACGTTCCTCGGCGCAGGGACCGGCTGGATCACTATCATAAATCCCAAATTTCAGTTGGAATAGGTCCTGAACTTCAACAGCGACGCGCACCCCTGGTGATGCAAACGGATAGATGGGACCGCCAAAAAGGAAGGTTGTCGGAGCTGAGAGTCGTCCAGCCAAAGGTAGAGGCGATGAATCTCGCAGCCACCTCCGAAATGAGAAATTCACTGTCGGCACCCAGCTGGCCGAGACGGATAGAGGCGTGCCCGTCATAGAAAGCCTGTTCAAGCCAAAGCTCATGCAGACGCGTGGAAGGGAATGCCTCTATGTTGCTAACGCTGACGATGCTGCCGATGTTTTCAGCAGTGATGCTGGTGCCGTGAATTTGATAGAAATCTATATGGAAACTCAACCCTCGTGCACCGGTGAGGTTCTCAAGATCGGCATCGAGGTATCCCTCGAGAAGTCCTGCGTAATGTACGCTTTGCTCCATTCCTCCTGAGACGTTGCCTAGCACGTCGCTGGTGTAGTCGATGCCGTAAGAAACTCCCTGCCGGGCAAGGACATTGCGTACACTTCGAGGATCTCCATATCCTGGCAGACTCGTTGCAATCGAGGGCTCCGGGATCCCCGGCGGCAGCTCACCTATCCCGTCTGGAAGACGGACATGTGGATGATGCTGCTGATCGGCCCATGAACCGTTAGCGATAAGAAACGGACTTGCGAATAAAGTTGTGACGAGACAAATGGCCGTGATCGACTTCACGATAGGATTTCCATCCATGTGCGCCTGCGGCGCGAAGCCTTCACGGATGGAACGCGAACTAGCGCTTCCCTTCTTCGCCTGCGAGCACCCCGCTCGCACGACGCCGATCAGGCACCTGTGACGGCAGGTCTCCTGGCTCGCGGGTCGCTGCCTAGACGCCGTCTTCCCGGGTTTCCCCCAGTGACATGTTGGCGCTCGGCTTGCCGCTCACAGTTGCGGGGGCAGCTGCGGACTTAGCTGGCATTATGCCAACTTCTCCACATTCCCTTTTCATCCTCATAGAGGAACCGTCTTGCAAATGATTATCAGTAGATTCCAACTTCGTCAATTCGCCAGTTCCTGCTTGGCAGGCGGATGGTCCCGAGGCACTGCCAGGCCGTTGCTCAGCGCAGGCTAATGCATGCAAAAGGACGCCCCGCCAGTTGGGGCTAGCGGGGCGTTGATGTACGGCATTCGTATGTGACTGCCGTACATAGATCAGGCTGGCTCTCCGGTAGCAAAGCGCCTTCTCGCTTATTGGTCGTTCAGGAATGGCAACCAGCCACTCGGGCCGGCTCACACGAAACGCTGAACGGTCAAAGTGGTGATGATCGGCTAGTGGGTGATGATGACATCCTTCACGGTGGAGTATGACCTTTACGACAGCGTGCAACGTTGTGTCCAATAAGAAGGCAATCGCTCCCCAGTTCTACCTTTTTTCGTTCGACCATTAACATCGAGACGATTAGATACTACGAACGCGTGGGGCTGCTTGATGCTCCGCCCCGCACTCGGGGTGGGCTTCGCATGTACGACCGGCATCATACTCGACGCCTGACCTTCATTCGTCGCAGCCGTGAACTCGGCTTTTCGTTGGACGACATTTGCACATTGATCAGTCTCTCAGGGCGAAATCAGGATTGCGCTGCAAGGGAGTTGACTCTTCGGCACGTGGATCAGGTGCAGGGCAAAATCGCCAACCTAAAGCGGTTGGAGAGAGCACTAAAAAGTCTGGCCGAGGCGTGTAAGCCCGGCGATCAAAAATCGTGCCCCATCTTCGATGCTCTAGCCGGGCAAAGTTAAGTGGCGGCTTACCGACTGCAACTGCGCTGAAGTGTCATAAGCAAGTGCAAGCGACGACGACACTGGGGTCGGATGCCAGTGCCAAATATTTGATCACGAGACCCTTGATGTTTTTGGCAGAGAGATCATTCTGATGAGATGGTCACGTTCGTCAGTCGGCTCGCTTTCGCCATCTTCCTCACCGTAAGTTCGCACGCAGTGGCGGGCTTGAGCCACGCTCAACCTATTGTCGGTGCTGTCGACTTGATCACGGCTACCAATCTTGGGGCTGGCGAGTGCGACCATTGCGATGGCTGTAGCAAGCCTTGTGTTGTGCCGGTCGTTTGCAATAGTCCCTGCTCGCCCATGGCTTTGCCGTTGACCTGGACGGAAGAAGCCGCCTCTAAAACTACCTCCCTCAAATCAACTGAAGGTTCGCGGTTCAGAAGCGCGGTGATCCGCGCTCCTACACCACCTCCTCGCTTTTTCCACTTCGTCTGAGCAGTCCCTGGAGTGGGCCTGCCTAGTCATGGGACCCCCGCCTTTTGGGGGCGTTCCGTCGTTCATGCGGCGGTCGAACAACCATCGATGCCCAAAGGAGTGGAAAAATGTATCGATCACTAGCAGTCGTCCTGACTGGAGTAGCGTTTGTCGCTGTAAGTCTATCGTCGGACGTCGCCACCGCGCACCACAACGCCTATCACAACTTGGGAAAGTGTGGTTCCGCGGTCGAGTGTCCGGGTCAGAAGCAAGGGACCCAAACGAAAAGCTCTAACCGTTAGACTTCGATAGAAAGGGTCGGCCGGGCCTTATCCGATAGGCCTGGCCGATCCCACAAAGACCGATGCTCAAGCGCCGGGTATAATCGAACGCTTGGGCATATGGCAAAGATGATGGCCACCAGCGTTGCGTCAGGGATCTTCGCCGCGTGTATTAGTCTGAATTATCAAAGAGTGCAGCCTCTACAGCAGTCCTAGGAGGATTGAATCATGAGCGAGATGATGAATAACGGAATGATGTGGGGTATGGGAATTTGGTGGCTGATCATCGGTACCATCGCCGTGCTCGTTATTGCGGCCTTAGTCAAGTACCTGTTCTTTCGCTGAGAAGGACAGGGCGAGTGCGACCGAAGTCTCGCCCCTCAATGGGGTTACACTTGGCACGCTTGCCTTTGCCATCTGCATTGTAAGGAGTATCCGGATGAAACACGCCATGAGAATAATTGCCGCGTTGGTGTTTGCCTTCGTCACCGACTCAGCCTTTGCGCAGACTTTAGAAGGGACATTCTACAAGCAACAGCAGTGCACGTGCTGTGAGGCCCACGCAGACTACCTGCGCAAAAGCGGCTTCGAGCTGGATATAACGTCAGTGAACAACTTGGCTGAGATGAGCCTTGATGCCGGTGTGCCCGAGGGCTTTCAAGGTTGCCATCTTATCAAGCTGAACGGCTACGTTTTTGAGGGGCACCTGACCAGCGAAATCATAAAGAGGTTTCTGGCTGAAAAGCCACGGGACACCATTGGTCTCAGCATTCCCGGCATGCCAAGCGGCGTTCCCGGAATGGAAGGTCCAAAGGAGGGACCAATCAAGGTTTATGCTGTGAAGAAGGACGGCACCACATCGATCTACGCCACTCAGTAATTATTAAACAGTGGCCTCGCCTGTACGAAGCTCTCGACCGCCTGCCGGGGGATTTGCGCTAATCAGCGCGACCACGACTTGGGAGTACTGGGAGGCGGTGCGTCAGTTCTGGGTCAAAAGCGGGCGTCAAGGGCTCACAGCGAGTTCACTTGACCAGCATACGGTCGGCGGTTACGCCAACTGCAGCATGAGGAGTTTGCGCATCATAGTCGATGCCGTCGTGGCGTTGTCGCTGGCCGCCCTGCCGGTCTCGGCCGTCGCAATGCCCTCAGCCGTGGCGGCTGGAGTGGCGGCCGGCATGCCCGATGCGTCCGATATGGCGGCGCACACGAATTGCTGTGCCGAGTCCAAACACTGCGAAAAGCAACCTAAGAACGGCTGCGGCGAATCCAGCGCGTGCCTCCTTAAATGCACCGTGCTCTCCGCCGCTCAAGTCGCGGCGATGGATCTTGCCACGCCGCCCAAAGCAGCGCCGAAACTCGCGAACTTGGTTACGAGCTTCCGGTCCACGCTGGACCACCCGGCTCTCCCGCCACCCCGCGTCTAGATCCTTGAACGAAGTCGTGTCGCCGCCACGCACAAGCTCGTGCCTGGCGAGCTGCACGCGCGAGCCCTTTGTACTGCGAAGGCCCGTCACTCTCGGATTTGGAGACGCGCGCTATGAAGCGTCTAAGTAGTTTGGCCTTGCTGGCCGCCGGCATTGTCGCCGGGGCGGCGGGCACTTATTGGTACGCGCATCGGGACGAGCCGATGCCGATACATGCCGCGACCGAGCCCGCCGCTCACGACGAGATGAGCGAAGGCGAGAACGGCGAACGGAAGATTCTCTATTACCGCAACCCCATGGGTCTGCCGGACACCTCGCCGGTGCCGAAGAAGGACTCCATGGGCATGGACTACATCCCCGTCTACGCCGACGAGGTCGATGACAGTGACACCGTGAAGGTGAGCCTGGCCAAGATTCAACGAAGCGGCGTCAAGACCGAGACGGTCGGCCTCAAAGCGTTATCCCGTGAGGTACGCGGCGTTGGCACGGTCGAGCACGACGAATCGACACTTTGGGTCGTGACGGTTCGCTCCGACGGCTACATCGAGGATCTGTTTGTCAATAAGGCCGGGGCGCACGTAAAGACGAGCGATCCGATGTTCCGGTTCTACAGTCCGCAAATTCAGCTGGCCCAAGTCGACCTCCTGGTCTCGTTGCGCACGCAAGGCCGCACCGGCTTCAACCGGGACGTCAGAGGCGCCATTCAAAAGTTGCGTAACCTCGACGTACCGCAAGAACGGATCGACGAGGTGATCGAGACCAAGGAGAATGTGAGAACGCTCGATTGGCCGGCGCCCGCCTCGGGCCACGTAATCGAGAAAAACGTGCTCAAGGGCCAGTTTGTGGAGGCGGGCGAGGAGTTGTTCCGCATCGCCGACAACTCGCATGTTTGGGTCATTGCCGAAGTGGCCGAGGCTGACATCGCCGACGTCAAGGTCGGCACGCCCGTCACGGTAACGCTCCGCGCCTTCCCCAACGACCCGCACGAAGGCAAAGTGACCTTCATCTATCCCCACATGCGAACGATGGAGACGCGAACCGTCTCGGTCCGCATCGAGCTGCCGAATCCCGACGGGTCGATGAAGCCCGGCATGTATGCCGACGTGGTGCTCCGTCCCGACGCCGATGCTCCCGACGTCATGGCGGTGCCTTCCAACGCCGTCATCGACAGCGGCACGCGCAAGATCGTTCTCATCGCCAAGGGTGAAGACCGGTTCGAGCCGCGCGAGGTCAGCATTGGGCGCATCGGCAGCGGCTTTATAGAAGTGATCGACGGCTTGGAGGAAGGCGAGGAGGTCGTGATCTCCGCCACCTTCCTCATCGACGCCGAAAGCAAGCTGAAAGCGGCGCTCGAAGCCTTCAACCAGGGGGCACGTGAATAATCGCGCGCATCGTTAGTTGGTCGGTCGAAACATCTTCCTGGTCGGGCTCGTCACGAATTGCCAGATTTCTCTGTCATTTTCGGCAATGTGGCTTGACATTCCTTGCCCGCCGAGGCTGGTTTCATCGATGAGCCGCTTTTTTTTACGACTGGTCCGGCTTTTTTTGGCCACCGCACTTATGTTCGGAGGCGCGGTCGGGCATGCGAATTCAGTCGTTCACACCGTTTCGAGCGATTTTGGCGTGCCTCATGAGCACGCCAGTCCCGCGGAGGTCAGGCTGGTTAGCTCGTTCACGCACAGCGATCCTTCTGGGCTTGAAACCGAAAGGGAAAGCCCGAGCCACGGCCTCAGTGTCTGTCTAGACGCCCATTGCTGCGCGCCCGCCGTGCATGCGGTGCCTCAGAATGACCTGCGGCAAGGGCTGAAGAGTGGTAGGTTCGGATTCGCGGCCGCCCCTGGTTATGCACTCTACGTTGCCTTTTCTCTTCTAAAACCACCACGCGCAATCGCCTGATTCAACGGCTGCCCCCGTGCAGACGCTGTCTGCTTAAACAGCAGTGGGATCTTGGGTGAGTCGTGCACCTTATTGGTGCTCGACTTTCGCCCAGAATCGGCAATTCCAGTTCGAGTCCTGCTGCATATCTTGTCCGCAGCAAAGGTGCATTGAACCATGCGCAAAAGATTCCTTTCACTGATCCTTATTGGTATGACGGCTCCGTTGCCGGCACTGGCAACGCCACAATGCGACGTCGCCCCTATTGACTCGTCTTTGACAGAAACGAGGCGTGCAGATCAGCTCGCTACTCGCGCTTTTTCGTGCCTCAAGGCGGGAAAGCCCATTCAAGCAATAGCCGACTTTAGCGAACTGATTGGGATCGACCCCGAGCATGCCCAGGCTTATCTCAACCGCGGTAGCACTTACGTGAGGCTCGGTGAATTTGATGCGGGCCTTAGTGACTACTCCCGCGTCATCGCACTTGCTCCAGAGCGCTTTGAGGGGTGGTACAACAGAGGCTCGGCCCGTGTGGCGGCACTCCAATACGATGAGGCGATCGTCGACCTTACTGAGGCAATCAAAATAAGACCTGATCTCGGATACGCTTATTGCAATCGGGGCCTTAGCTATCTGCGGAAAATGGAACCTGAGAAAGCCCTGGCTGATTTCGAAAAGGGCCTCGACCTACGTGTTGACATGCCGCTCTGTTACTACGGTAGAGGTGAGATCGCGCTGTCGGACGGCAACTATCGTGCAGCGATCAACGACCTCACGCGCGGCATCAATTTCAAACCCACGGTCCTGGCTCTGATACAACGGGCCACCGCCTACGAAAAACTAGGCGATATTGATAGCGCGCTGAGAGACTACCGCAGCGCCCTAGCCTTACAACCGGAGTCAAAAGAAGCGCAGGCCGGAGTTGTGCGACTTTCCCAGCGCAGCAATAGCAACCAGGAAATCGACCAATGAAAAGGAGCTCAAGCAAGCTAGCGCGCGGGCTTTGCGGTACTGCTCTAGTTATCGCCAGTGTTACTGTCATCCCTGGTATCTGGGCTTCATATTCCCTCTCGTCTGCCGCGGCCCGCGAGGACCACGCGGATCACGATCATGACGATCACGAAGCGGGGAGCGATCCGGTCGAAGAGACAGGATCGGTCAAAGACCGCGCCCCCGCCGAGGACGCTGAGGCAGGCGCTGCGGATCATGACCACGATCATGACCATGCCCACGACGAGGAGACCAAAGAAGGCCATCGAGAGGCCCCGGACGATTCCGCGACCGACGATCATGAGGGGCATGAGAATCACGATGACCATGAGGGCCACGATCACGAGAATCATGAAAAGAACGAAGGTAACGAGGATGATGAGGGACACGAAGGTCACGACCACGAAGGAGAGCATTCCGACCACGACGACCACGGCGGCGTCGATCTGACCCCCGACCAAATGGAGACGTTCCAAGTCCGCACGGCTCCCGTCGCGGGCGGTCCCATCGCGGTGACGATCAAGCGTCCTGCCGAAGTCGTCTATGACGAGAACAGGCTCGCGCATGTGGTGCCGCGCGTGCCGGGCATCGCCCAGACGATCAACGCCGCGGAAGGCGACCGTGTCACCGAAGGACAAGCGCTCGCCGTCTTGGAAAGCCGGGAGCTGGCCGACGCCAAGGCGGCCTATCTCGCGAGCCTCGAACGGCTGGCCCTGACCAAGGAGAACTTCTCACGCGCCGAAGCGCTGATCGAGAAGCGGATCGTCTCGGAGAAGATCCACCTCGAAGTCAAGACCGAATACGCCGAAGCGCGCATCAACCTTCGCAACGCGCGGCAGAAGCTGTTCGCTCTCGGCATTGGCGAAGATCGCCTGAAGGAGATTTCCGAGGAAGGCGCCTCGGACCTCACGGAATATGTCATGCATGCGCCGCTCAGCGGCACCGTGGTCACCCGGCATCTGACCCGCGGCGAGTCCGTGCCGACCGATCGTGAGGCCTTCGTCATCGCCGACGTTTCCACCGTCTGGGTCGATATCAGCATCTACGCCCACGATCTTGAACAGGTCCGGGCGGGGCAAAGTGTGACCATCCTGACGGACGGAGGATTCGAGGCCGAGGGAACCATCGCCTTCGTGACGCCCAACGTTTCCGAGGAAACGCGCACCGCCAATGCCCGTGTCGTTCTCGAAAACACGCCGATGCGGCTCCGGCCCGGCATGTTCGTCACCGCCGACATCGCGGTCGTCGAAGAGCCCGCGAATGTGCGCGTCCCGGCCTCGGCCCTGCAAACGCATGAAGGACAGGACGTCGTGTTCGTCAAACACAAGGACGGGAAGCTGAAGCCGCAATCGGTCACCCTCGGGCGGCGCAACCACGACTATGTCGAGGTGCTGGCGGGGCTCAGCACCGGCGACACGGTCGTCACCGACGGCGCCTTCGTCGTCAAGTCGCAGCTCGCCAAGTCGGGCTTCGACGACGGTCACAACCACTAGCGCCGCGCGTTCGATGCATACCTTCCTCGAAGCCATCCTGCGACAGCGCCTGCTGATCTGCATTCTCGCCGTGGGCGTTCTGGTGGCGGGCTTCCAGAGCTACCGCAATCTTCCCGTGGACGCCTTCCCGGACGTATCGCCGACGCTCGTGCAGGTCTTCACCGAGACCGAGGGGCTCGCGCCCGAGGAGGTCGAACGCTACGTCACCTATCCCATCGAAGTCGCCATGAACGGTCTTCCCGGACTGAAGACCATCCGCTCCGTCTCGAATTTCGGCCTGTCCGTAGTGAACGTCTATTTCGAGGACTCCACGGACATCTATTTCGCGCGCCAGCTCGTGGGGGAACGCTTGCAGACGGCGCGCGAGGAGATCCCCGACGGTTTCGGCGAGCCGGAGATGGGACCCATCACCACCGGCCTCGGGCAGATCCTGTTCTACTACGTCGAGGATACCACGGGCGGACGCACGCCCGAGGAGATGCGCGAGATCCAGGACTGGATCATCAAGTTCAACCTGCAGACCGTCCCGGGCGTCACCGAGGTCTTGTCGCTGGGAGGCGAGGTCAAGCAGTTCCAGGTTCAGGTCGATCCGCAGGCCCTGCTCCGCTACCGGCTCGGCATCGGCGACGTGGTCGACGCGGTGAAGGCCAATAACGGCAACGCCGGCGCGCAGTACATCGTCAAGAATTCCGAGCAGTATCTCGTGCGCTCGATCGGCCTCGCGGGCGGCATCGCCGATATCGAGGACACGATCCTGAAAGTGGTCGACGGGGTGCCAGTGAAGGTCCGCGACGTGGGCGCCGTGAAGATCGGCGGCGAGGTCCGCCAGGGCCTGGCGACCAAGGACGGCGACGGCGAGATCGTCGCCGGGCTCGTTCTCAAGCTGATCGGCACGAACACGTCGAAGGTCATCGCCGACGTGAAGGCGCGTCTGGAGAAGATCAACGAGGCGCTCCCCGAAGGCGTGCGCGTCGTGCCCTATTACGACCAGTCCAAGCTCGTGCTGCGCAGCGTCGAGACGGTGAACGGGGCCTTGGCGCAAGGCGTCATCCTCGTGGTTCTCGTGCTCCTCGCCTTCATGGGCGGGTTGAGACCGAGCCTGGTCGTCGCCTTCGCCATCCCCTTCTCCATCTGCGTCGCCTTCATCCTCATGCGGGTCACGGACTTGTCGGCCAACCTGATGTCGCTCGGCGGCATCGCCATCGCCATCGGCATCATGGTCGATGGCGCCATCGTCATCGTCGAGAACGTCGACCGCTATCTCAAGGAGAAGCATACGGCGCTCTCCAAGCACCAGATCGTGGCGCGGGCTTGCGCAGAGGTGGTGCGCCCGATTGCCTTCGCCATCGTGATCATCATCGTGGTCTTTCTGCCGCTGTTCACGCTGCAGGGCTATGAAGGCAAGACCTTCCGGCCGCTCGCCTTCACCGTCTCGCTCGCGATGCTGGGCTCGCTCGTCTTCGCCATCTTCGTGGCGCCCGTCCTGTCCGAGATGCTGATGAAGCGCCCGGACCCCGAGGCGCGCGGCAAGGTGCGGCTCGCGGACCGGCTGGTGAACGGCATGATCGGCGCTTACCAGCCGCTGATCGAACTGTTCGTGCGTGCCCGCGTGCTCGCCATCGCGCTTGCCGTCGGCATTCTCGCGGTGGGGCTCGTCATTTTTCCGCGGCTCGGCTCCGAGTTCGTCCCGCGGCTGAACGAGGGCGATCTCCTGGTCCGCGTGACCATGGCGCCTTCCATCGCGCTCGAGGAGGCACGCGAGACGGTCACGCGCTTCGAGCAGCAATTGCTGGACCGGTTCCCCGAGGTGGAGCGGGTGGTGTCGCGGGTCGGGCGCGGCGAGGTCGGCGCGCATGCGGACCCCGTGAACAACGCGGAAGCCTTCGTCGGGCTCAAGCCGCAAGAGGAGTGGCCGAGCGACCGCACGCCCGAGGAACTGTTCGCGGCGATGAGCGAAGCCTTCGAGGACTTCCCCGGTGCGAAGTTCAACTTCACGCAGCCGATCGCCGCCGCCGTCGACGAGCTCCTCACCGGCACCAAGGCCGAGCTCGCCATCAAGCTGTTCGGCGAGGACCAGGACGTGCTGCTCACGAAGGCCGGCGAGATCGAGCGGGTCGTGCGGGACATTCCGGGCGCCGCGGACGTGCAGAAAGACCAGGTCACCGGCACGCCGCAACTGCAGATCCGCGTCGATCGCGGGCAGATCTCCCGCTACGGCCTCAATATCGAGGACGTTCAATCGGCGGTGCGCACGGCCATCGGCGGCGAGACGGCCGGACAGGTCTTCGAGGGCGTGCGGCGCTTCGACATCCTCGTGCGCTACGACGAAGGCGCGCGCACCACGCCCGAGGCTATCCGCGAGCTCGTCATCCGCACGCCGCCCGGATTGCTGATCCCCTTGCGCCAAGTGGCCGAGGTGACGGAGATCGTCGGTCCGCGGCAGATCACGCGGGAGAACACCCAGCGCTTCATCACCGTCCAAACCAACGTGCGCGGCCGTGACATCGGCTCGTTCGTCGCGGAAGGCCAGGCGCGCATCGCCGAGACCGTCGACCTGCCGTCCGGCTATCTCGTGGAGTGGGGCGGCCAGTTCGAGCTCCAGCAAGAAGCGAACCGCCGGCTCGCCATCGTGGTGCCGATCACGCTGGGGCTCGTGTTCCTGCTGCTGTTCATGAACTTCGGCTCGCTGCGCGCCTCGCTGCTGATCATGCTCAACATCCCGCTGGCGCTGGTCGGCGGCGTGGTGGCGCTGTGGCTCGCCGATCTCAACCTCTCCGTGCCCGCGTCCGTCGGCTTCATCGCCCTGTTCGGCATCGCGCTGGAGAACGGCATGGTGCTCGTCACCTATCTTAACTGGCTCGTGGCCGAAGGGAAGTCCGTGGACGAGGCGAGCGTGCAAGGGGCCTGCATGCGCTTGCGGCCGGTGCTGATGACCGCGCTGACGACGGCGCTCGGACTAATCCCCCTACTCTACGCCACAGGCGCCGGAAGCGAGGTGCAGGCTCCGCTTGCCACGGTGGTGGTCGGTGGGCTCGTGAGTTCCACGGTGCTGACGCTCTTGGTGATTCCCGCCGTCTACAAGTGGTTTGTGCCCAAGCCGCTGGCAGCGACAGTAGTTGAGCAAAAGACCAGCGCGCCGACTGAATAGACTCGGGAGACGCGTGAGTTAGGACTTAGCTTTGCCGCCCTCAACTGCACGCGTAATAGCCCCAGTAGCCGATCTCCCCAGCGCCTTGTATCCGAAACCGCAGCTCGGCGTTGCGCAGTTCCTCGCCCTCTCCATCTGGCGTCACCGCGGCCGCAATTCCTTCGCCGTTTGCTCGAGTAGTGCCGGTGCTGCGTTTGGCTTGCAGCTTAAAAAGCTTTCCGTGGAGCTTCATAACGGCCGGTGATTGGCTGGTGTCCGCACCACTAGTCTCTACCACTAGAACGGGATCACCCACTCGGGTATAGCTAAAGCGGCAGGTTGGTCCGCTTACCACTTTAGCGTACTCCTCTTCAGGCATTGTCTGCGGATATGTCGAGGAAACATCGGCGAGCCGCACGGCCTCTTCCGCCGACACGACATCGGCAACTGGCTTATCTTTGGCCCTATCGGCACCTCGGTCATTCCCGGGGTGCTCATTTTCCGCGCACCCAGAGAGCGCTAGGACGACCACAGTCATTCCCGTGAGAAACGCTCGTGTGATCATGGCTTAGTCATCCTTTTTCTCAAGTTCACGAATGAGATAGCGCATTTCGGCGATCTCCCGCCTTTGCGCCTCGATGATTTCGTCAGCCAGCTTGCGAGCTCGAGGATCTCTAAGATCCGCGCGTTCGCTGGTCATGATCGCAATTGAATGATGTGGGATCATGGCCCTCATATAAGACACCTCATCAACGGTAACCTGGCTTCGGACTAGGTAGAGAGAAAGTACAAAAGCAATTGCGGCCCCGACGAAGATCGCTGCATTGAGGCTCTTGTTCTCGTACATGCTCAGCATGAAGCCGAGCATGATTACCGCCATCGTCGCTCCCATAAGAAGCGCCATATAGGTGCGCGTTTCGCTAAAAAATATGTGCTCAAAGGCAAAGGTGTTTAAATACATCAGGACAAACATGATAATCGTCGATGTGGCGATCATCGCGCCGAAACGTAGGTAGCTCATGTCCAAATTTCTCCGGATGGGGGGGGGGGGGGGGGGGGGGGGTGCTCACGTAGTTGACGGGTCCATAACGCACGAGATGCCACAAAGTTGCGCCATCTCCACTTGGATTGCTCTACATTTCAGTTGCGGGTGCCACGCCTCAAATTTTACGCAGTCCCCGCGCCACTTCGGGAAGCGTACTCAGAAAATTGTGCACTTTACCGCTTCCTACAAGCGCCTCGGCCGCATCACCGACAGCGACCCTATCCTCATCGTCCTCCACAATTCCCCAAAGAAACACCTCCGCACTGAGTACAACTACATTCACCGATTGCATTGACACGCCCCCCCGCCGCTTCACCAACTCCACGATTCCCATACGAATGTTCAGATCTTCGATCGTCGGCTCTTCCTCCCGACCACGGAGGGCCGCCAGACCTTGCAGTACATCTGCCCGGCTAACGACGCCCGCAATTTGCCCCCCTTCGAGAACGGGTACGCGTTTTACGTGGTTAGACTCGAGGAGACGGGCGATCTCTGACAGAGACGCGTCTTTGGTCGTACAGATTACGTCTTGGGTCATGATGTCCTTTGCGCGGACCCCCTCTCTGTGCACGAATTTCGCCCCTCGATCTGCAACGAGAGAAAGCCACCAACCACGCCCAGGATCCCGTTTTGCGCTCCGCATAAGATCACTTTCACTTACGATACCCAAAACGTGATCATGCTCATCCGCAACGATCACCGCGCTGATTCGGTGTCTAATCAGGATCTTTGCAATGGACGCCAAATCCGTTTCCGGATCTACTGTGACAACGTCTGGCGTCATGATGTCTCTCGCATGCATGTGATTCATCCTTTTGTTGCTTACAGATCCCCTTGACCACTGGACTCAGCGCAAGGCTGCCATGGCCATAGGCGTCCCATGGCGAGGTAGCGGACCAGGTGATCAGCAACAGCCCGTTCAGGGCTTCGACACCAGTGATGAAGCGGAGATGGTCGTTGGGAAATGCATCGCCGATACCGAGGGACGTGTAACTCACGATAGAGAAATAGAAATAGTCGAGCGGCTCGGCGATCCTTACGCCGCCCAAGCTACCTACGGTCAGCACCCTATCACCGAGTGCATAAGCACCTGCATACAAACTTATCTCGCCAAGATGCGCCGCGAGCGCCACCAAGACGATGACCATGATGCGAACCCCTGCCGTCATTGGAATGCGAGCCATACTCCCAGAGAGCCAACGCAGAACGAAGAAATGCAATAGGAACGTCGCCACCACGAGCGATAATGCCAAAATTGCCGCAATAACATCGCACCCTCCTCCCGACAACGTTAGATCCTTTGTTCCACCTTGTGCATGTGCGAAGGCGCCAACGCCAGTTGCTGCCCGCATGGTTATCTTCTTAGAAGGGTTGAGATATCTACCTCCCTTGCATGGTCCTCATCCAGACACTTCGTCTCGACCTGCAAGGTCGAGAAGTAGAAGCCAAATTGATCACGCAACACGCGATGCGCCTGTTCTAAAAGTGTGTCTGCTTGGTCGAACTTGTCGGTTCCGATATGCGCTGAGAATACGTTCTTATCGGATGAAAGACTCCATGCATGCATATGATGGATGGTTTGGACATCCGGGAGCGTGCCGAGGGCGACAGCTACTTCGTTGAGGTCAATAGACCTCGGCGCTCCCTCCATTAGAATCGACAACGCATCGCGCATGATGCCCCATGATGCAGCCAGCAACACGAGGCCGAAGGCCATGCCCAGAATGGGATCAATGGCGACGAACCCGGTGACGTAGATCACGGCAGCGGTAATGAGGATCAATATGCTCCCAATGAAGGTTTGCATAACGTGCCAGAACGCGCCCCTAAGATTGAGGTCGCCCTTTTGACCGCTGTAGAGTAGCCGTATCGATATTATCTCTGTCAGCAGACCACCGCCGGCAGCTACCAACAGTGGTGTCGTTGGGAGCTCAATTGGATGCCTTAGCCGCATCGCTCCCATGACGAGCACCAGCACAGCCATGCCGGCGAGGAAGACACCATTCAATAGGGCACCGATTATCTCAGCGCGGAAGCTCCCGAAGGTCCGATCGAGGCTAACTGGCCGGCGCGCTATCCTCATGGCTACGAAGGCCAGCACCACACCGCCGACGGCAGAGAACGTGTGAAAAGCGTCGGAGGTGACTGCCACGGAGCCCGTGTACAGCCCTATGCCCAATTCAATCAGGAAGTATACGCCCGTAAGCCAACCCGAAATTTTGAGCGCTCGCTCGTTTGCGGCAGTCCTTTCGGGCACATGCGCGGAGTGATCAAACATGGTTATCTCCAATATTCCCGATACGTCGGCAACATGTGGGTTTAGGCACGGCGGACTAATGGTCTTCCAGATCCAACTTGCTAAACGTCTAGACGCCGTTCCCTTCACACGTGATTACATCGCGATTCGTGAGAGGCAGCTGAGAGAAGTAGATATGCGCCAGACCGGCGCAAGCATCGCTGCAGAGTAGTCGAGAACCTGGGACGCGTGCTTGAACTCACTGAGAGTCTGCCTCCTTTCGTCACCGCGACGGAGATCTTGCTCTAGACACACGGCGCCAACAAGCGCCCTTCTAGCCGAAACGCGGTCGACGCGTATTTGGCGACCGGCCCAAGGGTTCTCGACCGAAAACGGTCGCCGTAAATATATGTCCACTTGGGGTCAAGAGCGGAATTCCCAATATGACCACCCTGCGCCTGTAACTCTTGATTGATACCGATCAATGAGTCTGGGGTTATGACCACGGCTAGATGATGGATGGCAGTGACATGGGCTTCGGATTCATATTCTGGCTTATAGTCCTTGCTGTAATCATTGCGGTCGCGGTGTGGTTCGTCCGCTCTCGACCACTTGCTGATAATCAAGGATCGCTAGATCAGCGTTCTCCGACCATTAAGGTGCTGGAAGAACGCTATGCTCGCGGAGAGATCAACCGCGAGGAATGCCTTCAGAAGCGCGACATTATCGATTGAAGCACCGGGCGAGCTGCCGCCGAAGGCTGCCCATGTTCGCTTTGAGTCAGAACATTGATGAAGCAAGGGCGCCTTGCTAAAGCAAAGGCGCCCTCCAGTTGATGCCTTCCAGCCTTGGGGGCATTGAAGGCACTTCTACTCTAGCAGATTTCCGCGGGGCTGAAAGTCGTAACGTGTCGGTGCAACGATGAGTGGGCAGCTAAGCCCGCTAGAAGCCAAGGCTGACATCTTGGCCGCTAAACAATAAACAAAGGTGCGAATCCTCCTCCAGGAGTGGAGAGGTTTGTAGTCTGCCCTTGGTAAACTCGCGCAGCACCGATCAGCGTACGCGATTGGTACGTGTAAAGTCTCACATCGATCTTGCGCACTTCAGGTGCTCTATCGACCATGACAAGGCGCTCACTCGGCCGAACTAGATGCTGCGCCACGTATTGATCCTTTAGGATCTCTGACCAGACTCGCTTCGTAAGCTTGTCACCGCGATAGACGGCCTTACTGCCGTGGCCGCTGCTAGGCTTAAAGAACAATGTCTTGCGTCGCTCCCAGAGGTCGGAAGCATTTTCAGACGTCACCAGAACCGTGGGCGGCACAGCCTGCAACCGAGCAAGCCTTTCCCCAGCGCCTCCCCAGCTCTCCAACCTATCTGAATCCGAAAGCACGGACATATTGCGCTTGTCGGCCAAGAGGGCGTGGTTATGAGGATTTGGAGTGAGCGTAACCGCGCCATCTTCATATGCCTGCCTCAGCGCTTGATGCTCAGGCCACTCCAACGCGAAGTCTGTAAGACGATTGTAGACAAGATCAATCTCTTCTCCTTCAAAGGTGAGCCTCTTGCCTCCGTAGTGAAGACGCCGCGCATCAGCAATGACACTGGGAATCCCCCTCTGCTTTAGCGCTTCGCGCGCCAGAGTAAACTCGGGGAAAAGAAACTGTTGTTCGGGAACGTCGTCGACAATCGCGATAGTTCTCGGCTTCCCCGTTCTGCCCTGTCGGCCCCATTCCGCCAGGAACATGTTGAAGGCAAGATCTTCGAAGCTGTAATGCTCCCCCGAATATTCAATAGCGTTTCCACAACACGCCATCTGCGCTCGGCCCAGCGCCGCATTTAAAAACGCGCCTCCAGCGTTGGTGTTGATCTCGATAAGGCTTGGGCCGTCTTCGCCGAGATGGAAATCGTAGCCCATTAGCGCTCCGGCTGGACCGAAATCTCGGCGAGCGATGTCAGGAGCCCACGCTAAAACCGCTTGCCTGTACCGTTCTAGGCCACTCACCTGCTCAATCGCCTCTACCACCTGCTCCATTTTTGCGAACTCGTCGCCTGAGAGGAAAACAGGGACATCGGAAAAGGCGTGGGGCTGCGCAGTCATGAGCCGCTGGCTGAACCCAGACTCTTCGGCCTCTGCGTCGAGCGCGCGGCCGAGAGCCTCACGATCCAGAGTAATGCAAGCGCAACCGTGATTCAGCCGAACGGCTTCAGATGTCGGAGTGCTGTTCATTATACCCTTTTTGGATTCCTTGGGTGACAGCGGGCAAACAGTCTAATGGAAATCATCTCGGATTGCCGGATCGCGGGAAGGCCCAAGTGACCGCTTCGCCTAAGCTTACATGCTTTAGCCTTGGATCCCTCGTAGCACTGAGTTGTGCATCAGACGCTCGTATGTGGCTGCAGCGGCGATCGTGTTCATCGAGGATTGGAATCCAGGAGAGCCGAACGATCCCAGAAAGAAAAAGGAGCGCAATCACAGACGGCTGTAACGCTCGACGCTCGACACTCGGAGGGAGCAGCAAGGGCCTTCAGAAGTCGAGCAAGGCCCGAGCTGCTCTTTACGCTCCAAAGTGCCGCAAAAACAGGACTTAGCCTAGTCTGTTCCACAACCCACTGTCCTAGAATTCGGCTTCAATGTCGAACTTTAGGGTGATATCTGACGTCGCATCGGACACGCCGAAGAGCGTGCCTGCAGCGAACTCCCACTTAGGCATGCCTTCCAGTTCCAAATAAGCGACCGGCCCTACCCTATGCTTCTGCTCGTCCCAGGTCCCGGTGTGTGAGAGGTCCTCGATCTCGCTGTAGCCTTCGACGCCCAGTCCCCACGTCTCGTTGAACTCGTGCTTCAGCCGCCAGTTTAATTTGAGCTCCAGGCTGTCGATTTCGCGGTGATCGCCGACCTGGCCGATGAAGAACGCATTCACCGTGGCCGAATCCTGGCCGTGAACGTACTTGGCGAGTGGGCCAAACAGAATCTCGCCGGGATCGCCGTCCTGTAGCGCCCACTCGTATAGAGAACGAAAAGCGAGGCCCCAGCCATCGCCGTGGCGCTCCATCAGCTCGTACTGTCCGCCGAGCTCGAACCTCTGCCACTTAAGGCTGTCGCCGATGTTCTCGCGGCCGGTTAGCTCAGCGATGCCCTCTAGCCGATCGGTGAAACCGTATTTCACTTCCAATTCGTGAGACTGGCGGCGGCGTTCGTCCTCACCCGGACCCGAATAGATCGCGCCATGCTCTTCCAGTTTGAGCTCGCCCTTCTCCACGTCCGGTGAGCGGACATAGAACTGTGCCTGCGCGGCCTGAGCCGCGATCAGAACCCCTGCAAAAACGAAGCAAAAACAGCCGATACGGCGCAAACAGGCGCCGCGCCCCACATCCCCGCTCATGGGCCTCTCCCTTATTGCCGGCACTGAAGGGAAATTAGCCAGATGCAACCAGTGAAAGAAATTCAGATCAAGTGGAATTCATCAGTGATTCATTCCTGAAGGGGCCAGACTGGCTCCGACCACTTTGGGTCGAAAGCTGCCTTTGGGCTGGCCACCTAGGTGGTCCGCTTCATCCCATTAGCGGACCTCCTGGTCAGCTTTTTCGAGGGGGCATCGGCACGAT
Source organism: Methyloceanibacter sp. wino2 (assembly GCF_003071365.1). Classification (NCBI taxonomy): domain Bacteria; kingdom Pseudomonadati; phylum Pseudomonadota; class Alphaproteobacteria; order Hyphomicrobiales; family Hyphomicrobiaceae; genus Methyloceanibacter; species Methyloceanibacter sp. wino2. The sequence continues at coordinate 906,658 of NZ_CP028960.1, forward strand.
CATGGAGACACGTCGGCGGTATTGCGCGTAGGCGTCACCGTGAAAGTTTACGAGGTCGCGTTCCTCGAGCCAGATGCCGATGAAGATGTAGCCTGTCGTCGCTATGGCGAACAGTAAATGGCCGACCGTCATCACCGGTGTGGCCCAAAAGGCGAGCAGGAACCCGAAATAGATCGGATGGCGTACATAGCGGTAGAGCAACGGCGTGGCGAAGCCGGGCGGCTCGGACTTAGTACCGCGCCAATGCGCGTAGACCTGCTGCAGGCCAAATAAATCGAAGTGATTGATTAGGAACGTACTGACCAGCACGATGGCCCAGCCGAGCCAGAAGAGCGCGACGAGTATGCTTGCGCCGACTGGGTTGGTCACGTTCCAGACCACCTCTGGCATCGGACGCCATTGCCAATAAATGAGGATCAAGATCAGGCTCGTCGCTAGCACGTAGGTGCTGCGCTCGATTGCGGGCGGCACGATGCGCGTCCACCAGCGCTTGAAGCCCGCACGCGCCATAACGCTGTGCTGAACAGCGAAGAGGCCGAGCAAGACGACGTTGATCACCAGGGCCTCGATAACTGGACCCGGCTCGCCGCTGTCGATGGTCTTGGGAACGAAGATGTTGCCGACGAAGCCAATAGCGTAGAGGAACGTCAGCAGAAAGAGGATGTAACAGAACGCACCGTAGAGAAGTGCAGCCATTGTCGCCTCCCTCGGGCCGGGTAGCCACTGGCCCGCTTCTAATCTCCTTTCCAAGTACTCGCAAAGCTTAGACTGCACCTTGTGCCGACGAAACTCCCGATCTATATGAATGAATGAAACCCGGATCGTTACTTCAATGGCTAGCTTCAAGCGCAATCAAGTTCTGGAAGCAATTTCGATGATGCTCGGCGAGGGATCTACTCCCTCTAAGACATTGAAAACGGCCGTGAAGCGGCTGCTGGATACCGATCGGCAACTCAAGCGCAAAGCGCGATCCAGCGATCCGGAGCAAGCGAATTATGCATTCTTTTCAAGCGATGCCCCCGGAAGTGGTGTTGAGATTCTGTTTTCGGCTTATGAGGCTTTCGCCATGCGTCTGGGCGTCGAGCTCTTACATCGATGGACGCAGCGTACAGTCGTCAAGATCCTTCGTCAGGTACGCCCTCATCTCGAGCCGAAGCACTTCGAAATTTTGAGCTGGAATCCGCAGGAGTTGTTTGACTGGGAAGAGATTTTGGCGAAGGCCAAACCAGGCGATCTCGCCGTCTCATCGACTCGTCCAGTTTACTTTCAGGTCGTTTCGAGTATGGGGCGCCCTCTAGGAGCCAAAACAAATGACGTTCCAGAGGTTGCGGTCGTGGATGCAAAGACGCCGCAGTTTCCCCGTGAACCCGGTCGATCAATAACTGTTATGGAACTGACGAGGCTGGCCCACGACTTCCAAACTGCGTTGGCGAAAACGATGCCGAGCAAGCGCGGGAGGGGCAACGCGTGATCTCTACTTCTAAATCGCAACGCGATAGGCCGTGCAGTTGCTGGCCTGCTTTGGCGCTCCCGCCTCTCCTCCACCGCTTGCATTGAGGTGATCATGTCAAAACGCTTGATACAGTCTCGCACAATTGAAACCCAGAATGCGGTTTCTGATAGCGCACTTGCGGTGAAGCTGCCGTGGGTGGTGGAGATGCTGCCGCCGGCTTCCCTCAAGGCAGCCAAGCGCAACGCGCGCGCTCATAACAAGGCGCAAGAAGAAGCCGTCGCGAATTCGGTGCTGCATTTCGGTGTGATCAAGCCCGTCGTGGTCGACGAGCAGAGCCGGATCGTGGCGGGCCATGTGGTGTGGCGCGCAGCAAAGAAGCTTGGTCTGAAGCGGATCCCAGTAATCCGGGTCTCGCACCTTTCGGAGACAGAACTTCGGGCTTACGCGCTCGCCGACAATCAGCTGGCGACCAAGAGCGCTTGGGATATCGAGATCCTCTCGCTTGAGCTCGGGGAGCTCGAGTTGGCGCTGCCGGCATTTGGCCTTGATTTGTCGATCACCGGTTTCGAACCGGCCGAGATCGATGCCGTGTTTGACACTCTCGCCGAGAATCCGATCGATCCGGCCGATGAAGCGCTTGAGCCTCTAGAGGGACCGGCCGTGTCTTGGCCTGGAGCCCTCTTCATACTCGGCCGACATCGGCTTCTGATCGGCGACGCGCGGGATGACGCCGCCTTCGCGCAGCTCATGACGGGCGAGGTCGCGGAGATGGGCATCCACGATCCCCCTTACAACGTCCAGATCCAGGGCAATGTCGGTGGCCGCGGCCGTATCAAGCGCCGTGAATTTGCCTGCGCCTCCGGCGAAATGACCTCGGCCCAGTTCGAGGGGTTTCTCAAGGACACACTTGGGCTTTGCGCCGATCACTCGATCGATGGCGCGATCCATTACGTCTTTATGGATTGGCGGCATGTCTCCGACCTCACGAACGCCGGCGCCGAGGTGTTCGATGAGCTCAAAAATATGTGCGTCTGGGTCAAAAGCACCCCGGGGATGGGCAGCTTTTACCGAAGCGAGCATGAGCTCGTCTTTGTCTTCAAGCACGGCCAGGCACCGCACATGAACAATTTCGGGCTCGGGAGCGGAGGTCGCAACCGCTCGAATGTGTGGCGCTACGCCGGCGTGAACACGTTTCGGGCTGGCCGCATGGACGAGCTGGCGATGCATCCGACCGTGAAGCCGGTCGCCATGATCGCCGATGCGATGCGGGACTGTTCGCGCCGCGGGTCGATCGTCCTCGACGCCTTCGCCGGCTCCGGGACGACGATCATCGCCGCCGAGCAGACCGGCCGGCGGGCTTTTTGCCTAGAGATCGACCCTCTCTACGCCGACGTCGCGATCCGGCGGTGGCAGAAGCTCACCAAGCGCGACGCGATCCTCGAGGGCACCGGCCAGACTTTCGACGCCCTTGCCGCCGGTGCGAGCGAGGCTCCTCAGCCTCCAAAAGGAGGACGACGGTCATGACCAAGCCCAAGCACTCCAAGAAGGCGCAAACCAAGGCTGCTGGCGGTGGTTACGAGGTTGGGTACGGCAAACCGCCCAAGAAGCACCAGTTCAAGCCCGGCCTTAGTGGCAATCCCAAGGGACGACCGAAGGGGGCGAAGAATGAAGCCACCATCCTTCGCGAAATCATGCATCAGCGCATGGAGGTTCGCGAAGGTGGTCGAGCGCGCAAGATCTCGAGGCTGGAAGCTCTGTTGCTTCGATGCCTCGAGGCAGCCCTGAAGGGCGACCTCAAGGCGATGGCATTTCTCCTGAATCGCTATCGCCTGATTGAAGGCGACGAGACCGAGCACGGCGAACCGCTCGGCCACGACGAACAGTCGATCCTGGAAGAGTTCGCCAAACGCTTTCCCCCCAAAGTCCAACCTGTAAAGGAGTAATCCCATGCATGGGATCTGCGAACGCGATTTGTTCGACTTCGCCTTGCGGAGTGATTTCGAGAGTTTCTTGAAGTACAGCGTGCTCACGCTGAACCCGGGCATGCCATTTCTGCCGAACTGGCATATCCGGGCCATCGCCTATCAGCTCGAGCGCATCCGCCGCGGCGAGATCAATCGTCTCATCATCAATATGCCGCCACGGCACCTGAAGTCGATCACGGTGTCGGTGGCATTTCCGGCGTTTGTCCTCGGGCATGACCCGCGTCAGCGTATCTTCTCGATCAGCTATGGCAGCGAGCTGTCCTTGAAGCATGCCCGGGATTTCCGGTCGATCGTCGAGTCGTCTTGGTATGCCCGCGCGTTTCCGCAGATGCGGCTGAGCCGCAGTCTCGACGACGAGGCCGCGACGACCTTGAAGGGGTTCCGCAAGGCCACGTCTGTCGGCGGTGTCCTCACCGGGCTCGGCGGCAATATGATCATCCTCGATGACCCACAAAAGCCGGTGGATGCCCTATCTAAGACCCGGCGCGACGGCCTGAACCAGTGGTTCACCAACACGCTCATGTCGCGCCTCGATAATAAGGAGACGGGCGCCATTATCGTCGTGACGCAGCGTGTTCACATGGACGACCTTTCCGGTCATCTCATGGGCGGGTCCGGTCATTGGGAAGTCCTGAGCCTGCCGGCGATCGCCGAGGTCGACGAGCAGGTGCCGATCGGCGACGACGAGTTCCATTATCGGCGTGCCGGGACGGCACTGCATCCGGAGCACGAGTCGATCCAGATGCTACGTGTCCTCCAGAATGACCTCGGGACCTACGACTTCGGCGCGCAGTATCAGCAGGCACCGATCCCGGAAGGCGGCGCCATGCTCAAGCGCGAATGGATCCGCCATTACGATGTGGCGCCTGCACGGAAGCCGAGAACAAAGGTCATTCAGAGTTGGGACACTGCCGCTAAGGACGGCGAGCAGAATGACTACTCTGTTTGCACGACGATCTTGGTCGACGGCGAAGACTACTATCTCCTCGACGTCCTTCGCGGACGCTTCGATTTTCCTCGCCTTCAGCAGGTTGCCCTCGCACATGCGGAACGCTTCAAGCCGACAAAAGTGTTGGTCGAAGATGCGTCTGTTGGAATCGCGCTCGCGCAGGTCCTCCGTTCGAAGGGGAGGTTTCGCATCGAGGCCGTGAAGGTCGAGCACAACAAGCAGATGAGGTTCTTCATCCAGCTTGCAAAGTTCGAGGCGGGTCACGTCTTCTTCCCACGAAATGCGCCCTTCATGGCTGATCTACTAGCCGAGCTGCTCGCGTTCCCGAGGGGAAAGCATGACGACCAGGTCGACTCCCTCAGCCAGGCGCTCGCCTGCAAAGTGAGCGACTACACCTCGGCCTTGATGGCGGCCATGAGCGACTGAGTCTGCGCATTCACCCTTCAGAAGGGTCGGGGCGGCGCCTAGGCGCCGCCCCCTTTTTTCGACTGGACTTCAGCGGCGAAGCGAGCGTGCATGCTACCAACGCAGCGACGGGCAGAAGCCTCCGTCAGCGCCTCCCCTGGCCTCCTGGCCGGGCTGTGGGCGGTGGAAAGCGCCGGCATCGGGCCGGCGCGCCACGATGGAGGCAATTATGTCAAAAGCCCAAAACGCAACCGCCAAGCTCAGCGACGCGCAGCTCGTGATCCTCAGCGCCGCGGCTCAACGCCCTGACGGATCACTTCTCCCGTTGCCCGAAAGGTTGGCTTCGAAGGGCGCCGCTCAAAACAGAGTCATGGTCGACATCTTGTGCAAGCGAAAGCTGGCCGAGGAAAGGCAAGCCAACACCGGCGCACCTGAATGGCGCCGTGACAAAGAGGGCCGTCCTCTTGGACTGTTCATTACCAAGGCCGGGCTGCTCGCCCTCGGTATCGACGAGACGGAGGAGATAAAACCCTCGCAGGCGGCAGCGAGTATGCCGCGCAAGCGCAAGACGGACGCAAGATCGCGCAGCAAGGTGCGGACCGCTTCAGCTCCTAAATCCAAGAAGCGCGCCGCGCCGTCGCAAAGCAAGCAGGAGACTGTGCTCAAGATGCTGCGCCGGACGTCGGGCGCTACCATCGACGACATCGTTGCCGAGACCGACTGGCAGCCGCATTCGGTGCGCGGCTTCTTCTCCGGCCTCGTCAAGAAGAAGCTCAAGCTGCCGCTTGTCTCCGAAGTCGGCAAGAACGGCGTGCGCCGCTACCGCATCGCCCCAACGAAGTCAGCCAAGGCCTAGGTCATGTCACGGCCTCAGTCCCCTCACCCGCGCCCACAGCGGCGCGGGCGAGTTTCCGCTCAAGCCGAGGCGGATCTTGTCGCACGGGTGAATGCCCTGCCCGACTGCCCGCGGGCCGAGCTCGAGGCGGAATGGCGACGGCTGTGGAGCCCCCACGTGCCACACCACGCCAGCCGAGCGTTCCTGGTCCGCGCCGTGGCCTACGGGCTCCAGGCCGAAGTCTACGGCGGTCTCGACTCCGAGACGCGGCGGCTCCTCAAGAAGGCCGGTCAGACGAACGGCAAGTCATCTAGACCGCAACGGCGCAGGTTGAGCAAAGGCTCGAAGCTCTTCCGCGAATGGCACGGAGAGACGCACGAGGTGCTCGTGCTCGACAAGGACTTCGCCTGGCGCGGCGAGACCTACCCAAGCCTCAGCGCCATCGCCCGCGCCATCACCGGCACAAACTGGAATGGTTGGGCCTTCTTCGGTCTGAAGCGCCGCACCAAGGAGGCGCCGGCCGATGACTAAAACCAACGCGCGTGCGAAGCGCACCCGCTGCGCCATCTATACCCGCAAGTCATCCGACGAAGGTCTCGATCAGGAGTTCAACTCACTCCATGCGCAACGAGAGGCCTGCGAGGCTTTCATCGCCAGTCAACGCCATGAAGGTTGGCACGCCCTCACCGCCCACTATGACGATGGTGGGTATTCCGGTGGGACCATGGACCGCCCTGCCCTCAAACGCCTTCTCGACGACATCGCCGCCGGCAAGGTCGACATCGTCGTGGTCTACAAGATCGACCGGCTGACGCGGTCATTGTTTGATTTCGCGAAGATCGTTGAAGCGTTCGACACACATAGCGTCTCATTCGTCTCGGTGACGCAAGCCTTCAACACCACGACCTCCATGGGTCGGCTCACCCTCAACGTGCTTCTCTCATTCGCCCAGTTCGAGCGCGAGGTGACGAGCGAGCGCATCCGCGACAAGATCGCGGCCTCAAAGAAGAAGGGTATGTGGATGGGCGGCGCCGTGCCGCTTGGCTATGACGCCGTCGACCGGAAGCTCAAGATCAATGCCGAGGAGGCCAAGACGGTCAGGCGGCTGTTTGCGCTCTATCTCGAACTCGGCAGCGTCCGAAACCTTCTAGAGGAAACCCGGCGCCTCGGTCTCAAGACCAAGATACGTGGCTTGACCGATGGACGCCGAACGGGCGGCAGCGCCTTCAGCCGCGGCCACCTCTATCGCATCCTCTCGAGTCCCATCTATATCGGCCGGATTCCCCACCGCCAGACCAGCTACGACGGGGAGCATGAGGCGATCATCGGTGCCGAGACCTGGGAGAAGGTCCAGGCAAAGCTAAAGGTCAACGCCGGTCGCCAGCGCGGCCGCACCAGCTCCAAGCACCCCAGCCTGCTCGCCGGTCTCCTCTTCACGGCGGAAGGCGTTCCCTTCACGCCGTCCCATGCGGTCAACCACGGGCGGCGGTACCGGTATTATGTTGAGCGGTCACTGGTGGCGCCCAAGGCCGAAAAACAGGAAGTCGACCGTCAGGGCAACAGAAGCGAAGCTGGGTTGCGGGCCAAAGGCTGGCGCCTTCCCGCGCATGAGATCGAGCAGTTGGTACTCAGTCAACTGGCCGCCTTTCTCAGAGACCGCGGCAAGGTGCTCGGTGCCCTGCCCTCCAAGAAGAGATCGCCAGATCAGGTGTCGGCCGCGCTCGCGCAAGCAGGACGATTGGCTGATGCGTGCGTGGCGAGGTCCGCCGCCAGCCAAGCGGAGGTCGTTGCTGCTCTCGTGCGGCGCGTCACGGTCGCGCAAGACAAGGTAGCGATTGAGATGGCACGCAAGGCTATTGCCGCGCGGTTACTCAATCAGGAAGTTGTCGCCACATCTGTGGTGAAGGGCCGTGGATCGATTAAGATTGAGGCGCCGGTGAGGTTTAGGCGGCGGGGCGTCGAAGCAAAGCTGGTCGTCCTAAACCAGCAGGCCGCTGCCGCCGAGCCCGATCCAAACCTCGAAAAGGCGCTCGCGCGAGCGCATGATTGGTTCGGTCAGATCGTTCGAGGAGAAGCAGACGGAATCGGCGCCATTGCGCGTGCGGAGCGGCTCGATAGGGCCTATGTGACCCGAGTGATCTGTTTGGCTTTTCTCTCGCCGGAGATCACAAAGACGATATTGGAAGGACGACAGCCGACAGAAATGACGGCGAAGCGTCTAGCCCGGACTGGGCTCCGGATCCCGCTTCTATGGAGTAATCAGGTTACCGCTGACAATGGAGCGAGACCGCAAATCGGTTCGCCGGACAATTCGGACTGACCTTGACTAGAACTCCGCCTGAATTTACGCTGATCCGCGTAATCGCTTTGTACCAGGGAGGGTCTATGAGCGAGCGTGAAACAACTTTTGGGCGCGCTATCAGCACCGCACGCAAGGAAAAGGAATTGGGCCTGAAGGACGTAGCATCGCGTATCAAGCGTGAAAACGGAGAATCAATATCCGTGCAGTACCTGAATGATATTGAACATGACCGGCGAAGCCCGTCATCGGATCGCATGGTGAAGCAGTTTGCCGTTGCCCTCGGACTGGAGGTGGACTGGCTTTACTATCTGGCCGGCCGGTTCCCGGAGGACGTGCGTCGAAAGAAAATGACCGCAAACGAAGTCGCTGCGGCGATGACAGCCTTTCGCAAGACAGGGCCCGCGCGTGGAGGCCGTCGCTAGTGGTCAGGTACGTGCGGGATAGTACAGGGCGTTTTTTGGAGCGGCCGCACTATGAGCCGAAAGAGCTGGACCGTGAGTGCGAGAACGTGGTCAGCAAGTTTCTGGCCGGCAAGTACGGCAAAGCCGAGTTCCCACTTTCGACCAACGACCTCACGCAGGTGATCGAGCGTGAGGCGGAAGATCTTGACCTCTTTGCGGACCTGTCGAAGTACGGCACCGACGTGGAGGGCGTCACGGAATTTCATCCCGGAGCCAAGCCCAGCGTAAAGATATCGAAAGTGCTCGCTGCGGACGAGCGCTACCAGAACCGGCTGCGTACGACGCTTGCCCACGAATATGGGCACGTCCACTTCCATGCCTATCTGTGGGACACGCAGCCGCCGGGCGCCGATCTGCTCCGGCGCAATCCGGATGCGAACCGGCAGATATGCAAGCGCGACAAAATTCTCGGCGCAGCGCAGTATGACTGGATGGAATGGCAGGCCGGATATGTCTGCGGTGCCATCCTGATGCCGGCAAGCCGGGTGCGCCGGCTTGCCGGTGACTACCTCGAATCACACCACCTGTACGGCCCGAAGCTCGACACACATCATGATGCTAGGCTGATGGTGCTCACCATCCTCGCTCCGCAAAGTGTGACCCCCAAAATCGGCCCACTGAGAAAAACCGCCAGAAGGTCCCCACCTTCCGCGTAGGTGCGCGTCTCTCTGCTCTCACTAGGCAGAACCATCGCGGACTAGTGGCGCATTTCCGCACTTCTTCGGGGCTGTTTAGCGGTGGTCAACAGAGAGCCGGAAACCACGCGACTAGGTGGCTGGGGCGCCAGGATTCGAACCTGGGATCACGAGACCAAAACCCGTTGCCTTACCGCTTGGCCACGCCCCATCACGCTTGTTCGGAAGCCGCTCCATCACCGCGCGAGCCAAGCGACTCAACCGGCGGCCCGGCTTCGGGCGGAGCGGGCTGCCGTCGTACCAGCATCGGGGCCGTTCGGCAATGGATCGGCCTATTCGCCGCCAAAAAACTTTGCGCGAAACCGCGCACCTCTTTGTTGCGGGCGGGCCCGCCGCCGTCTATATACGGTCCTCTTCCAGCCAAATCTCTGGTCGTGGCGGAGTGTAGCGCAGCCTGGTAGCGCACCTCGTTCGGGACGAGGGGGTCGCAGGTTCAAATCCTGCCACTCCGACCATTGATTTCCTCAATAGAAGTGACTTCTGCCAGAAATGGGCACCGGCCTCTGTGCACAACTTCCTGCGCCGACTGAATCTTCTATTCAGATCAATTGCCTACTACACTCATTTGCGAACGTGCTAGTCGTCGACGCCAAGCACTCCCAGGCACCTGAGTCACGCCTCACCTGAACCAAGCGAATGGATTGAACGAGTTCTTGTCTTCGCGCGAGGCAGAGGCAGCGCCCTCCGTCTCAATCTTCAATCGCTCGGAACCATTAGCAGCAGAAGGCTGCTCTCGCTTCTCGCCAGACACTGGCTTCTTGACGCCTCCGCCTGTGGCTACTGCCGCGACGGCGCTTTGATTTTCCGTCGCTTCTGCAATTGGCGCTTTGGACATCTGCGGCTCGGGGCCTGCGTCTTCGACTGGCGAGGTGTTGACGCCAAGACCGAATAGCCGCCAACGATCATTCACGGTCTGAAAAATTAGGTCGAAGTTCAAACGCTCCGGCTGCGTCGCAAAGAATCCCGTTACACGCAACATACCGTTCGGTTCGATCGCGGGCGCTTGAACCAGCTTAGGATGCATACGGATTATCGGCGATAGATCAAAATTCCGATCCCGGAGTTCAGCGAAGGTCTCAGCAAGTTGCCCCGAGCTGTTGACGACCTGAAACCCGGGCGCACCCAACTCTCGAAAAACGCTGTAGTTGCCCGTTAGATTTGCTTGATTGAGTGAAATGAGCGTCGAACAAACCAAGGCAACGATCTGGTCGTTCGATGGCACCGCGATAGAGGAGGCTGATTGAGGCTCGTCCGTCGGCGTTCCCTCCGGCCCATTTTTCTCCTGAGCGACCGCCGAGCCTAGCGGGACACTGCACAGAAGCAGCCATAGGGCGGTCGCGATAAGCCAGTTCTTACGCAATTGGAACGGCCTCAACAAAAAGTGGCCCCTCAACGTGTATGCTGAGGGAGCCAGTTATCCAGGGACGCGGCTTTCCCGCAGTTCGCCCACTCGTATGGGCATCTGCCGGGATTTCATTGTTGCCTCCTCAGCGCATCTCCCGATGGCAAAGCAGGGGGAGGAAAGGCCAACCTAGTAGGCCGGCCCTCCCTTCTTTTCGTCTACCGATAGACGCTGGGGTTGTTATTGCCCCAAGTCCACTGCGCACCGACGCGGCCGCCCCAGACATCGTCGCCGCTTCCATCCTGGAAGCCTACGCCGAAGCCGCCAGAGAGGGCCAAGCGGTCACCTTCGGAGATGACATCGTTGCCGACGACGCCAATGAAGGACCAGCTGAGGGCATTGGCACCCTCAAAGGTACCCCAGTTCATGGCCGTACCGAAGGTCTCGTTCCCCGTCAGATCTGGGTTCTCCATTGAGAGCGCAAGAGCCACACCCGAACGGTTGCCGTCGATTTCCTGCCGGTTGTTTCTGATGTCCCGGAAGGCCTGATCGATCTGGCCGAAGATCTGGCCGCCATCGGTTGCCAAGTTGCCCTTGCCATCAGAGGTGACGACCTCCAAGGGACCCGATTGCCGCGCCTTGCTCTTACCCGAGGTGATGCCAGGTGTCTTGTAGGTGTCATTCTTGGTACCCATGACAAACTGGTTCCTCTTCGTGGCCCTTGCACCGGCGCCAAGGGCTGTGCTGTGCCTTTGAGTCGCTGCAGCACCGGCACCCAATGCCGTAGCATTCGGACCCGCCGAGTAGGCGTTGTAGCCAATAGCGACACCGGAGGGTCCCTTCGCCTTTGCGTTGGTGCCCATAGCAATCGTGTTGTCGGCCGAGACGCCGTTCCCCGCATTGGTACCAATTGCAATGTTGTCGAAGCCGGTGACGTTGTTGCCCGCGCGATTACCGTATGTGAGGTTACGGTTGCCGCTGACGTTATTGCCGGATCTGTTTCCGGTCACGACATTCTGGCTGCTTCCCACGTTGTTTCCGGATTCATCACCCACAACAATGTTTTTGGTCGAGCCGGAGCCATATCCCCTGCCGGACCAATCGCCGATCACCGTGTTGTTGGACACGTTGTCACCAGCACCTGTACCAGACCCGTTTCCGATGATCGTGTTGTAGTTGAAGTTGTCTCCATTCCCGCTGCCCGAGCCATCACCGATGATCTTGTTGCCTTCGACGTGGTTCTCGTTTCCGCTACCGGACGCATCGCCGATGATCACGTTGTGGATGAGGTGAGCCTCACCATCGGGCCCGTTGCCGTTCAGGCTGCCAGAGCCGTTCCCGAGAATGGTGTTGTCGAGGATTTCGGCATTGCCGGAACCCCCGTCTGCCAGACCATTGCCGTTGCCGCTCCCTGAGAGAGCGCCAACGACAAAGTTGCCGCTGACATTGGCATTGCCTTCTGTGCCTTCAGCAGTGACGTCACCGTTACCGTTGAGGCTGAGGTTGCCCTCGCCAATGGTCTCGTTGAAGGTGACCTCAGCGTTACCATCGTAGCCATTGCCGTTTCCAAGTGCGTTCCCGGTTCCGGCCACGAAGTTGTTGTTAATCGTGGCGCTGCCGGTACCACCCGTGAAACCGTCCACGTTGCCGTCTCCGTTGCTGTCAGTTGGAATGACTGCACCGTTGCCGTTGCCGGTTGCGTTCAAGTTGCCGGTCACGAAGTTGTTGTTGATGCTCGCGAAGGCCGCCGGATCATCTCCTTGCAGAGCGGCACCATTGCCGTTGCCGAGCGCGTTGGCGTTCCCGAAAAATGAGTTGTTCGTCATGAGCAACTCGGAATCCCCGGTGCTGAGTGAGTTGGCGTTGCCCGTCCCATTCAGGTTCCCGAAGGCCTGGTTGTTGATCATGATGGCCTCGGTTTCACCCTCCTCACATCCCGGGTCGCCGGAGAAGTTTCCATTGTCCGTTTGGAATGGCGCAAGCGGAGATGAGCAACCGACGCGGTTGGCGTTGGCGCTCAGATTGCCAACGCCCCTGGTCGTGTTCTCCGCTGAAACGACGAGTGTGTTCCCGAATAGGGTGTTTCCGTTCACGCTTCCATTGAGAATGCCGGCGTGATCGTTGAGTGCCTGGACGTTCACCACTTCGATGTAGTCGTCTTGGTCTGGGTTGGTGACCAGGGCGTTGGCATTCAGGCTCCCATTGAGAACGCCGACCTCCGAGTTCAGGAGAGCCACATTGAGTGAATCGCCCCCGCCAAGCGTGTTGGCGTTGCCGCTACCGTTAGCCACGCCAACTTGCCAGTTCAAAACAGACAGATTGAGCGTGTCGCCGAAAAGATTGTTGGCGTTGCCGCTGCCATTGGCGAGGCCGATGCCGACATCACCAATCTGAATGGTCTGACCGTCACCAAAGAGTGAGTTGCCGTTGCCGCTCCCATTAAAGGCACCAACGTAGAAGTCACCGGCACCGTTGAACCCAGGGAAGAAATCATCACCGTTCCCAACACAGTTGAGACCGCCTGGGACCTCAATGCTGGCAACACATTGGGCCTGTGCCTCGACCGGCAAAACCGCGATGTTGATGAGTCCCGCAAGCACCACGCTTGACCCAGCGAACATCAGCTTCGCTGCGAAACGCCGTGCGCCCCTATGAAGTCCTTCTGAGTGCTGAGTCACGCCAGCCCCTAGGCTGCCTTGACTCTCCAAATTCCTTGAAATCCGCCTCATGTTGCATCCCCCAGTTTGACGGGCCGTTGAATAGTAGTAATCGAGCAACGGCACACCCCGTAACCTGCACTCGTTGCTGCTGAGAGCAGTTAATAGGGGGGTTCTGACTGAGGTCTACTTATGAATATTGATTCATAATGTTCTGAGATTTGTATTGATACAGTAAATAGCGTTAACCTATCTCGCTTTTGAGACTTTTTTAATACTACTGAAACGTGTACGGATTACACCCAAGTGGTCTTAATGCCGCTATCTTGAGGGCATCACCAGAAGGTTTCATCTCAGAAGTCGCTGAAAATTAGGACAGATATAGCTACAGGGCGAGGCCAGGCGGATAGCTTGAGATTTCCGCCGCAGTGTGCCCTCTGGGCCACACTTTGGACGTGTCAAGTATAGATCAGGTCAGACCTTAGAATACAGCCTACAGAATCCAAACTTTGCAGGTTATAGCCAGTGATTGTTGGGTACCTAAAAAGTGCTGTCTCCAGCGACGAAATGGGCGACGAGATATCGGCCCTTGAGGACGCCGGATGCGAGAGGATTG